>NZ_JBEZCZ010000003.1:0-39874 GCF_040647875.1 Micromonospora sp. NPDC049230
GTGGCCGCCCCCGCCCCGGTCCCCGTCCTCCCCTACTTATTTGTCGCCCGCGGGGGGGCCCCCCCCCCCCCCCCCCCCCCACGACCATGTCCGGTCGCCACGCCCGACGTGCCGACCGGCGAGATGGAGGATCGATGAAGGCAGTCGTCTACCGGGGGGCGCGAGACCTCGGAATCGAGGATCGTGACCCGGTGCCGCCGGGCCCGGGCCAGGTGCGGATCGAGGTGGCGTACACCGGGATCTGCGGCACCGACCTGCACATCTACCACGGGGACATGGACGCGCGGGTCGGTGACTCCGCGATCATCGGGCACGAGATGTCCGGCCGGATCGCGGCGGTCGGACCGGACACCACCGGCTGGAGCATCGGCCAGCCCGTCACCGTGCTGCCGACCCGGCCCTGCGGAACGTGCCCTGCCTGCCAGCGTGGGCACTCCCACGTCTGCCACGCCATGAACTTCCTCGGCATCGACTCGCCGGGTGCCATGCAGTCCTACTGGACAGTGCCGGCGGACCTGGTCCTGCCGCTCCCCGAGGATCTGCCGCTGGACCACGCGGCGCTCGTCGAGCCGGTCGCGGTCGCCGTGCACGACGTCCGCCGGGCGAACGTGACAGCCGACGACCAGGTGGTCGTGGTCGGCGGTGGCCCGGTGGGGGCGCTCATCGCCGTCGTCGCGCGGGATCGCGGCGCGCGGGTACTCCTCGTCGAGCTGGACCCGTTCCGACGCGAGGTGGCGGAAGGGATCGGGATCGAGGTCGTCGACCCGGGCTCGACAGACGTCGTGGCGCTCGTCAACGAACGCACCAACGGCGCGGGCGCCGACATCGCCTTCGAGGTGTCCGGCTCCGCCGGCGGCGTCACCACGGCCGTCGACGTTCTCACCACCCGCGGGCGACTGGTGATGGTGGCGATCCACCCCCGGCCCCGGGAGGTCAACCTGCACCGGTTCTTCTGGCGCGAGCTGGAACTCCTCGGCGCTCGGTTGTACCAGCGCGACGACATGGTGGAGGCGATCCAGTTGGTCGCCTCGGGCGCCATTCCGGCGCAACAGCTCATCTCCCGGGTGGAACCGGTCGAGGCGGCCTCCGCCGCCTTCACCGCACTGGAGGGTGGCGGCGTGATGAAGGTACTGCTCGATCTGCGGGAGGGTGACAAGTGACTGCCCTGTTCGACCTGTCCGGACGTGTCGCCGTCGTCACCGGGGCCCGGCGTGGCATCGGCCTCGCCATGGCCGAGGCCCTGGCGCTGGCCGGTGCCGACATCGTGGGCGTCTCCGCCCAACTCGAGTCGAGCGGTAGCGAGGTCGAGCGCAGGGTGCGAGCCGCCGGCCGCCGGTTCACCGGGTTGCGCGCCGACCTGGGCGACCGGGCGGCCGTCCACCGGTTGGCCGGGGAGCTCACCGCTCTCGGGCCGATCGACGTCCTGGTGAACAACGGCGGCACGATCGCCCGCACACCGGCCGCGGAGCACCCGGACGAGATGTGGGACCACGTGATCGAGGTGAACCTGAGCAGTCAGTTCATCCTGAGCCGGGAGATCGGCCGGACGATGGTCGAGCGTGGCCGAGGGAAGATCATTTTCACTGCCTCGCTGCTGAGCTTCCAGGGCGGCATCACCGTTCCCGGCTACGCCGCGTCGAAATCGGGCGTCGCCGGGCTCACCAAGGCTCTGGCGAACGAGTGGGCGGCCCGCGGGGTGAACGTCAACGCCATCGCCCCCGGCTACATCGCCACCGACAACACCCAGGCGCTGCGCGACGACCCCGACCGCAACGAGGCGATCCTCGCCCGAATTCCGGCCGGCCGGTGGGGTCGTGCCGACGACCTCGGCGGCGCCACGGTGTTCCTGGCGTCGTCGGCATCGGACTACGTCAACGGGGTCGTGCTGCCCGTCGACGGCGGATGGATGGGCCGATGACGGGCGGGCCGCTGCTCCCGGTGGGCGTCGTCGGCGGCCATCCGGGCCGGCTCGTCCGCCGCGTACCCGGGCAGGAGGCGTCATGACGGCCCGAGCGCTACCGCGTCGCCCGGAGCTGCGCCTCACCGAGTTGGGCTTCGGCGCGGCTCAGGGCGGCAACCTGTACCGGGGGACCTCGGACGAGGAGTTCGCCTCGGCGGTCGACGCGGCGTGGGAGGCGGGCGTCCGCTACTACGACACCGCGCCGCACTACGGCCTCGGGCTGTCCGAGCGCCGCCTCGGCGCCGCGCTGCGCCAACGGCCACGCGACGAGTACGTGGTGTCGACCAAGGTCGGGCGGATCCTGGTGCCGTCACCCGAGAACGCGCACCAGCGCGACTCCGACGGGTTCGACGTTCCCGCCAGCCATCGGCGGGTGTGGGACTTCAGCCGCGACGGTGTCCTTCGCTCGATCGAGGCCAGCCTTGACCGCACCGGACTGGACCGGATCGACATCGTCTACCTGCACGACCCGGACGACCACTGGGAGCAGGCCGCACACGAGGCCGTGCCCGCCCTGGTCGACCTGCGTGACCAGGGCGTGGTGGGTGCCATCGGCGCCGGCATGAACCAGTCGGCGATGCTGACGCGGTTCGTGCGGGAGACCGACGTCGACGTCATGATGTGCGCCGGGCGGTACACCCTGCTGGAGCAGGGCGCCGCCGACGACCTGCTGCCCGCCGCCGACAACCGGGGGGTGGGCATCGTCATCGCTGGCGTCTACAACTCGGGGCTGCTGTCGCGGGACCAGCCGCCGGCCGATGCCGTCTACAACTACCAGCAGGCCCCGCCGGAGCTGATCGAGCGGGCGCGGCGGATCGCGGCGGTCTGCGAGACGTACGGGGTGACCCTGCCGCAGGCGGCACTCGCCTTCGTCCGCAGGCACCCGGCCGTGGTGTCGACGGTGGTCGGCGTCCGCACCGAGGCACAGATGGTCGAGACGGTCCGACGGTCCGAGGCCGTCGTACCCGAGGAGCTGTGGGCCGCCCTGGCCGCGGCCGGGCTGCTCGCCGCGCTGCCCGGCCCGGGCTCCCGGTCCAGCTGAGCTGACAACGACGTCCCGGCCGGGACCGGCTCCGATTCTCGGACACCGGTCCCGACCGGGACGTCATCTGTTACCGCGACGACCGCAGGTCAGACTGCGGTGAACCGCCACTGCTGGTTGGCCGCGCTGTGGCAGGTCCACTGCAACAGCCGGGCGCCGTCGGTGGTGGCCGCGCCGTTGACGTCGACGCAGAGGCCGCTCAGCACGCTCTTCACCGTGTACACGCCGGAGGTGCCGGTCGCGGTGGCGGTGAACTTCTGCTGGTTGCCGTTGTTGCAGGTGGCCTGCTGGAGGAAGGCACCCGCCGCGGTCGAACTGCCGACCACCTCGACGCACTTGCCGCTGTGCACCGCCTTGAGGTAGAGCGCGCCGTTACCGGCGTCGACGGCCTGCCACCTCTGGTTGTTGGCGCCGGTGGACGACCACTGGGTGATCTGGGCGCCGTCGGCGGTGGAGACACCGCTGACGTCCATCAGCTTGTTGCTGTGCTGCGCCGTGACCGTGTAGGTCTTGCCCGCCAGGCCACCGCCGGTGCCGGTGCCGGGAGTCCCGACGCCGTTCCCGCCGAAGGTGTGCGAGTCCAGATCGAACGAGTTGTTGCTGTTCTTGAACACCATGTAGAGCGTCTGTGTCCCGCTGGCGGCGGCGACGCTCACCGGGGTCGTGGACTGGTAGTTGTCCCAGCCGCCCGTACTGGGCACCGTGGTGGTGGCCAGCAGGGTGCCGGTCGGCGAGCCGGCGCGCAGCTCGATCGAACCGCCACCGGAGGGCGACGAGACCCGGTAGCTGACCGTCGAGATGCCCGACAGGTTCATCGGGCTGAACGCGATCCAGTCGTTGGTGGAGATGTCACCGATGCGCTTGGTGCTCTCCGCCGCCGCCTGGTCGACCACCCGGATGCCGGACTGGCTGCTGAAGTACTCCGACTGCTTGTGCTTCGGTTGCAGGATCGCCTGGGCGGTGCCGGTGAGCGGGGACCCGCCCCCCGAGCCGCCGTTGTCGGTGTACCGGGCGTTCAGCACGTAGAACAGGTTGGCGCCGTCGGGGTGCCCACCGAGCAGGTCGGTGGAGATGGTGCCCGAGCAGCCCGGGTACTCGGTGGTCTCGTGCGCGTGGTCGTCGTGACCCAGCGCCGGGTTGAGGAACACCTTCGAGCAGTCGACAGTGCCGCCGTCCGGATCGGTGACGGTGATCTGGTACGACACCTTGTCACCGAAGGTCAGCATGCCGCCGTTGCCCGGTGTGGTGATGGTGACCACCGGGGCACTGTTGCCGACGGTGATCGGGACGTTGGCGAAGCCGGTCTTACCGGTGCTGTCGGTGACCTTCAACTGGGCCGTGTAGTTGCCGTTGGCGGTGTACGTCTTCGACGGGTTGGCCGCCGTCGAGGTGGTGCCGTCGCCGAACGTCCACAGGTAGCTCAGCGTGTTGCCGTCCGGGTCGGACGTGCCCGCGCTGCTGAACTGGACGGTCAGCGGCGAGGAGCCGCTGGTGGGGGTGCCGGTGGCCTTGACGATCGGGGACCGGCCGCCCTGGATGTAGTCGATCCGGTAGAGCCCGGAGTCGCTGTTGCCGCCGCCGAAGTTGGTGCCCCACTCCAGCAGGTAGAGCGAGCCGTCCTTGCCGAACTCCATGTCCATCGGCTTGTTGAAGTTGCCGCCGGGCAGGAACGGGTTGGTGCGGGTCACCGCCGAGGAGGAGTCGAAGTGCACCTCCTTGACGTAGTTGCGCGCCCACTCGTAGAAGAAGTGCACGCCGTCGTAGTAGGCGGGGAACTTCGTCTGGGACGGGTTCGACGCGTCGTACCGGTAGACCGGGCCGCCCATCGGGGCCGAGCCGCCGGAGCCGAGCTCCGGGAAGGTCGTCGAGGCGGGGTAGCCATACCAGATGTTGGGCATGACGACCGGCTTCAGGTTGACCAGACCGGTGTTGTTCGGCGAGTTGTTGACAGGTGCCGAGCAGTTGAACTTCGAGCCGACCACGCCGGTGTCCGGGTTGTACGGCGCGTAGGGCTGGTTGTTGCCGTGGCAGAACGGCCAGCCGTAGTTGCCGGGCGTCTTGATCACGTTGAGCTCGACGAGGCCCTCGGGGCCACGGTTGGTGGTGGGCGGGTTGCGGTCCGGGCCGTAGTCCGCCAGGTAGACCCAGCCGTTGGCGGGGTCGATCGAGAAGCGGAACGGGTTGCGGAAGCCCATGGCGTAGATTTCCGGCTTGGTCTGCGCCGTGCCCTGGGGGTAGAGGTTGCCGGTCGGGACGGTGTAGCCGCCGCTGGCTCCGGGGCGGATGCGCAGCAGCTTGCCGCGCAGGTCGTTGGTGTTGCCCGCGCTGCGGGCGGCGTCCAGGTTGGACTTGCCCGAGCGCCAGTCCAGCGGGGCGTAGCCCTGCCAGTTGGGGTCGAGGTTCGGCGGCGTGTCGTCACCGGTGCCGATGAAGAGGTTGCCGTCCGGGCCGAACTCGATGTAGCCGCCGGTGTGACCGGGCTCCGGGAACGTCCGGTCCCGGTACGCGGGGATGTCGATGATCGTCACGCCGCTGGACATGTTCAGCGTGTCACCGGTGACCGTGTAGCGGGAGACGCGGTTGACGTCGGTCGAGCTGCTCGCCGGCGAGTGGTAGAGGTACACGTATCCGTTGGTGGCGAAGTTGGGGTCCAACGCCATGCCGGTGAGGCCGTCCTCGCCGCCGGTGTAGACGCTCAGCGTCCCGGCGGTCACCGTGCTGTTGGTGGAGGGCTTGAAGATCTTCAGCTGCCCGCCGCGCTGGGCGTAGAACACCCGTCCGTCCGGGGCCACCGCCAGCGCCATCGGGTCGACGGTGTTGTCGTCAAGGGTGCGCTTCTCGAAGTTGCCCCAGACGGTGCCGCCACAGTCGCCGGGAAGGTTGCCGGCGGCCCACTTGATGCCGCCGAGGACGTGGTTCTGGAAGTTCGCCTCGCTGTAGGAGGCGATCGCGTGGCCCATCGCGGTGGCCCACACCCGCCCACCGGCGGTGTTACGGCACCAGGAGATCGGGTGGTCCGGGCCCATCGCCCGGGAGCCCGGGTTGTAGGTGCGCTCGTCGGCGGTCACCAGCACGTGCACCTTGCCGCGCGGGTTGGAGTCGAAGTTGTACCACTCCTCGCTGCGGTTCCACTTGTCCGGCAGGCCGGCCGTCGACGGGTGCTGCTTGTCGGCGACGATGGCGGTGCCGGGCAGCACACCGGGGGAGTGCTCGGGCATGTGGGCGCCGCCGTTGATGGTGTTGTCCCACCACGGGTATTCGCTCTCGATGCCCATGTCGGTGGCGTTGTGGATGGCCACGATGCCCTTGCCGCTGGCGAGGTAGCCCTCCACCGCCTGGCGTTGGGCCGCCGAGGTCCAGACCATGCCGGAGGTCTGGAGCATGATGATGACGTCGAAGGTCGCCAGGTTGCTGGCGGTGAAGACGCTCGAGTCCTCGGTCGCCACCACCTCGAAGTTGTTGGCGCTGGCCTGCTGCTGGATCATGGAGATCCCGGCGGGGATCGAGTCGTGCCGGTAACCGGTGGTCTTGGTGAACAACAGGGCGCGGAAGGCCGGGGCGGCCGACGCCGGTGGGGCGAGTCCGAGAGCCAGTAACAGGCCGGCGATCACCGCGATGATCATTGTATTGCGACGCATGCCGTCTCCTAGGTTTTGCGGGCAACTCCGGGTGCGACCACGCGCCCACCACCCGTCAGGTTGTGCCTGGACGCGTGGGTGGGGCACGAGTGCGCTGGTCTGTCCTCGTGCCGTTCGCCGAAACGGCAGTCAGACCCGCAGGACATCACACAGCGTGATCGCGGCTGTGGTGCTCGTCCCGTGGTCCACGAGGCCAGGATGGGCTAGTGATAGATCTGTGTCAATGAATGGCGGGGCGTCCGGCGTCTTGCCCTGGTGACGACGGCCATGTTCGAATTCCTCGCGCACGGCGACGCTGCCGATGGCGTAGCGGCCCGGCAATCGGCCCCGGACGAGGATTGCGGACCCGCATCCAAACATCTATCTTCATACGTGTGATGTTTCGTCGATGTCAAGGGAATGTTCGCAACATAAAAACGTAAGTCCCCGCGAGCAGCGGCGAAAGTTCGTTTTCCGTGCCACGAACGGGTCGGGTCCGACCTGCTGACCTTGTCGATGACTACTATCTGTGAGGGCTTTCGGGATGTCAGACCCACTGCCGGCGCCGCTGCTCACCCTCCGGGGCATCGGTAAGTCCTTCCTCGGGGTGCGCGTCCTCGACGGTGTCGACCTCGATGTCGCGCCGGGCGAGGTGCACGCCGTCGTCGGGGAGAACGGCGCCGGAAAGTCCACTCTCATGAAGATCGTCTCGGGCGGGTACGCCCCGGACGAGGGCACCGTCGAGTTCGCCGGTGAACCGCGCACGTTCCGCGGCCCGCGCGACGCCCAGCGGGTCGGGGTCGGCATCATCCACCAGGAGTTCAACCTGCTGCCGGAGCGCACCGTCGCGGAGAACGTCTACCTGGGGCACGAGCCGGTCCGGCGGGGTCTGGTCGACCGGCGGGCGATGCTCGACAACACCACGCGGTTGCTCGCCTCGATCGGGGAGACCACGTTGCCGGCCGACGCCCGGGTGGGGCAGCTCGGCGTCGCGCAGCAGCAGGTCGTCGAGATCGCCAAGGCGCTCGCCCTGGACGCCCGGCTGCTCATCATGGACGAGCCGACCGCGGCGCTGGCCGACCACGAGGTCGAGCTGCTCTACGGGTTGGTGCGTCGACTCCAGGAACGCGGCATCGGCCTGCTGTACGTCTCGCACCGGCTCGCCGAGGTGTTCGACCTGTCGAGTCGGATCACAGTGCTCAAGGACGGCCGCCGGGTCACCACGGTGGACACCGCGAACACCACCGCCGACGAGTTGGTGCGGCACATGGTCGGCCGGGAGCTGTCCAGCTACTACCCGGACCGGGCCGCCCCCGAGGACCGGGGCCCGGTGCGGCTCAACCTTCGCGACGTGGGAAACCGGAAGCTGCGTGACATCAACCTCCAGTTGCGCGCCGGCGAGGTGCTCGGCATCGGCGGCCTCCAGGGCTCCGGGCGGTCCGCGCTGGCCCGGGCGATCTTCGGGGTGTCGCCGTTCACGACAGGGGACGTCACGCTCGACGACCGGCCGGTCCGACTGCGCTCACCCCGCACCGCGATGCGGGCCGGCATCGCCTACGTCACCGAGGACCGCAAGGGCGAGGGGATCGTGCCCCGGCAGTCGGTGCTCGACAACGCGCTGCTCGCCAGTCGGGCCGTCTTCGCGGCCCGCTCCGGTCGTGCGTCCCGGACCGTTCGGGTGCGCGAGCTGCTCACCGCCGTGGAGGTCCGTGGCGCGGGCGACGACCAGGAGATCCGCTTCCTGTCCGGCGGCAACCAGCAGAAGGTCGTGCTGGCCCGCTGGCTCGCGCTCAACCCGCGGATCCTGCTCTTCGACGAGCCGACCCGCGGCATCGACGTGGGTGCGAAGTCGGCGATCCACGACCTCGTCCGCCGCCTTGCCCGCGACGGCGCGGCCGTGCTGATGATCTCGTCTGATCTGCCGGAGCTGCTGGGCATGAGTGACCGCATCGTCGTCATGCGGGACGGCCGTGTCGCGGGCGAGCTGCCCGCCGGCGCGAGCGAGGAAGAGGTCGTCACCCTGGCGGTCGGCGCCGTGCCGGAGATGGCCCGATGAGCGCGCTGTCGCTTCTGCCGGCCCGCCGCCCCGTACCGGGCGTGTTCGTGGCCCTGACCCTCACCCTCGCGATCGGTTGGCTGGTCGTCCTCGTCGACGGTGGCCAGCTCTTCAACCAGTCCACGACGGTGAGTCTGCTGCACGTGGCGGCCGGCCTCGGGCTCGTCGCCGTCGGCCAGACCCTTGTCATCCTGGGTGGGTCGCTGGACCTCTCGGTGGCGTACGTGATCAGCCTCAGCACCCTCGTCGCCGCCGAGACGATGAACGGCAGTGACGGCGCGGTGCTGCCGGCGATCGGCCTGGTGCTCGTCGTCAGTGCCGGCGTCGGGCTGCTCAACGGGCTTCTCGTGACCAAACTCCGGGTCAACGCGTTCATCGCGACCCTCGGCGTCGGGCTACTGCTCAAGGGCTACCTCGACAACGGCTACGACGGGCCGGCCGGCACCACCGCGCCGTCGCTCGTGCAGGCGCTCGGCTACCAGCGCATCGGCCCGCTGCCGGTGTCGTTCCTGCTGCTGGTGGCCGTGACCGCGGCGGCCTGGTTCGCGCTGTCGAAGACCCGCTTCGGTCACCACCTGGTCGCCGTCGGCGGTGACCCGGAGGTCGCCCGGCTCTCCGGGGTCCGCAACGACCGGGTCCTCGTCACCGCCCACGTGCTGTGCTCGATGTGTGCCGGGCTCGCGGGCATCTACCTCGCCAGTCGGCTCGGCTCGGGCGCGCCCCGGGTGGGCACCGAGGGCCTCTACGACCTGGAGTCGATCGCCGCAGTGGTGATCGGTGGCACCGCTCTCGCCGGTGGGCGCGGCGGCGTCATCGGCACTGTCGGGGGAGTGCTGCTGCTCGCCAGCATCGACGCGATCTTCAACCAGCTCGAGGTCGACGCGTTCTTCAAACAGGTGATCCGGGGCGCCATCATCATCGCCGCGGTCGCCGTCTACGCCCGCAGGGCCATGCGAAAGGCGGCTGCCTAGCCATGCAGACCGTTCAGCGTCGTACGCTGCCGCTGCGTCTCCCGCGGGTGCGCCCGGGTGGCCTCCTGCCGATTCTCGCGATCCTCGCGGTGCTCGTGGTGCTCGTCGGCATTCGACAGCCCGACTTCCTCGCTCCTCCGTCGCTGATGTCGTTCCTCGGGCGTTCGGCGCCGATCATCCTGCTCGCCGCCGGTCAGTACTTCGTGATCGTCTCCGGCGAGTTCGATCTCTCGGTCGGCTCCCTGGTCACCGCGCAGGTGGTCGTGGCCGCCCGGCTCATCGACAGCGATCCGACGCGTACCTGGCCCGTGGTGCTGCTCCTGCTCGCCTTCGGCGCACTCGTCGGGTTGGTCAACGGCGTGATCACCACCCGGCTGCGGGTGCCGTCGTTCATCACGACCCTCGGCATGTTCCTGATCCTGGTCGGTGCGGTCTACCTGTGGTCCGACGGCGCTCCGAAGGGTGGGCTGTCCGAGGAGTTCCGGCGGTTCGGTCGGCGGGCCTTCGAGGACGTGCCGGTGCTCGGTCGTGTGCCGTTCGCGCTGCTCGTCCTTGTGGCCCTGGCGGTGGTGGCCGTGCTGCTGATGCGCTCCGACTTCGGCCGGACGCTCGTCGCCGTCGGCGACAATCCGCGCACCGCCGAGTTGAGCGGCGTACGCGTCTGGCGTACCCGGACGATCGCCTTCATCCTCAGCGGTCTGGCGGCGGCGGTCGCGGCGATCCTGCTGGGCGGCTACAGCGGAGTGTCGTTCCAGGCCGGCGCGGGGCTGGAGTTCGGTGCGATCACCGCGGTCGTGCTCGGTGGCGTCGCGCTGGGCGGGGGCCGCGGCTCGGTCGTCGGCGCGATGCTTGGCGCGCTGACCCTCGAGCTGCTGTTCGCCCTCATGAATTTCTACGGCGTCTCCGGCGCCCTCAGGTCGACCGTCCAGGGCGGGATCATCCTGCTCGCCGTGGCGGTCTCGGCAACGCGTTCTTCGTCGAGATAAAGGGGAATCCATAGTGCGACGTTCCATGGCGGCCTTGGCCGCTGTCACATTGCTGTCCCTCACCGCCTGTGCCACCGACGAGCCGGCCGCGGGTCCGTCGGGCGGTGCCTCCACCGCCGCCGGATCGGGCACCGGCGAGCAGTCGAAGTTCTTCGTGCAGGCCGACTACGACGCCGAGCTGGCACTGCTCAGCGCGACAGCGACGGGCCCGGCCGACAAGCCGTGGGAGCAGGTGCTCAACCCGAAGCTGGTGGACACCGCCAAGTTCAAGAAGAAGGGTCCGCACAAGATCTGCTTCTCGAACGCGGCGTTGAACAACCCGTGGCGGCAGGTCGGGTTCAAGACCATGCAGGCCGAGGTGGAGGCGCAGAAGAGCCGCATCAAGGAGTTCGTGCACGTCGACGCCGAGGGCAAGGACCAGAAGCAGATCGCGGACATCAACGACCTGCTCGGCAAGGGCTGCTCCGCGCTCATCGTCTCGCCGAACACCACCGCCACGCTGACCCCGGCCGTCGAGGCGGCGTGCCAGGCGGGTCTGCCGGTGGTCGTCTTCGACAGGGGTGTCAACACGAAGTGCCCGGTGACGTTCATCAACCCCATCGGCGGCTACGGGTTCGGCCACGTCGGCGCCGAGTTCGTCAGCCAGAAGATGAAACCGGGCGGCAAGGTCCTCGCCCTGCGGATCCTGCCCGGTGTCGACGTCCTGGAGACCCGCTGGTCGGCGGCGAAGGTGGCGTTCGACAAGGCGAAGGTCGACGTCGTCGGGGTCGAGTTCACCGACGGTGACCCGGCCAAGACCAAGAAGATCGTCGACGACTACATCCAGCGGTACGGCACGATCGACGGTGTCTGGATGGACGCCGGAGCGGTGGCCGTCGCGGCGGTCGAGGCGTTCCAGGACGCGGGCAAGCCCGTTCCGCCGATGAACGGCGAGGACCAGCTCGACTTCCTGAAGATCTGGAAGGACAAGAAGCTCACCGCGATCGCCCCGACGTACCCGACCTACCAGTGGCGTACGCCGATCATCGCGGCGCTGCGGATCCTCGACGGCGAGCAGGTGTCGAACCCGTGGAAGCTGCCGCAGCCGACAGTCACCCAGGACAACCTGGACACGTATCTCGACGCGGGCATGCCGCCGCTGCACTACGCGATGTGCGGCTGCACCGACCTGCCCGGTTATCCCCAGCGCTGGAAGTAGGGCCTGATGTACGCCATCGGCGTCAACCCCTGGGTGTGGGCCTCGCCGGTCGACGACGAGGCCCTGGCCGAGCTGATCCCGCGGATCGCCTCGTTCGGCTTCGACGCGGTCGAGTTGCCGATCGAGCAGCCCGGCGACTGGGACCCGGTCCGCACCCGGGACCTGCTGGCCGAGCACGGCCTCGTCGCCGCCGGCGTCTGCGCGGCCCTCTCGCCGGGGCGGGAGCTGGTCGACGCGGCGCCAGCGGTGGTCGAGTCGACGGTGGCGTACCTCAAGGGCTGCGTGGCGAGCGCGGCGGCCGTCGGCGCTGGATGCGTCGGCGGCCCGGTGTACGCCTCGGTCGGCCGCACCTGGCGGATGTCACCGGCGGCTCGCGCGGCCTGCTACGCGGACTTCCGGCGGGCCCTGGCGCCGGTTGCCGAGCACGCCGGCGAGTTGGGCGTGAGCATCGGTGTCGAGGCGTTGAACCGCTACGAGACGAGCGTCGTCAACACGATCGAGCAGACGGTCGAGTTGATCGACGGGCTGCCGCCGAACGTCGGCATCATGATCGACACCTATCACATGAACATCGAGGAGGCCGACCCCTACGCGGCTCTCGCCGTCGCTGCCCCGCACATCAAGCACGTGCAGGTCAGCGGCAGCAACCGGGGCGCACCCGGTGCGGACCACTTCGACTGGCCCCGCTTCTTCACCGTCCTGCGGGACACCGGTTACCAGGGTGCGATCTGCATCGAGTCGTTCACGGGGGAGAACGAGGCTATCGCGGTCGCCGCGGCGATCTGGCGCCCGTTGGCACCCTCACAGGACCGTCTCGCCACTGACGGCCTGCGCTATCTCCGGAAGATTCTCAGCTGACCACCACGCACCAAGCCCCCTCCGCCCCTCTCATGTCAGGAGCACCGTCCCGTGTCCATCTCCCCCATTCCGCCGCTGCGGCGAATGTTGGCCGGCGTCGCCGCGTCAGCGTTGACCGCTGTGGTCGCGGTGGCCGCGTCGGCGTCCCCCGCGCTCGCGGCCACCACCACCCTCTACGCGTCGCCCTCCGGCACCGGCACCAGTTGCTCGGCCAGCGAACCCTGCTCGCTGTCCGCCGCACAGACCGCGGTGCGGGCAGCCAACAGCACCATGTCCGGTGACATCGTCGTGGAGTTGGCCGACGGCGCGTACCGGCTGTCGTCGCCGCTGCGGCTGACCGCTGCCGACTCCGGCAACAACGGCTACCAGGTGATCTGGCGGGCGGCCGCCGGCGCCCGTCCGACGATCACCGGCGCCCGGGCGGTCACCGGCTGGACGCAGGTCGACGCCGGGAAGAACATCTGGCGGGCCAGCGTTCCCGCCGGGCTCGACTCCCGTCAGCTCTACGTCAACGGGGCCGTCGCCACGCGGGCACGCACCGCCGTGAACCGCGCGGACTTCACCTTCACCACGTCCGGCATGCGGTTCTCCAACAGCGCGCTCAACTACCTCAACAATCTCGGCAACCAGAACCGGGTCGAGGTGGAGAGCGTCGGCTCGTTCACCGACCGGTACTCGCCGGTGCAGAGCATCAGCGGCAACTTCCTGACGATGCAGCAGCCGGCATGGAACAACAACACCTTCGGCTTCGACACGCTGTCCCGTCCGCACCGCGCCGGCCCGTTCTACCTGGCCAACGCGTACGAGTTCCTGGACTCGGCGGGGGAGTGGTATCTCAACCCCAGCAGCGGCCAGCTCAACTACATCCCGCTCGCCGGGCAGAACATGAGCTCGGTCAGCGTGGAGCTGCCGCAGTTGCAGTCCCTGGTGAACGTCGGTGGCACCTACGACGCGCCGGCGCACCACATCTCGTTCAGCGGCATCACCTTCACCGGCACCAGCTGGCTCGGCCCGAGCAGCAACAACGGCTTCGCCGACCAGCAGACCGGCGCGCACATCGTCGGCACCTGGGCCCGTCCGTCCGACGCGCTGACCTCCTGCCAGGAGGGCTGCTCGCTGTTCGAGGCCACCCGCCCGAGCTGGGCGCAGATGCCGGCCGCGGTGCAGGTCTCCGCCGCCAACACCATCAGCTTCAGCGACTCCCAGTTCGTCAACCTGGGGCAGACGGCGATCGGCATCGGCAACGACGCCAACGCCCACGCCAGCGGCGTCGGCCTGGGCGTCAACAACATCACCGTCACCCGCTCCGAGATCGCCCGCAACTCCGCCGGTGGCGTCGTGGTCGGCGGCGTGCGGGCCGACGCCCACCACCCGACTGACCAGCGGATGGTCAACCGCAACGTCACCATCAGCAACAACAAGGTGCACGATCTCGGCCTGGAGTACCGGGGCGTGGTCTCGATCCTGACGACCTACGTGAACACCTCGCTGGTCTCGCACAACGAGGTCTACAACATGCCGTACACGGGCATGTCGATCGGCTACGGCTGGGGCGCCAACGACGCCGGCGGCAGCCAGCACTACGCCAACCGTGGCCTGTACAACTACCAGCCGCGGTACTCGACCGCGACCACCGCGGCCAACAACCAGGTCATCGGCAACTACGTGCACGACGTCATGCAGCAGATGACCGACGGCGGGTGCATCTACTCGCTGTCGGCGAACCCGGGCGGGTTGATCGCCGAGAACTACTGCCTGCGGACCAACGGCTGGTTCGGGCTCTACTTCGACGAGGGCTCGCGCTACTACACCGCCCGTAACAACGTGTTCTCCTCCACCGGCACCTGGGCGACCGCCAACTACTACTACGCCGAGAACATGGGCAACTTCACTGTCACCAACAACTGGTCGACAAGCAGCGGCACGAACGTGACGAACGGTGACCGCGGCAACGTCGTCAACGGCAACGTCACTGTCAGCAACGGCAACTGGCCGTCGGGCGCGCAGGCCGTGATCAACACGGCCGGCGTGCAGAGCGGTGGCACCACCAATCCGACGAACGTGCAGCTGGTGGGCGTGCAGTCGAATCGCTGCGCCGAGATCGGCAACTCCAGCACGACCAACGGCACGCAGGCCCAGATCTGGGACTGCATCAGCAACGCCACCAACCAGCGGTGGACCCACACCGCGAGCCGGCAGCTCATGATCTACGGCACCAAGTGCCTGGACGCCTCCGGCCAGGGCACCGTCAACGGCACGAAGGTCGTGATCTGGGACTGCAACGGTGGTGTCAACCAGCAGTGGAACATCAACTCCAACGGCACCATCACCGGCGTGCAGTCGGGTCTCTGCCTCGACGCGAACGGCGCCGCGACGGCGAACGGCACGAAGTTGATCCTCTGGGCGTGCAGCGGCGGCGCGAACCAGCGCTGGCAGGTGCGTAGCTGACGTAACGACGGACAGCATCGGATCCGGGCTGGGGCGGTCTCGCCCCGGCCCGGGTCTGCGTGGTGCGTCCTGACCGGCCTGAGGTTACGCGGACACTTCGGGCAGGTTTCATTGATGCTCTTGACAGGCATTGTTAGCGATAACACGATGGCTTCACGCCGCTCTCGCGTCTGGAGTCCACATTGGCCGTGTCGATCCGCCCGCGAGTTCCCCGCCGCTTCCGCACGCTCGCGTCGGTCGCCGTCCTCGTGGGTGCGAGCCTGGTGAGCACACCCGCCGCCGCCCACGCCGCCGAGACGTGGACGCCCCGCTCGTCGTACACCTCGACCGACACCGGCGCCGGCACCTACTCGGTGCCCCTGCTCAACGCCGACGTGCCGGACATCAGCGTCGAGCGGGTGCCCGCCGCCGAGAACGACGAGGGCCGCGACCTCTACTACATGATCAGCACCACGATGCACCTGAGCCCGGGTGCGCCGATCATGAAGTCGTACGACCTGGTCAACTGGGAGATCGTCAACTACGTCTTCGACCGGGCGAGCATCGGCGACTCGTTCTCGCTGCGCAACGGTCAGAACTCGTACGGGCAGGGCCAGTGGGCGTCGTCACTGCGCTACCACGACGGCATGTTCTACGTCGCCTTCAACACCAACAACCTCAACGGGGCGTACCTCTACCGCACCGACGACATCGAGAACGGCGCATGGCAGCGCACCGCCCTCGGCCGTGGCCTGCACGACCCGTCGCTCTTCTTCGACGTCGACGGCACGCCGTACATCTTCTACGGCTCCGGCGGCACCAGCGCCGTACGCCTCAACGCCGACCTGACGGCCATCGCACAGGACTATCCGAACATCTTCACGGCGGGCGACTACGCCGGGCAGCCGTTCATCGGTGGCCTGTTCGAGGGCGCGCAGTTCTACCACATCGACGGCTGGTACTACGCCGTCATCATCACCTGGCCGTCCGGGCAGGGCCGCCAGGTCGTGATGTTCCGGTCGAAGGACCTGCTCGGCCGCTACACCTCGGCCGGCGGGGTGAACACCTACGAGGCGCGCGGCGTGCTCAACTCCAACGGCTTCGCCCAGGGCAGCCTGGTGCCGATCAGCCGGGCCGGTGGCGGCACCGACTGGCACGGCATGTTCTTCCGCGACACGTTCCCGATCGGGCGGATCCCGGCCCTCATTCCCGCCACCTGGCAGGACGGGTGGCCGACCTTCGGCGCAGGCGGGGTCGTGCCGGTCAACGGCGTGTTCGACAAGCCGATCCGGCTCAGCCCCGCCGAGGAGGTCTTCGAGCGGCAGAAGAGCATCGTCGCCTCGGACGACTTCGCCAACGACGCGCCACACAAGGCATACCAGGACGAGCAGTGGACGGTCCCGGCGCCGCTCGACCCGGCGGAGATCGCCCCCAACGGGTCGCGGCTGGACCTGGCATGGGAATGGAACCACGCGCCGGACAACCGGTACTGGTCGCTCACCGACCGGGACGGCTGGCTGCGGTTGACGGCCGGCACTGTGGTCACCGGCCAGTACGTCTACACGAAGCTGTCCAACCGGGCCGAGTTGGCCTGGTTCGAGGAGGCCCGCAACACGCTCTCGCAGCGGACGTTCGGGCCACGGCAGTCGGTGCAGACCCGGATGGACATCTCCGGGATGAAGAACGGCGACGTCGCGGGCCTGGCGGCATACAACCGCGGCTTCTCGTACGTGGCGGTCAAGCGCGTCGACGGTGTCAACACCCTCGGCGTCGTCAACCGGTCGCAGCCGTTCGCTGTCGACCTCGACCAGTCGACTCTGGAAAACTTCGTGACGGGCACGACTGTGGCGTTGGATGACGCGACCGAGGTGCACGTGAAGGCGGACCTCGACTTCGCCTCGCCGGTCGGCCAGTTGTGGACGACGTTCTACTACAGCCTGGACGGGTTGACATGGACCCGGCTCGGCAACCGCGTCGGCCCGCAGACGCTCGACGGCAGCCTCGCCCACTTCATGGGGCACCGGGTGGGCCTGTTCACGTACGCGACCCAGGAGACCGGCGGGCACGTCGACTTCGACAACTACCTGCTCAGCGACGTGTTGACCGCGCAGGCCCGGCCGCTGGACACCATCGCCCTCGACGCGGCCGTCGCCCACGCGCGCACGCTCGACGCGCGCCACTACCCGCCCGACGCCTGGGCCGCGACGCAGTCCGCACTCGCGGCGGCGACGTCGGCACGGGCCGGCCAGTTCGGCACCCAGAACCAGATCGACGCCCCGGAGCGCGCACTCAGCTACCAACTGGCCCGCCTCGGCGTGCTCGCGGCACTGCCGGTGACGGCCAGCGCCGAGGTGCGGTGTCTGGCTGGCCGGGCGTACCTGGCGGTGCGGGCGCGCAACGACTCGGACGGGCCGGTCGGCATCACGCTGGAGACCCCGTACGGAGACCGGTCGTTCGCGACAGTGGCGCCGGGAGCGAACGTCTACCAGTCGTTCCCCACGCGTGCGGCGTCGGTGGCGGCCGGCTCGGCCACGGTCCGGGTCACCGGCACTGTCGCCGGCCGGGACGTGACCACCGCCCACTCCGCGCGGCACCCCGCCGCCACCTGCGGCGGATAACCCCACCACGAGCCCTCGGCTCGACGACAGGCACCACCGGCGACCGGCCGTGCGGCGCGGAACAGCTGACCTGTTCCGCTCCGCCGGCCGCTGTCGAGCCGGTGGCGGCGGTCGACCCCTGATGTCCGGACCACCCACCGATCCCCCGTACACCGATGACCGCACGTCAGAGATGAAGGAGGACGTTTCGTGGAACAACGAATGCGACGGGCGACCCGAGGACGGGTCGCTGCGCTCGCGACAGTCGGCCTGCTGCTGGCCGCCGGGTTCGGCGCCGGGGCCGCGCCGGTCCAGGCCGCCGACACGAATCTCGTCGTCAACGGCGGGTTCGAGGACGGCCTGGCCAACTGGTTCGTCAACAACGGAAATGCCAGCGACGGCGCCCAGTTGTCGGCCACCTCTGATGCCTACGCCGGTGCGAATGCCGCGCTGGTGACCAGCCGGACGACGACCGGGTCCGGGCCGATGCAGGACCTCAGCGGCAAGGTTCAGGCCGGGCAGGCCTACACCCTGACGGCCCGCATCAAGTACGAGAACGCCAGCGGACCGGCCACCAAGCAGTTCTTCGCCACCATGCACTACGGGGGCGGCACCTACACCAACCTCGTCAGCGTGACGGCGACGAAGGGCCAGTGGGCGCAGTTCAACGGGACGTTCACGATCCCGGCGACGCAGACCGTGTCGACGGCACGCCTGTTCTTCGAGACCCCGTGGACGGCCACCCCGTCCACGGACCCGGACCTGCACCTCATGGACTTCAAGCTCGACGACGTGTCGGTGGTCGGCGCCGCGCCGCCCGCACCCGCGTCGAAGACCATCGAGGTCGTCGGCAAGCTGCCCGGGGAGCACAACCCGTTGATCGGGCACAAGTTCGGTGCCGACGGCTTCGGCCTCGTGCACGACGGCCGGGTGTACATGTACATGACGAACGACACCCAGGGCTACGCCCCGAACCCGGCCACCGGCGTCTCGCCCGGGATCAACTACGGCGACATCAACCAGATCACGGTGATCTCCTCGGCGGACCTGGTGAACTGGACCGACCACGGTGAGATCCAGGTCGCCGGCCCGAACGGGGTGGCCCCGTTCACCGCCAACTCGTGGGCTCCGGGCATCACCAAGAAGGTGGTGAACGGGGTGGAGAAGTTCTTCCTCTACTACGCCAACGGCGGTGGCTCCAGCAACGTGATCACTGGCGCTTCGCCGCTCGGCCCGTGGACCAGCGAGCGTACGAGCACGCTCATCGATGGCCGCACCCCGGGTGCCGAGAACGTCGCGTGGAAGTTCGACCCGGCCCCGTTCGTGGACGACGACGGCCAGCCGTACCTCTACTTCGGTGGTGGCCCCGCGTCGACGAGCATGCCGCCGGCCGAGCGCTTCAACAACCCGAAGAACATCCGGGCCATCGAACTCGACGACACGATGGTCGCGACCCAGGGCACGGCCGCGGTGGTCGACGCCCCGGTGGCCTTCGAGGCGGGTCACGTCTTCAAGCGGCAGGGCAGGTACTACTTCTCGTACTCGTCGCACTTCGGCGGGAACGACTTCGGTGGCAGCCAGCAGCCGCTCCCCGGCTATCCCGGTGGCGGCCAGATCGGCTACCTGATCTCCGACAACCCGATGTCGTGGCCGAAGGAGACCTACGCCGGCGTGCTCTTCCCGAACCAGTCGCAGTTCTTCGGGGCCGGCACCGGTGGCAACAACCACCAGTCGGTCTTCGAGTTCGAGGGCAAGTACTACTTCACCTATCACGCGCCGACGTTGAACAAGCGCATCAACGGCAACACGACCCAGGGGTACCGCAGCCCGCACATCCAGGAGTTGGCCTTCAACCCGGACGGCACGATCCAGCAGGTCGTCGGCACCTACGCCGGCGTGAACCAGGTGCGCGACTTCGACCCGTACCGTGTGTTCGAGGCCGAGACCTTCGGCTGGAGCAAGGGTGTCGCGACCACGAAGATCGACGGCGGCTCCGCCCAGTTCGGCGGCACGGCGCCGAACCTGGCGGTTCGTGACATCGACAACGGCGACTGGACGGCGTTGTCGTCGGTGGACTTCGGCGACAACGGCGCGCAGAGCGTGACGGCGAAGGTGCGGGCACTCGCCGCCGGCGGGCAGATCCAGGTCCGGCTCGACTCCGCCACCGGTCCGGTCGTCGGCACCGCCGCCGTCGACACGCCGGTCGGCCAGTGGGCCGAGGTGACCGCCGAGCTTGCCGGCGTCACCGGCGTGCACGACGTCTACTTCACCTACACCGGTCCAGCGGGTGTCGACCTCTTCGAGATCGACACCTGGGCCTTCCAGGCGGCCACCCTGGAGCTGCCCGTCACTGTCACCGCGTCGGCGCGGTGCGTGGGCGGCAAGGTCTACGTGGCGGTGCAGGCGCGCAACGACGGTGACGCGCCGGTGGGGATCGCGCTGGAGACCGCGTACGGCGAGCGGTCGTTCGCGGCCGTCGCGCCGGGCGCGAACGCCTACCAGTCGTTCAACACGCGCGCCGTCTCGGTGCCGGCGGGTTCGGCGACGGTCCGGGTGACCGGGGCGATCGGTGGACAGGACGTGACGACCGTCCGCACCGTGCAACACCCCGCCGGCACCTGTGGCGGATAACCCCCTTCTGGACGAGAACGGAGATCACATGAACACAGACAAACGGCGGCGGGTGCTCGCGGTCGGTGCCGTCGGCGCGGTTCTGGTCGGTGCCGCGGTGCTGCCGTCGCCCGCCCTGGCCGAGCCCGACGACGACGCCAGCGTGCGGGTGACAGTCGACATCGACGAGGTCCGGGAACCGGGCGTGCTGGCCCTGTCCATCGCCGGCGACGCCGTCGCGCTGTCCGAGGACGGCTCGACCCTGCTGGTCCGCCAGTTCGTCGGTACGCTGCCGACGGTGACGGTCACCGACACCCGCGTCGCCGACGAGGTTCCCGACGGTGCCGGCTGGGCGGTGCTCGGCAGCGCCACCGACTTCGCGGGCGCCTCCGGCCAGGCGCCGATCACCGCCGACCACCTCGGTTGGAAGCCCCGCCTGCTCGACGGCGGGGACAGCGGCCTGGTCACCGAGGGCGAGGAGGTCGTGACGGCGCTCGACGAGGAGACTCTGCCGGGTAACAACGTCGGCCTCGTCGACAAGGAGCTGCTGGTCTCGGCGTTCGACTCCGAGGCGGTCGCCAGCGACTCGTACTCCGTCAACGCCGACCTCTACCTGCGTACCCCGGCGGAGGTCGCCGCCGGCGCGTACAGCTCGACGCTCACGCTCTCACTGTTCGAGTAGTGCTGTGGCGGGGGCCTGGACCGGGCCCCCGCCCAGCCCCCCGCCGAAGGGCCCATCCGCATGACCGTCCTCCCGCTGCGCCGGGTGCTCACCCTCCTCGCCGTCGTGACCCTCACGGTTGGGGCCGCGCCGGCCGTGGCGGCGGCGGAGCCGGACCCGAAGGCCCTGACCTGGACGGTCCAGCCGGCCACCCCGAGCGGGCCCGACCAGCGCCGGTGGATCAACGCCAGCCTCGACCCGGGGGCCGTCGTGACCGAGCACCTGGCGGTCCGCAACTTCAGCCGTAACGCCGTCGCCTTCTCCCTGAAGGCCGCCGACGGCTACCTCACCGACAAGGGTCGCTTCAACATGCTCTCGTCCGACCGCCCCTCGGTCGACGGGGGCACCTGGATCGACGTACAGGAGAAGGTCACCGTCGGCCCGAGCGAGACGAGGGTGGTGCCGTTCACGATCACGGTGCCCAAGGGCGCCACGCCGGGGGACCACCCGGCCGGCATCGCCGCGACAGTTACCAGCACCGGTGGCACTGTCAACGTCGAGAGCCGGGTGGGCTTCCGGGTCATGGTCCGGGTCAACGGGTCCGCCCAGGCGACACTGCCCGTTCAGGGCCTCACCGCGAGGTACACGCCGTCGTGGAATCCCTTCGCCGGTGGCACGCTGCGGGTCCGCTACACCGTCGGGAACGCCGGCAACGTCTGGGTCAGCGGAACGAGCCGGGTGGTGGTGTCCGACCTCTTCGGACGGACCAACCACGACGCCACAGGTGCGGTAGAGGAGTTGCTCCCGGCCGGCAGCCGGCAGGTGGAGACCCGCGCCGACGGCGTCTGGGCGCTGGTACGCCTCCGTACGACAGTCACCACGTCACCGGCCCTGCTCGGCGACGCCCAGGGCGGTGCCGATCTCCGGCCGGTCTCCGCCACCGTCACCACCTGGGTCGTGCCGTGGGCGCAGCTCGCGCTGCTGGTCCTGCTCGGCGTACTCCTCGTCGGTCTGCGGGCGATGGTCCGGCACCGCCGTCGTCGGCTGGCCGGGCTGCTCGCCCGCGCCCGGCAGGAGGGTCGGCAGGAGGGGCAGGAGTCGGTGCTGGTCGGAGGCGGGCCCTCCGGCACGGAGTCCGACCCGGACGACGCCCCCCGGTAGTCCGCCGCGCGCCGCACTCGCGTCATCGATCGTGGGCGGCCCGCGCAGGCCCGCGCGGCTGCAACAAACCTGCAAACGCTAACCCTTGCCTTCGGGGAAAACGCTTTCCTACCATTGCTGTACATCGATGTTCTATCTGTGAGCCGGGCGATCACACATCGATCAACGCCACCTCGGGTGCACCGCTTGCGCGGCCAGTTCCCTGCGCCTACCAGGGCGAGGCGGATGCCGGCAGACCTGCGGTGATGTCGAGCGGTCGGCAGGGTCTCCACCGAGCAAGCGTGCGGTCCCACGGGCCGCCACCCGGCGATGGACCTCTCGAATGTGAAGGTGAGGCGAGATGAAAAGACATGTCGCTCTGCGACTTCAGGCAGCGCTGGCCACGGCGGCCGTCGGGATCGCGGTGGCGGTGGCCCTGCCGACCCCACAGGCGTCGGCGGCGGCCGGCAGCGCCACCGGCTATGCCACCCAGAACGGCGGGACCACCGGCGGTGCGGGCGGGCAGACCGTACGCGCCAGCACGGGCACCGCGATCCACACCGCGCTCTGCGGTCGCCCCAGCAGCAGTACCCCGATCACCATCGAGGTCACCGGGACCATCAACCACGGCAACACCGCAAAGGTGTCGGGATCGAGCTGCAACACCGCCGCCGGCGTGATCGAGCTCAAGCAGATCAGCAACGTCACCATCATCGGCGTCGGCAGCGGAGCGGTCTTCGACCAGCTCGGCATCCACATCCGCGACTCCAGCAACATCATCATCCAGAACGTGACAGTCCGGAACGTCAAGAAGTCCGGCTCGCCCATCTCCAACGGCGGGGACGCCATCGGCATGGAGAGCACGGTCCGCAACGTCTGGGTCGACCACGTCACGCTGGAGGCGTCGGGCGGGGAGTCGGAGGGGTACGACGGCCTCTTCGACATGAAGGACAACACCCAGTACGTCACCCTGTCCTACAGCATCCTGCGCAACTCCGGGCGCGGCGGCCTCGTCGGGTCCAGCGAGACTGACCTCTCCAACAGCTTCATCACCTACCACCACAACCTGTACGAGAACATCGACTCCCGGGCGCCGCTGCTGCGCGGCGGCACGGCCCACATCTACAACAACCACTACGTGAGCCTGCGCGAGTCGGGCATCAACTCCCGCGCCGGGGCGAAGGCGAAGGTGGAGAACAACTACTTCCGCAACTCCAAGGACGTGCTGGGCACCTTCTACACCGACCAGCGCGGTTACTGGCAGGTGAGCGGCAACATCTTCGACAACGTCACCTGGTCCAGCACCGGCAGCGACAACTACCCCGCCGGCCCCAACCCGACGTCCAACACCACTGTCACCATCCCGTACGCGTACAGCCTCGACGGGGCGAGCTGCGTGCCGGACGTCGTCCGGCAGACGGCGGGCCCCAACACGGGTCTGCGGGTGTCGAACGGCAGTTGCTCGCCGCAGAGCCCGTCGCCCACCACGCCGCCGCCGACGAGCGCCCCGCCGACCACGCCGCCGCCGGGTGGCGGGACCAACCTCAGCCTCGGCGCCGGTGCCGACGGGTCCAGCAAGGCCAGCGGGACCAGCTACGGCAACGTGCGCGACGGCAACATCGGCACCTACTGGTCGCCGGCCGGAGCGACCGGCACCATCTCGATCAAGTGGGGCTCCCCGACCCGGGTGTCCCGGGTGGTCATCCGTGAGCCGTCCGGGACCCAGGGCTCCATCGGGGCCTGGCAGCTCATCAACAACGACAACGGGGCCGTCCTGGCCGCCGGTAGCGGGGCGGGATCCATCACCTTCTCCTCGACCGCCCTGAGCAAGATCAACTTCAAGATCAACAGCTCCGGCGGTACGCCCCGGGTCGGCGAGTTCGAGACGTACGCCAGCTAGCTCGCGCGGGCGGGAGTGGCGGAACCCGTCACTCCCGCCCCGCACGAGCACCCGTCAGTCGAACACCTCGGCGGTTGCTCCGAGCTGATCGCCACCGACACCGTCACTGTGTACGTCTTCCCGGACGAGACGAGCGCCGCCGACACCGTGGAGACCCGGGGCGGCCACTCGTACCGCCGGGGCGCGGTGGTGCTCAACTACCTGGAGGCGAAGACCCTGGTCGCCGACCGCCCGCGCTACGAGAAGGTGCTCAACGGTCTGCGCTGAGCACCGAGCCCGACCCCGACGCGGCCGTGGGTATGTCGTTCTGCTGAGCGTGATGCCGGTGAGTCATCTTGATGACTCAGCGACATCAAGGTCTCCGCGGCATCGCCCGACAAGCATTGGCTGGGCCGGCCGGGCCGGGCCGGGTGCGGCGGGCGGGCGTGGCCAGGCGAAAGCTCTGCTCGGTCTCCGGCGCGCACTCACCGGAGACCGCCCGCCCCCAGCGCCAGGCGGGCCAGGAGCGCGTCCAGGGGAAGGTCCGCCGCACTGGGCAACACCAGGTCCGCGGCAGTGAAGCGGGCGTGGTCCGCGTGGCGGTTCGGCACGGCGACGCACCGGAGCCCGGCGGCCTGTGCCGCCGCCACGCCGTGCGCGGTGTCCTCGAACGCGACAACCTGATCCGCGGGCAGCCCGAGCCGATCCAGCGCCAGCAGATAGACCGCCGGATCCGGTTTGTGGGCGGTCACCTCCTCGCCGGTCGCCAGCACCTCGAACCGCCCCCGCAGCCCCGCCTGGTCCAGCAGCGCCCCCACGTGCCTGCTCGGGGAACTGCTCGCCACGGCGAGCCGCAACCCCGACTCCGCGGCCCGGTCCAACCACTGCGGGATGCCGGGCGCGGGCGTCAGCGCCGCATTCAGCTCTGCCCGGTACGCCATCCGCAGCGCGTGACTGGAGGTGCGGTCGTACGCCGGCCCGATCGCCGCTTCGAGCGCCACATAGCGAGCCTCGTTCGCGTCGCCACCGTGGTCGGCGAAGAAGCCAGTCGGGTCGAGCCGCAGGCCGTGCCGCCGCCACTCCCAACGCCAGCTCTCCAGCAGCGTGGTCTCCGTGTCCATCAGCAGACCGTCGAAGTCGAAGATCAGCGCCTTGATCGTCACGGTGGCCAGTATCCCGGTGCCGGTTGCCGCGCACGTCAGCCGGCCCGGATGGTCGCGGTCGAGCCCAGGCCCTCGTGCCGTGCGTCGGGTCGACGGTCACCGCTGCTTCTGGATGAGAGTCAGGAGGGCGGCGTGCGTCCGCTCGTCGGCGGCGACGACGAGACCTTTCCCGTCGGGGTGAACCGGCCCGCCGTCGATCCCGGTGACCACACAACCGGCCGCCTGACCGAGGGCGATCCCGGCCGCGAAGTGGACGCTGTCGCACAGGTGCTCGCCATCGGTGACGTAGGCGGCGCGGCGACCGGCGGCAACCCAGGCAACGGCCAGCGTGGTGGAGACGACGCGGGGGCGGAACTGGTCGATGAAACCGTCGTCCGCGAGCATCCGGGCGGCCAGGAAGACGTGTCGGTGGGGAAACGGCGGGTCGAGGTTGACGTCGACAAGACGTGACTCGGCCGACGGGGTGAGCGGCTCGTCGACGCCACCACGCCTGACGTACGCGGCCGTGCCGTCGGTCCAGAACACCTCATCGGTGAACGGATCCGCCGAGGCGGCCACGGAGACGCGTGGCCCTGCCCGTAGGGCGACGTTGACCGAGGTCAGCATGGTCCGCACGGCGTAGTTCAGCGTTCCGCACAACGGGTCGACAAGCCACGTGCGCCCGGTCTCGCCGGTGCCCGTGCGCCCGCTCTCCTCCGCCAGCACCGTGTCGTCGGGGCGTCCGGCGCGCAGGACGTCGAGGATGGCCCTCTCCGCCTCGACGTCGGCGTTGGTGGCGAAGTCGTCAGCGGTCTTCCGGAAACGGGTCAGCGGTGATCCGTACTGCGCGCGGACGACCGCGGCTCCGGCTTCCGCCGCCTCGACGGCCAGCGCGTGATCGGTGATTGACATGCCGACATGATGCCGCCCGCCCGGTCAACCGGGCGGGCGGCATCACCACCGCATCAGCAGTCGCAGTCCGGTGGCACGACGTAGAAGAAGACACTGCCGGTGGTCGCCCGGTACGTGGCGGTGCCGGACCAGGAGAACTCGTACTGGAACTGCGGGTAGGTGCTGGCGTCCATCGTCGGCAGCGAGTCGCGGTAGGAGAACGTGCCGTCGGCGGCGGTGGTCACGCCCGGGAGGGTGACCTCGGAACCGTCCGGGCCGATCCGCCGCACTGTCAGCTTCCACCGCCCGCTTATCGAGTCGCCGTTGAGATCGGTGACCCTGCCCTCGATGATCGCCTGCTGCCCGTTGAGCAGGGTGCGGTCGGGAGAGGTGGCCTCGATGTAGGTCGGCTGCTTCTGCACGGTGCCGGAGATGGTGCCGGTGGTCCTGCGGTGGGTGGAGTTGCCGTCCCAGGTCACGGTGTAGGCCACCGGCCCCGTCCGGCTCACCGTGTCGTCGAAACCGAAACCGCAGGAGGCGTCGGTGGTGACGTCCGGCAGTCGCGTCGCCGCGCCGCCGTTTACCCGCCGGCTCACGTGCACCACGGTCGGGCCCTGGCACGGGCCGACGTCGTGGGTCACGGTGCCGGTGACCCGGAACGGCACCCCGATGTACGCGGGCTCCGCCACCTGCCCGGCGAGGTGCGAGTCCGGGGACGACACCGTCACCTCGTGGCTGGCGGACGGCGACGCGTACACCGAGTCGCCGTGCCAGGTGACGGTGTAGACGTACCGGCCGCCCTGGCTGGGTGTGTCGAGGACGGTGAAGGCGCCGCGGCTGTCGGTGGTGACGTTCGGCAGTTGTTCGATGGCACCGTCGAGGCGGTTGTTCCAGATCGTCCGGGTCACCGCCAGGGCCTGCGGTTGCGTGGGAGCCCTGCCGTCGAGGCCCAGGACGCCGGAGAGCGACAGTTGCCTGCCGTCCCTGCCGTTGCCCGGCCCGCCGAGGGTGAGCGTCGCGGCGCGCCCGGCCACCGCGACCGTCGCCGAGGCGGTGCTGCCGTGATAGTCGCCTGTCGGATTCCAGTAGACGTCGTAGCGGATGTGCCCGCTCAGCGGGGGGACGTCGGTGAGGGTGAAGGTGCCGTCGGCCGCCGTGGTGGCCGAGAGGGTGACCCAGGTGCCGTCCGGGATGGTGCGGGTGATCTGTAGCTCCTGCACTCCCGGATCGGTGCCGTCGGCAAGGGTGAGCCGACCGGTGATGCGCAGCGGGTCGAGCGCGGTGCCGGCGTCGGGCGCGGTCAGGGTGATGGCCGAGGTCGGTAGCGTCGCGTCGACCACGTGCCAGAGCCGGAACGCGCCTTCGCGCTCGATGACCGCGAAGACGTCCCTGCCGAGGAGGGCCACGGTGCCGAGCACCATCTGACCGAACTCGGTGCTCGCCGTGTTGATCACCTTGCCGCTGGCGGTGTCGTGGACCATCAGCGCCGGGCCTTCGCCGACGTAGTGGCCGGCAGCGAGGTGTCGACCGTCCGAGCTGTACGCCACGGCCGTCGGCGATCCTGAGGAGCCGCCGTAGCGGTGCACCTCGGCGAGGGTGGCGGTGTCATACACGAGAGCCTCGGACCTTCCACCCCAGGCGGCGACCAAAAGCGAGCCGTCCGGGTTGAGCGCCAGGTCGCCGAGCACGGGCACCTCGATCGTGCCGCGCTCGGTCGCCTGCTGACCGTCGACGGAATAGACGTGGACCGTCGACGGATGCAGTTCGGTCTCGCCGAGGGCCAGCACGCCGCCGGCCACGGCCAGGGCCGGGGCACCGAACTTGTTGTCGGTGATGCTGACGACGGTGGGGGCGGCCGCGGCGAGGTCCAGGGTCAGCGCCCCGCCCGCCCCGCTGCGCTCGCAGCCGTAGCCGACCCAGACCCGGCTGCCGGAGAGCGCGAGGTGCTGGGGGCAGCGCTGCCCGATGTCGATTCTGCGGACGACCTCCCCGGTGCTGGTGTCGATCTCGGCCAGCTCGTCGCTGTCGTACAGCGCCACGTAGAGGCGGTCGCCGCCGGGTGTGATCGCGAGGCCGCGCGCGCCGGCGAGCCCATTCACAGTGTCGGTGATGGCGCCTGTCGAATCGGCGACGATCACCCGGTCCTTCGCGGAGACGAAGACTCGGCCGCCTCCGGCGGCGGTGTCGAAGACGTCTGTGACGTCCGGCAGGCGGGTCACGTTGTCCGCGGCGGCAGTCGGTGCGGCCGCACCCGCCGTGGCGAGGGCTGGCCCGGCCACGCCGACCGCGGCGGCGGCGGCCAGGGTCACTACGGCGGTCGCGCCGGCAACCCGGCGTGACAGTGCGGCGCGGGCGCCGACGAATGATGGTCTGTGAAGCATTCTTCTCCCCGTCCGGGGTGACGGGTCGTCACCCCGCACGGGATCATGGCTGGCCCTTCCGACGGGAATCCACCCGTCTCCGCCAGGCGATGGGGCATTTTCACATGTCGATAACTGCGACATCGCCCCGATGCCCCCGCCGGACCTCGCCGCACTGACCGGGTGACGGTCAGGAGATCGCCGCCCGGACCAGCTCGGTGACCTTCTTCTCCACCGCCGGGCTCCACTTCTGGAGGGCGTACGCCACCGGCCACAGGTCGCCGTCGTCGAGGTTGGCCGCGTCCTGGAAGCCCACTGTCGAGTAGCGGTAGTTGAACTTGCCGGAGTCCTGGAAGAAGACCACGATCTTGCCGTCGGCGTTCGCGTAGGCGGGCATCCCGTACCACGTCCTGGGCGACAGGTCCGGGGCGGCGGCGGTGACCGTCACGTGCACGCGCTCGGCGAGCGCCCGGTCGTCCGGCTCCATCTGCGCGATCCGGTCCAGGATCGCCTGAAGCCCGTCGGCCTTCTTGGCGCCCTTCTTGCCCTCGGCGCGCAGCTCGGCGGCGCGCTCCTTCATCGCGGCCCGCTCCTCGGGGCTGAAACCGTCGGACTCGGTCGTGGCGGTCTTCGCGGACATGCGTGGGCTCCCTCTCGTCGTCCAGTCTCGGCGTGCTGCCGGTGACCTGGGAAAAGGCTAGACCGCCTGACACCGGCCGGGCTTCTCGATTCCTGATCGACAAGCCGCGTCCGGACCACACCAGCGCTGACCGCGGTCAGGCGGCGGCCACCCTGCGGCACGCCCATGGCGTGCGGTACCTGATCAGCGACGCCACGAGGATCAGGGTGAGCACCGCCGCGCCGCCATCGGTCACCCAGGAGGGTAGGAGGCCCAGCGTGCCGAAGCGCTCCCGGGTCACCTCGAACACCTCCGGCGGGATGGCTACCACACCGGCCGCCTGGGTCACGTTGACCAGGAGGACGACCCAGAACAGCCATCCGCGCCCGCTGCGGGCCAGCAGCCCGAGCGCGTTGCCGACGATGTAGGCACAACCCACCAGCCGGAAACCGAGCAGGAAGGCCGGCGCGTCGGCCGCCGCCTGCTCGGCCGACGTGCCGGCCCTTCGCATCATGCCGACAATGGCCTGCTCGTCGATGATCACGAAGTTCTGGATGGTGGTGCCGACGACGAAGACGACCGAGCAGACGACGACGAGTGTCTGTAGCGGCACTGTGCAGCGGGTCGGGGCCCGACGTGCGGTGTTGGCCATGGGCGTGACGCTAGGTCGGCCACGGGGCCGGGACATCCGTGCGGAACCCGGATCCGCTCCCGTAAGGGCCGCAGGCCGGCGACTACGACGCCGCTCGGGCGGCGGCGATCGTCCGTCCACGCTCGGAGTCCGGAAAGCGGTCGAGCATGGTCCGCACCTCGTCGGCGCTCACGTTGGCACCGAACAACTCGCTGCCGGGTTCGAGTCGTACGCCCTCGGCCAGTGGGCCGGCGACGACCGGATCGAAGCCCAGCGCGTCCACCAGAGTCGCGACAGCGGCGAGGTCGGTGGCGTCGTCACCGGCTATCGCGATGGCCTTGCGGCCGGCCGATCCCGCCGGCCGCGCCTCGTCCTCAAGATCGTGGTAGCCCATGTGGTTGAACGCCTTGACGACGCGGGACCCGGGCAGGAACGCCTGGACGATCTCACTCGACGAGGTACGCGGGTCGGTGAGGTCGTCGCGGATGCCGTCGATCTCCCACCAGTAGTTCATGGCGTCGACGACGAGCTTGCCGCCCAGCGCCTCGGCGGGAACGCTGCGGTACTTACCCAGCGGCAGGGCGAGGATCACGATGTCGGCGGCGGCCACCGCGTCGGCCGCCGTGGTGGCCGCCGCCCCGGGGGCGAGCACCTCGACGGTGAGGGCGATCTTCGCCGGGTCGCCGGAGCCGGCGACCAGCACCCGGTAGCCGGCGGCGACGGCGAGCCGGGCGAGCACCGTGCCCACCTTGCCGGCCCCGAGCACACCAAGGGTCTGGGGCCGATCGTTGTCGAACATGTCGTCCTCTCGGTTCTGACGTGCTGATCAGGCCAGCAGTTCGCGGACCATGGGGATCACCCTGGAGCCGTACAGTTCCACGGCCCGCATCCGGGCGCTCACCGGTTGCGCGCCGGCCGTATAGATGAGGTCGAACCGGCCGACGCCGAGGCTGCGGATCGCGCGGGCCATCCGCCGGGCCACGGTCTCCGGCGAGCCGATGTAGAGGGAGCCGTTCTCCACCTCGGAGTCGAACTCCTGACGGCGGATCGGTGGCCAGCCCCGCAGTTTGCCGATCCGGTCTCGCATGATCCGGTAGTGCGGCCAGTAGATCTCCTTGGCCTGCTCGTCGGTGTCCGCGATGAAGCCGGGCGAGTGCATGCCGACCGGGTGCGCGGTCGTGCCGAGTTGGTCGGCCGCCCGGCGGTACAGGTCGATGTAGGGCGCGAAGCGTTCGGGAGCGCCGCCGATGATGGCGAGCATGAGTGGGAGCCCGTACTGGGCGGTGCGGACGACCGACTGCGGCGAGCCGCCCACGCCGACCCAGGTGTCCAGGTGTCCCGACTCCGTCTTCGGGAACACGTCGGCGTTCTCCAGCGGGGCACGAAGGGTGCCGCTCCAGGTGACCGGCTTCTCGTCGAGCAGCTTGACGAACAGCTCGATCTTCTCCTCGAACAGCGTGTCGTAGTCGCGCAGGTCGTAGCCGAAGAGGGGGAACGACTCGGTGAACGAGCCGCGACCGAGGATGACCTCGGCCCGGCCCTGCGACAACGCGTCGACTGTGGCGAAACGCTGGAACACCCGGACCGGGTCGTCCGAACTCAGCACTGTCACGCCGGAGGCCAGTCGGATCCGCGAGGTACGGGTGGCGATGCCCGCCAGCACGGTCTCCGGCGTCGACACCGAATACTCCGGCCGGTGGTGCTCGCCCAGCGCGATGACGTCGACGCCCAGGTCGTCGGCGAGCACCGCCTCGTCGACGACCTGGCGGATCGCCGCGGCGTGCGAGACGCGCTTGCCGGCATCGTCCTCCGGTACGTCGCCGAACGTGTCGAGGCCGAACATGAGATCAGACATGGGTGGGCTCCTTCGCCAGCAGCTCCCGGACCCGCGGTGCGACCGCACTGCCGAGCAGGTGGATCGTGCGCGCGCGTGCCTCGCGGGGCAGGTGCATGATGTCGTACTTCAGATCGAAGCGGCTCAGCCGCAGGTCGCGGGCGACAGTGGCGATCTTCTGCGCCACCGTCTCCGGCGACCCGACGAAGAGCGCGCCGTTGTCGATTTCGGCCTCGTAGCGTGCGCGGTCCGGTTTGTAGAAGCCGCGTTCGGCGGCCAAAGCCGCCACGACCGGCTGCCAGTACCGCCACCACGTCTCCACCGCCTCCTCGTCGGTGTCTGCGACAAGGCCAAGTGAGTGCTGCCCGATTGGCTGCGGGGTATGCCCGAACTGTTCGAGCGCTCGGGTGTAGAGGTCGACGTGGCCGGCGAAGCGCTGGGGGCGTCCGCCGATGATCGCCAGCAGGAGCGGGAGACCATGCCGGGCGGCGCGGATCACCGAGTTCGGGCTGCCCCCGACGCCGATCCACGTCGGGATGCCGCCGGGCCGCATCCGTGGATGCAGGCGCTGGCCGGTCAGGGGACTTCGCACGGTTCCGGACCAGGTGACCGATTCTTCGTGTTGGAGCCGAAGGAAGAGGTCCAACTTCTCCTCGAACAACCGCTCGTAGTCGGCCAGGTCGTAGCCGAACAGCGGGAACGACTCGGTCGCCGACGCGCGTCCGAGGACGATCTGGGCGCGGCCGTTGGACACGGCGTCGAGCGTGGCGAACTCGTGGTAGAGGCGTACCGGGTCGTTCGTGCTGAGCACCGTGACCGAGGTGCCGAGGCGAATCCGCTCGGTCGCCGTCGCGGCTGCCGCGAGCAACACGGGTGTGGCCGAGTCGTTGTGGCCCTCCCGGTAGTGCTCACCGATGCTGAACACGTCGAGTCCGACCGACTCGGCGAGTCGTGCCTCCTCGACGAGGAGCCGTACGGTCTCGGCGTCGCTCAGGACCCGGTCGCCGTCGGTGGCCACCTCCCCGAACGAGTTGAGCCCCAGTTCAAAACCTGCGGCTGTCATCGTGTCCCCCTCGGTGCTGCCCGTGGCGATCCGCGTGAGCGGACCTACCGGTTGACGTGTCAATGATGCTAACTTGGCGATTGATACGTCAATTCCCGGGAGAATGGCATGACGGAGACCACACCTGCCCGGCGGGGAGGACGCCAACTGCCGACGGCGCAGGAGCTGCGGATCTGGCGGGACTTCTTCGAGACGACCGCGGCGCTGGGTTCCCGGCTGGAGTCCCGTCTCCAGGGCGACTCCGCCCTGTCGACGGGGGACTACACCGTCCTGCTCGCTCTCAGCGAGGCACCGGAGCAGGCGATGCGCTCGTCCGCACTCGCGTCGCACATCGGCTGGGAGCGCAGCCGCCTCTCCCATCATCTGGGGCGGATGGAGCGGCGCGGCCTCATCCGCCGCCAGGAGTGCGCGACAGTCCCCCGGGGGGCGGAGGTGCTGCTCACCACGACCGGCGCCGAGGCGTTCGGCAAGGCCACATTTCCCCACCTGCGCGCCATTCGTGAGCTCTTCGTCGACGCCCTCACGCCGGACCAGATCGCCGCGGCGGGCGAGATCGCGGCGGCGCTGCGAGCACGCCTCGACGCCCTACGCGAGGATTGACCACCCACGACAGCACGGGATGGCGTCGATCGCCGAGAGAGGAGCGCTAATGCTCAGGGGCCTGCTGATCAGTGAGAGTCTGCGAACCGGCGGAGAACTGACAGTGCCGCTGGAGGTGGTGAAGATCTGGCGGGTCGACACCGCAAGCGCCACCGCCGCGCAGCCCTCCACCTGGACGCTTATCGAGTTCACCGCGCCGGACGCGGAGGTGGAGCGGCTCGCCACGGCGCTCTCCGACTGCCTGTCACCGACGGGCGGCTGGTACGCCGACTTCCGAACCGAGGCCGAGAAATTCGTGGTCTTCGCCGGCAGGGTGTTTCGGTACCCGCCGGGCGATCCCGCCGGGCAGGCCGAAGCCAAGGCGTACGGCAGGTCGGTCGGTGTGCCCGAACCCCAGCTCGACTGGGGAGACTGAGCCGGATGCCGCCGGTTCGGGCGGTCGTCCGCATGCCGTCGGGAGGTTAGGCTTCGGCGTATGGCGGGGTCGTGGTGGCGTGGCCGGACGGCGGACCTCGCCCTGGTGCTCGCCGTCGGCCTGGTCGCCCTCGTCGGGGTGGTGGTGCAGTCGCGCGGCATCGACACCACCGCCGAATGGACGGCGCTTGTGGTGGTGCTCGCCTCCTCCGGTGCGCTGTGCGCGCGCCGCCGCCATCCGGTGCCGGTGGGTGTGGTGGCGCTGGCCGCCGTCGGCGCGTACGGGGCGTTGCTGCACAAGCCCGGTCCGATCATGTTGGTCTTCGTCGTGGCGCTCTACACGGTTGTCGACGAGGGACACCTCTGGGTTGCCGTCGGGCTCGGTGTCGCCTCGGTGATCGCCTTCGCCGCCGCCGACAGCGACAACCGATCCCCGGACACCATGAACGGGGCGACGTTGCTGCACGCCGGTTGGCTCGTCGCGGTCATCGTCGGTGTGACCCGCAACCGGCGGGCCTACCTGGCCGAAGCGCAGGCCCGCGAGGTTGTCGCCGAGCAGCGGATGGAGGAGGAGGCCCGGCGGCGGGCCACCGAGGAGCGGCTGCGCATCGCCCGCGAGCTGCACGATGTCCTCGGCCACCACCTCTCGCTGATCAATGTGCAGGCCAGCGCCGCGTTGCACCGGCCGGATCCGACCCGGTCCGAGCAGGCGCTCACCGCGATCAAGCAGACCAGCAAGGAGACGTTGCGCGAGTTGCGGACGACGCTCGGCGTACTGCGGCAGGAGGGCGAGGCGCCGACAGTGCCCGGTCCCGGCCTGAACCGCCTTGCCGATCTGGTCAGGACGGCCGGGCGGCCCGAGTTGACCATCAGCACCGAGCTCACCGAGACCAGGTCGCTGCCGGCGGAGGTGGACCTGGCGGTGTACCGGATCGTCCAGGAGGCGCTCACAAACGTGGCCCGGCACGCGGGCGCCACCGCGGCGGTGGTCCGGGTGCGGCCGGACCGCGACGACGTGCTGGTGGAGGTGGAGGATGACGGCACCGTCACTCCCGGCCCGCCGGGCAGCGGCATCGCCGGCATGCGCGAGCGGGTTCGCGCGCTTGGCGGTTCGCTGACCACCGGCGCGCGGCCGGCCGGCGGGTTCCGGGTCTACGCCCGCCTGCCGTTGCGGCCAGCCCCGGCGACGGCGGGCGAGCCGGCATGATCCGCCTGCTGCTGGCTGACGACCAGACTCTGGTCCGCGCCGGCTTTCGTTCCATTCTGGACGGTGAGGACGGCATCGAGGTGGTCGGTGAGGCCGCCGACGGGGCCGAGGCGGTGCGGCTGGTCGGGCAGCTACGCCCGGATGTCGTCCTCATGGACATCCGGATGCCCGTGCGCGATGGCCTCGCCGCCACCCGGGAGATCGTCGCGTCCTGCGCCGCCCGCGTCATCATCCTGACCACGTTCGACCTGGACGAGTATGTCTACGGCGCGCTGCGTGCCGGGGCGAGTGGCTTCCTGGTGAAGGACACCGAGCCGGCCGAGCTGATCCACGGGGTGCGGGTCGTCGCTCGCGGCGATGCGCTGATCGCGCCGTCGATCACCCGTCGGTTGATCGCCGAGTTCAGCGCGCGGGCCACGCACCCGGACCCCGGGCCGCGACTGAGCGTGCTCACCAGCCGGGAGCGTGAGGTGCTGGCACTTGTCGCCGCGGGACTGTCGAACGACGAGATCGCGGCGCGGTTGGTGCTGAGCCCGGCCACCGCCAAGACGCACGTCAGCCGGATCATGACCAAGGCGCAGGTCCGCGATCGAGCCCAACTGGTGATCCTCGCCTACGAGTCCGGCCTGACCGTCCCCGGCTGGCTCGCCCGCTCCTGAGGGCAGCCTCAGGAGACCAGCCGGCCGCCGCGGCGGGCGCGGAACAGAGCCAGCCCGCCGAGGACCACGCCGACCAGCCCGACCGCCAGCGCCACGAAGGCCCCGCCTCGCCCGTTGCCCGTGCCGATCCCACCGTCGCTGGTGGCGACCACGACCCCGCCGAGCACCATGCCGGTCAGTCCCAGGGTCAGGGCCAGGACGGCTCCGAGTCGTGCCGAGCTGGCGCCGACGCGGCTGGCGGGGCGAGCCATAGCCAGCCCGCCGGCAACGACGCCGACCAGCCCCAGCAGTACGGCCACGCTCGCACCGAGTCGCCCGGAGCTCATGGTGACAGCCGTCGCGGCGACCGGTCCGGCCGACGCGTGCGCTGCTGCCGGTGCGGCAAGCGCGATGTCCCCGAACGGGGCGGCTGCGGCGGTAAGCAGGTGGTGGATGGACATCATGTTTCCCTTCGAGCGCCGGACGGATACAACCGGCAGCGTATGGAGCGAAGGGCCCGTGAGTCGTCGGGTCAGGGTTGTCGATGCGTCTACCTCCCGGGCGGTACGGGTCGGGGACGTCGTACCGCCGCAGTTGTGTCTGTCGCCCGGCCGCAGCGCTCTGACCTGGGCTTTAGTAGCTTTCTCGACGTGCGAGTGGTCGCCCCGGCGGTCACGCCCCCGCGCGCTGTCGATACCGCCCCATCGCGCCCGCCGAGACCACGATGACGAGCCCGGAGAACACCGACGAGAAGGCGGCCGCCAACATCGCGGCCTCGACGCGGGCCGCATCGAGCAGCGTTCGGACGGGCACGACGAGCACCTGCGGCACATCAACGGTTCGATCGACTCGATGACCCAGGCGGTGCAGAGTCTCACCGAGGAGCTTCGCTCCAACGTGTTCCAGTTCAGTGCCGGTATGACCTCCGATCGCCGGACACCAAAAGAACGGGAGAACATCGCGGTGGTCCGGGTGCGGGAGGCGGGGCTTCGTCGAGTCGAAGAGGACGGTCCGGTGGACGGCCTGGCAGCGCGGGTTCGCCGTGGTCGGCGCGATCGTCCTGATGGTCAACTTCGGCCTGGCGCTCTACCTCGTCTTCAACCGCTGACGCGACGTGCCGTGGCCAGCAGAAACGCCTGGTCGTCCCTCTCCGTGCCCCGAGCGCGCCGCACCAGGCGGCACTCCTCGCGTAGACCGGCGGCCTCGATCTCGGCGGCGACCCGATCCGGCGGGTAGCGGTGTCGCGCCAACCGGATGTCGTGGCCGAACCGGCGACGGTAGGCCGGGGACAGGTCGCGTGTGCCGTCGCCGGCCTGGAATCCGACGAGCAGGTGGCCACCGGGGCGAAGCACCCGGGCCGCCTCGGCGAAGACGCGCGCCTGCCCGGCGGGAGGTGTGTGGATGGTGGAGTACCACAGCAGGACACCGGCGAACCGGGCATCCGAATAGGGCAGGGCGGTCAGCGAGCCCACTGTGAACACCAGGTCCCGGTGGTCGCGCCGGGCGCGGGCGATCATGCCCGGCGACAGGTCGACGCCGTGCACCAGACACCCACGGTCGGTGAGGTACCTGCTCATCCGGCCCGGGCCGCACCCGGCGTCGAGGACCCGAGGGTCGCCGCCCGACGTCACCGCCTCGGCGAACGCGTCGACAACGGCGAGGTCGAGTGGGGCCTCGGCGCGGGTGTCCGGCAGGACTGTGGCGTAGTCCTCGGCGACGGTGTCGTAGGCGCGTCGTACACCGCGCAGGTCGAGCGGATCGGAGGTCACGGACCGCATCATCGCAGCGGGGAGCCACCACCCGGCCGGCGGCGGGTCTTCGGCGCGTGCGTCACCGGGACCGATCGCGGCAGAGCACCGGACGCGCCGGAGACCCCGGGACCGGAGGGGACTACCCCTGCCAGGCGTCGATGGTCCGGACACCCTCACGCAGGGCCCGGTCCAGGACTGCGGGGTTGCCGCTGGTGCCCTCCCAGCCCTGGTCGTCGAACACTGTCACCACAGTGTCGACGCGTGCCACAGCGATCTGGCTGGTCGCCTCGCGGCCGGTGTGTTCGCCGTTCAGGCTCGTCTCGGGCCACGTGCGGGTCAGCAGCAGCGCCTCGTCGCCGACACCGGGCACGGCCTTGCTCTTGGCGGTGGCCCGGTTTCCGAACTGCTGGTAGGTGGGGCATGCCTCCAGGGCGGTACGCAGACGCGTCATGTACGCCGTGGCGCCGTCACCCTCGAAGGTGAAGATGGTCTGGTGGATCGTCCCCTGCGCCACGTCGGCGGCGGTGGCGCCCGCCGACTGGTACATGACGGTCATCGCGGCGCTCGCCGTCACCTGCCGGCCTCCGGTGCCGAACTCGTTGGCACACAACTTCGGCAGGGCGTCCTCGACGGACAGCGTCCGACGGGGAGACTTGCGCAGCTCGGTGGGCAACTCGAAGAAGGCCGATGTCGGGATGGTGGTCGGGCCGCTCGCGCTCGGCGACGCCGGGCCGGTCGGATCGACCACTGCCGACGCGGACGTCGGCGCCGCGGTGGACGGGGTCGACCCGGGCTTGTCCTCGGTGCTGCCGCAGGCGGCGGCAACGGTGATGGTGCCCAGTAGCGGGATCAGCGCAAGCACGCGTCGCATACGGGCGGGTGATGGCGGTGTGTGTCGGCTCATGATCACCTTTCGTCGATGTGGGGGCAGTTCCCGGTGGGGCACCGTCCCAAACGACGGTTCGCGCCGCCGGACGCTCACCCGACCGGTGGTAATCGGGATGTCGACACCTCCGCCGGCCGGCTAAGCTGCCCGCATGACCAGCGTGATCGCCCAGTGCACCGGAGCGTCGTCTGACGTCCAGGTCGGTGCACGGCGACGCCGGCGATCCGTCGCCCGCCCGCGCTGACCTGTTCCCGCGACCGGCGGATCGAGCCGCCGGTCGTGTGCCTGTCGTCCTCGGTCCGCCCCGCATCTCCTGTCGTCAGAGACTCGCGTGACAGTGCGGGTCCGAGTGAGATCGGCGTACTCATGGATCTTGAAAGATTGTTGTCCGACCGGCTGGCGCCGGCGTTCGCGGCGGTGGCCGGCGGCCCGGTCGACCCGCTCGTGCGGCGCTCGCCGCGGGCGGACTTCCAGTCCGACGCGGCGCTGGCGCTGGCCCGGCGGCTCGGCCGCCCGCCGCGCGACATCGCCGCCGCGGTGCTGGAGCACGCGGTGCTCGACGACGTCAGCGTGTCGGCGGAGGTCTCCGGGCCGGGCTTCATCAACCTCACCGTCGCCGACCCGGCACTTGCCGACCTGGTCGCCGGGCTGGCCGGTGACGCCCGGCTCGGCGTGCCGGCGACGGCGGCCCCGCAGACCGTGGTGGTCGACTACTCGGCGCCGAACGTGGCGAAGGAGATGCACGTCGGGCATCTGCGCTCCACGGTCATCGGGGACGCGGCGGTGCGGCTGCTGGCCTGGCTGGGGCACCGGGTCGTGCGGGTCAACCACCTGGGTGACTGGGGGACACCGTTCGGCATGCTGATCGAGCACCTGGCCGACCTCGGCGAGGCCGGGGCGGCGGACGAGTTGTCGATGGGTGACCTGGACGGCTTCTACCGGGCGGCGCGGGTCAAGTTCGACGCCGACGAGACGTTCCGGGAACGCTCGCGGCTGCGGGTGGTCGCGTTGCAGGGCGGCGACGAGCAGACGCTGCGGTGGTGGCGGCTGCTGGTGGCGCAGTCCGAGCGGTATTTTTTGACCGTCTACGACCTGCTCGACGTGACGTTGTCCGCTGACGACTTCCGGGGCGAGAGCGCCTACAACGATCTGCTCGCGGGGGTCGTCGACGACCTGGACCGGTTGGGGCTGCTGGTGCCCAGCGGTGGGGCCGACTGTGTCTTCCCGGCCGGGTTCACCGGCCGCGACGGCGAGCCGACGCCGCTGATCGTGCGCAAGAGCGACGGGGGATACGGCTATCCGGCCACCGACCTGGCCGCGTTGCGGCAGCGCGTCGGTGAGCTGGGCGCGACCCGGCTGCTGTATGTGGTCGGGCTGCCGCAGCGGCAGCACTTCGCGATGGTGTTCGCTGTTGCCCGGGCGGCCGGTTGGCTGTGCCCGCCGGCCCGGGCCGAGCATCTGGGCTTCGGGTCGATCCTCGGCGCCGACGGGCGGATGCTGCGCAGCCGGGCCGGCGAGTCGGTGAAGCTGGTCGGGCTGCTGGAGGAGGCGGTCGCCCGCGCCACCGAGCTGGCCCGCAGGAGAAACCCGGAGCTGGACGCCGAAACCGCAGCCGAGATCGGTCGCGCGGTGGGCATCGGCGCGATCAAGTACGCCGACCTGGCCACCGATCGGACGAAGGACTACGTCCTGGACTGGGAGCGGATGCTCGCCCTGGACGGCAACACCGCGCCGTACCTCCAGTACGTCTACGCCCGGATCCGGTCGGGGGTGGGGGGGGGGGGGGCGCCCGCGCCGCCCCGCGCGCCCCGCCGGCCCCCCCCCCCCGCCGCGCGC
>NZ_JBEZCZ010000003.1:39884-325982 GCF_040647875.1 Micromonospora sp. NPDC049230
CCCTACCGCCACTCCGCCACCGCCCGGCTCCGGGCGGGGCCCCCGCCCCCCCCAACACCCGCGCGGCCGGACGCGCCCATCGTGCTCACGTCCGCGGCGGAGCGGGCGCTCGCGGTCGAGCTACTCGGCTTCGCCGCGGTGGTCGGCGAGGCGGAGCGCAGCCTCGAGTTTCATCACCTCGCCGGTTACCTGCACCGGCTCGCCACCGCGTTCAACGCGTTCTACGAGCGCTGCCCGGTGCTGCGGGCCCCGGACGAGCTGCGGGAGAGCCGGCTGCTGCTGGCCGAGCTGACGGCCCGGACGCTGCGGCAGGGGCTGCACCTGCTCGGCATCCGCACCCCGGAGCGGATGTGAGGGGTCAGCGGGTCCTCTTCGTCGCCCGCTTTCGGGGCGGCGTCAGGAGGTCCGCGATCTGGGCGATCGCGGCCGGCACCAGGCGGTAGTAGGCCCACACCCCGCGCTTGTCGCGTTCGAGTAGCCCGGCCTCGGTGAGGATCCGCAGGTGATGACTCACCGTCGGCTGGGAGAGGTTGAGCGCCCCGGTGAGGTCACTGACGGACGCCTCACCTTCCGGCGCGGACTGGATCAGGCTCAGCAGACGCAGTCGGGCCGGATCGGCGAAGGCCTTCAGCACCCCCGCGAGCCGTTCGGCATCGGCCCGCTTGATTGGATCGCCGGTCAGCGGCGAGATCGCAGGCATGGCAGTTTTCGCAGTTCCCACGCCTGCCATAGTGACACCAACGCGATCGATAAGCCGGTAAAACCGACATCAATACTCCGATGGCGTCCGGATGGCCGCTTGGAGCGACTGAACGTGGTCACGTAGTGGCCGTGTGGGGCTCCGCCAAGCCCCACACGGCCCTACGCCGACGGACAGGCCGTCGAGTCGGCCGCGACCGGAGGTCAGCGGCGGGGTTTGGGGGAGACGCGGGGCAGGACGTACGGCGGGCCCGCGAAGATCAGATCCGACTTCAACTCGTGGTACGCCCGCTTGGGCTGGTAGGTCTCGTCGTAGATCGTGGCCAGGCCCTCCGGCGGGTCGTCGAACCAGCCCGGCACCCAGGAGTGGTTGTCGCTGAAACCCCAGACCGTGTACGACAGGCAACTGCGCACGGCGAGGCACGCCTTCATCAGCACGCTGAAGTTGGCGGCCGACGCCTGCAACCGGGGGTTGATCTCGTCGGCGTTGCCGGCCCGGACTGCCTCGGTCAGCTGGCTGCGGACGTCGACCTCGGTGAACGCTGTCGCCACGCCGAGCCCGGCGAACTTCTTCAGCGCGGCGGTCACCTGGAGGGTGTCGAAGTTGCCGTACTGGGTGCCCAGGTGGCCCTGGGCGCCGACGCCGTCGATCGGCACACCCTGGGCGAGCAGGCCCTTCGTCATGTCGTAGACGAACTGGGTCTTGTCGTCGGCCGGGTTGCCGGAGCCGAACGCCTCGATGTTGTAGTCGTTGTAGAACAGCAGGGCCCTGGGGTCGGCGGCCCGCGCCCAGCGGAACGCGTCGGCGATGTAGCCGGGCCCGAGGTTGTCGGCCCAGAAGCCCTTGTAGTGCAGGGTCGACGGGGTGTCCCAGGGGTCGCTGACCGCCTCGTTGACCACGTCCCACTGCCAGATCTTGCCCCGGTACCTGTTGACGACTGTGGTGATGTGCTTGCGCAGCAGCTCGCGCAGCTCCTGCTTGCTGATGGAGCCGTCGGCGACACCACTGGTCAGCCAGCCGGGCAGCTGGTTGTGCCAGACCAGCACGTGCCCGCGCACGCTCTGCCGGTTGCGCTTGGCGAAGTCGATGAGCTGGTCGGCCGCCGCCCAGTTGTAGGTGCCGCGGGTGGGCTCCAGGACCTCCCACTTCATTACGTTCTCGGCGGTGACCGAGGTGAACTCGGAGGAGGCCAGCTCGCGGTAGCGCGGGTCGCCGGCGTCGTTGAGGGCGTCCGTGTTGACCGCGGTGCCGACCTGGAGGCCGTGGCGCAGGCCGAGGGCGCCGAGGCTCTGCGCGGTGGGGTCGTACGGCCGACTCGCGGTGGCGGGCACCGTGTTCAGCGCCGCGACGGTCGCGACGGCGACCACGCCGACGGTCGTCCACTGTCTCAGCTTCATGTGCCTTCCCTTCCGGACCTTTGATCGACAAGTATCGATCAAGAAAGATGCGGTCCGGTGTTGGCGGATGGGGAACAGGATCGGGGTCGAGCGCCCGGGTGGCGGGACCCGGGGGGCCGGTAGTTCCGGCCGGTGACCGGAAACCTGCTCGAAACGTTAAGGCCGTCGATGTCCGGGCGTCAACGCCGAAAACTTCCGGAAATTCGTCATATGACCTGCGGGGGCTCACTGGGGTCGCCCGCGAAACTTCCGGAGGTCGACGAACTGCGGGCATCGTCGACCGGGGGTCGACGATGCCCGAACGTGTCTGCTGGAGCTGACCTGTGCGCTCAGCGCAGGCCGGCGAAGAGGTCGTCCTCGGGGGTCGGCGCGTCGGTGTGGTCCCGGACCCGGACGAAGGTCTCCACACCCATCAGCTCGGTGAACCGCTCCCGGCCCAGTTGCAGGAAGAAGATGTTCTCGGTCTGGCTGGCATGGGTGGCCAGGGCGTCGAACTTCTGCGCCCCGAAGGCGCTGGTGTCCACCCAGGTGCTGATCTCGTCGTCGGGCAGGCCGAGCTGCGGCATCGGCTCCGCCTCCGGGTCCGGCGCGTCCCACTCGACGCCGAGCTCCCGCATGATCTGGCCGAACTGCTCGAACGCGGTGCGCGGCACCGTGGTCCAGTACACCTTCGCCGGGGTGCCGGTCTGCTCGACGGCGGCCATGGTGATCCGGTGCGCCTGGATGTGGTCCGGGTGGCCGTAGAAGCCGTTCTCGTCGTAGGTGACGATCACGTCCGGCTGGTATTGCCTGATCAGCTCCGCGAGGCGGCCGGCCGCCTCCGCCACCGGCGTCGTCCAGAACGCGCCGGGCTGGTCGTTTGTCGCCCAGCCCATCATGCCGGAGTCGGCGTACCCCAGGGTCTCCAGGTGGCTGACCTTCAGCACCGCGCAGCTGGCCTCCAGCTCGGCCTGGCGCATGGCCACGACGGCGGCCGGGTCGTGCCCCGGGTCGCCCGGCTTGACCCCACCGGGGCCGTCACCGCACCGCCCGTCGGTGCAGGTCACCAGCACCGTCGTGATCCCCTCCGCGGCGTAGCGGGCAAGGACGCCACCGGTGCTCGTCGCCTCGTCGTCGGGGTGGGCGTGCACCGCCATCAGGGTCAGAGGTCGCTCAGCCATGCCATCACCCTACGGTCGGCGCCCCGCCCAGGGTCGCGGAGGGCGGCGAAGTCGCCGGGACCGGGCGCATCATAGCCAGCCCGGGGCCGGGACCGTCGACCATGTGTGAACCCTGCTCACCCGCCCGGCCTCGGCTCTACGGTGAGACGTGGCCAGCACATCCGAGAGGTCGGAACGCGGGGAGAGGTGCGATGGCGGGGGCCGGCACGGGGACGTCGTTCGGTGACGTGAGACAGGTCGACGCGGGGGTCCTGAACATCGGGTACGTCGACGCGGGGCCGCCCGACGGTCCCGCGGTGATCCTCCTGCACGGCTGGCCGTACGACATCCACAGCTTCGTCGACGTCGTGCCGCTGCTCACCGACGCCGGTCACCGGGTCGTCGTCCCACACCTGCGGGGCTACGGCACGACCCGGTTCCTCTCCGACGACACAATGCGCAACGGCGAACCGGCGGCCCTGGGGCTCGACCTCATCGCCCTCATGGACGCCCTGAAGATCGACAGCGCGAAGCTGGCCGGGTTCGACTGGGGTGCGCGTACGGCCGATGTCGTGGCCGCGCTGTGGCCCGAGCGCTGCCGAGGGCTGGTCTCGGTGAGCGGCTACCTGATCGACGGCCAGGCATCGGGCAAGGTGCCGCTGCCACCGAAGGCGGAACTGGCCTGGTGGTACCAGTACTACTTCGCCACCGAACGCGGCCGCGACGGGTACGACAGGAACCGGCGCGACTTCGCCAGGCTGATCTGGCAGACCGCGTCCCCGAAGTGGTCCTTCGACGATGCCACCTTCGAGCGCAGCGCGACAGCGTTCGACAACCCCGACCACGTGGACGTCGTGATCCACAACTACCGGTGGCGGCTGGCCCTCGCCCCCGGCGAGTCGCAGTACGACGAGGTGGAGAAGCGACTGGCCGCCAAACCGAAGATCACGGTGCCCAGCATCTCGATGGAGGGCGACGCCAACGGCGCGCCGCACCTGGAACCCAGCGTCTACGGCAAGCAGTTCGCCGGGCCGTACGAACACCGGACCGTCGGCGGCGGAGTCGGGCACAACCTGCCCCAGGAAGCACCCCGGGCCTTCGCCGACGCGGTGCTGGACGTCTGACCCGGGCCGCTATCCCCGGCGGCCCGGTCGCTGGGGCTCCGGACGTTCCACCCGCACCGGGTCGCCGCGAACGAGGTCGTCGTGCACGCGCCACCGGGCCGTGGTGACGGCACGCCGGGCCGCCTCGTCGCCGTGCTCGATGCGCCGCCGCAGCAGGTGCAGGGCGATCCGGCGGTTGAGGCTGAACTGTCGTTCCTCGTCCACCACGACGACGATGCCCGACGGACGGTGCGTCGCCCGTACCGCGGTGCTGGCCTTGTTGCGGTGCTGACCACCCGGGCCGCCGGTCCGGCAGGGCACGATGTCGACGTCCGCCTCGGCGAACGTCGTCGGCGTGGCGTCGGGTTGCGGCGGCTGGGCGGTGACATACCAGTTCTTGCGGCCCGTGCTCGCCCGGTAGGGGCTCGGGGCCTGCCAGCACAGCGTCCCGGTCCACGAGTCCACGAACGCGTCGGCGTCCGCGCCGGTGACCCGGATGAGCGCCGACCGGTAGGTGCCGGGCCGGTCGCCGGGCGACACCTCGACGCTGTCGATCGTCAGACCTCGGCGGGTGCCGTCCCGGGTCAGGCGGTGCAGGAGCTGGGCCACTGCCCAGGCGCACTCGGCGGGGCCGCGACCGGCGGACAGCAGCAGGAGCACGCTCACGACCGCCCCCGCCCGCCGCGGTGGCCCCGCCGCTCGGCGCGGGAGGTGGACCCGAGATCTGGCGTCTTGTAGGTGACCAGGGGAGTCGTGCTGACCACCGGCGTGGCCAACCGGTGCTCGACCAGATCGGCGATCACCTGCTCGATGCGCTTGTACGCCGTGGGCGCCTCCTCGAACAGCAGTTGCCGGTCACCACACACCACAAGCGAACCCACCGGAGTACGACGAAGCTCCTCGACCGTGTGCTTGGCCCGGCCCCGCCGCAGGGCGTCGGCCCGCGACATCTTGCGCCCCGCGCCGTGCGCCACCGAGTGGTTGGCCTCCGGCCCGGCGTGGGCGGCCACCAGATAGGAGGCCGTGCCCCGGGTGCCGGCGACGAGGACGTCCCGGCCGTCGCCCGGCGCCGCGCCCTTGCGGTGCAGGTAGACCCCGTCGGAGACCTCGACCAGGTTGTGGCACTGGTCGACGATCGGTGCGGTGGGCTCCGCCCCCAACGCGTACGCGACCCGGGCCGCGAGCACTCGGCGGTTGAGCGAACCCCAGCGCACGGCCTCGTCGTGCATCGCCAGGTAGGCGGCGGGATCGGGAGCGGCACCGGCGCCGTGTACCTCGGTGTGCGCCCGCAGGATCCGCTCACCCAGACCACGGGAGCCACTGTGCACGATGAGCACGAGGTCGCCGGCGTCGAGCCCGAGACGATCCGCGTGGTGCGCGTCGAGGATGGTGTCGACCCGAGCCAGTTCGACGAAGTGGTTGCCACGGCCGACCGTGCCGAGGCCGTCCAGGTGACCGGCCGGGATTTCCTCGGGCACGTGAGCCCAGGCCGGGTCGTCGGCGTCGCGCTCCGGGTGCAACGCGCGGTCGAGGTCGGGGAACCGGGAGGCGAGCCGCTCCGGCACGGCACGCTTGAGCGTGATGGGGAACACGGCGATGCCGCAGCCGATGTCGGAGCCCACCAGGAACGGGTACAGCACCGTCGAGGCCATGGCCGCCCCGATCGGCGCGCCCTTGCCGGGGTGCAGGTCCGGCATGGCCGCGACGTGGATCATGCCGTCGAGGGCGGCGACCTGCTGGCACTGCGCGAGCGCTGCGGACTCGATCCAGCTCGCGGGTGAGGCGAACACCGTGACGGTGGCCGGGGTGGACGGGGGCAGGGACTCCCCAGGGGAGTGGTGCTGGAGCAAGGAGGCTCACTTCTCACGCAGACGCGGGAACGGACGACGGCACGGCCTGCCGGGAGAGGTCACCGGAGGCGGATGCGCGGGGGTGGTTCCGTCAGTACGTCATGGACGCCACTCTCGTGCAGTCCGTCGTGCACGACAAGCGATTTTCCGGCGCACCGGGCGCTGCCGTGCGGGCTCGCCAAGCCGGGCACTGACGGTAGCGCGACAGCTGTCAGATGACTGATCGCCCCTGGCCAGTCGCTCGTCCACTATCCGTTCATGCTGACAGGGCGTGACGGCCTGCTCGTGGAGGCCCGTACCGCGCTGGTCCGGGCCTGCGGTGCGGTGCTTCTCGGCCCGGCCGGAGTGGGGCGCACCGCCCTCGCTCGGGCCGCCGTTGACGACCTGCCGCCCCGACTGTTCCGCGCGGTCTGGATCACCGCTACCGCGGCGAGCAAGGAGGTGCCGTTCGGTGCGCTCGGCCAACTCCTCAGCGGCGGTCACCCAGCCCTGCACCCGGCCCTGGTGCACAACACAGTGCTGGCCGCCCTGCGTGAACGGTGCGGCTCCGGCCGTACCCCGGTGTTGGTCGTCGACGACGCCCACCTGCTCGACGGGCCGTCCGCCGGCGTGCTGCTCTCTCTGGTCCAGGCCCGTGCGGTCCGCGCGCTGGTCACCGTCCGGTCCGGGGTCCCGGCCCCGGACGCGGTGGTCGCGCTGTGGAAGGACGTCGGGCTACCCCTGCTGATCGTGCCGGCCCTCGCCGAGGACGCGGTCGGGGCGCTTGCCGAACAGCGGTTGTCCGGCCCGGTCAGCCGCTCCACCACCCAGCTGCTGTGGCAGTGGACGGGCGGGCTGCCGCAACTGACCGCCGCGCTGATCGACCACGGGCGGGAGGTCGGTTCGCTGGTGCGCGACACCGACCAGTGGCGGTGGCGCGCCCCTCTCGCGGTGCCGGCACAGGTGGCCGACCTGCTCGACCGGGAGCTGGATCGCGTCGGCCGCCTCGGCGAGGACGCGCTGGCCGCGTTGGCCCTCGGCGGGCCCCTGCCGCTGCCCGTCGTGGAGGCGGCCGCGTCACCGGAGTTGGTCGCCGATCTCGAACAGCTCGGCATGGTCCGCAGCGAACAGAGCGACGACCAGATCCTGGTACGACTACGCCACCCGATGCTCGGTGCCGTTCTGCGCCGCCGGATGTCGCCCGCCCGGCGTCGCCGGGTGTCCGCCGCTCTGCTGGCCAGCACGCCCCAGGGCACGACCCGGGGCGCACACGCGGTGGCCAGCGCGCTGTGGGCGGTGCACGCCGGCCAACCGGTCAGCTCGGCCGAGCTGCTCCGATCGGCCAGCCTCTGCCTGTACGCGGATCCGAGCGCCTCAGAACAGCTGGCCCGTCGGGCCCGGGAGCGCGGCGGCGGCGCACCGGCGGCGGTAGCGCTCGCCGCCGCCCTCGTCGAGCAGAGCCGCACCACCGAGGCGTACGAGACGCTTGTCGCGGCACTGCGCGATGCCGAGGCCGCCGGTGACCGGGGTGCGCAGGTGACCGTCCGGGTGGCGTTGGCCAGGCACCGGGCGTGGGTGGGGCGGGAGCCTCGGCAGGCGTACGACGATCTACTGCGGATTCGCGCGGACGCCGAGGCGGCCGGTGACGCGGCCGGTCGGGCGGAGGCGGCGGCGGTCGCCGTGGTGGTCCAACTCTTCAGCGGTCAGGCGGCGCGGGCGCTGCACGACGCCCGCGAATTCCTGGGTGCGACACCTCCGCCGGCCGGGCAGTTGCGGGTCACGCTGGCGTCGGTGGCCGCGCTGGCCCTGACCGGGCAGACCGCGGAGGCGGCCCGGGTGGGCCGTGCGGCGGTGCGGCGGTCTGGTTCGTCGGCACTGCCGTTCGCCCGTGGCATGGCCGCGGCGGCGCTGGCGTTCGCCGAGCTGTGGCGGGAGCCCACCCCGACCGGGCCGGTCACGGACCCGGCGGCGGGACGGTGGCCGATGCCCGACGATCCGCTGGTCTCCGGGCTGTCCCACACCGCCTGGCCGATCTTCGACGGCTACGCCCAGCGGGTCAGCGGGGACCGGGCCGGTGCCATCAGCCGGCTCCGGGACGCCGTCGCGCAGCAGGCCGATGGGGAGGGGCTGTTCCGGTCCGAGGCCACCGGCTGGCTCGCGATCACCCTGGCCGAGGACGGCCGCCCGGACGAGGCCGAGGCGGTGCTGCGGGAGCACCCCGTCGACGCTGTCGCGTTGGTGCCTGGTCTGCGGCCGTGGGCGACGGCCGCGGTAGCCGCCGCGGCGGGTCACCGAACGCGGGCGGCCCGGTTGATGGACGAGGCGATCGCCGTCGCCCACACGTCCGGGTGCTGGCTGGTGGAGCTGGGATACCTCATCTACGCGGCACACCTCGACCCGGTCGCCGGACCGACCAGGTACGCGGGCCGCATTGCCGAGGCGATCGGGCACGTGGACGCCGAACGCCTCGTCACCGCCGGTCGGGCGGTGATCGCGCTGGCCGGCCGGAACCCGACGGTGCTGCTTGAGCACGCCCACCGCCTGGTCGACGTCAACATGAGCGGTGAGGCGCTGAAACTCGTCGACGAGGCCACCCGAACCGCCACGTCCGACAGCGCCCGGCTCTTCGTCGACCTGCGCACCCGCCTGCGGGCCACGGCACCCGGCGACCCGGCGGTGGCCGCGGGGCTGACCGCACGGGAGACGCAGATCGCCGGGTTCGCCGCCCGTGGCCTGTCCGACCGGGAGATCGCCGACCAGTTGGTGCTGTCGGTGCGTACGGTGCAGACACATCTGGGTCGGGCGTACCGCAAACTCGCGGTGACGTCCCGGCGTGAGCTGCCCGACGCGTTACGCCTGGTCGGCTGAGGGCCAGGGACGGCCGTGGCGCGCGACGCACCACGGCCGTCACCGTCCGGGAACCGCTAGGTGTTCTTCGTGTAGCAGGTGACCTGCCCGTTGGAGTCCTCGTGACACTCCGCCCCCTTGGCGCCGAGAACGTTGATCGTGCCGACCAGGACGGTCAACCCGAAGGCGGTCAGGATCCCCATGCCCACCTTCTTGGCCAACTCCGCGAAGTTGGCCGTGACGTCCAACCGGAACGTGACAGGCGCGTACCGGATCTGGTCCCACAGCTCGGCGATCCGCGGATCGTGACCGGTGATGCTGAAGTCGTCGCTGCTGTGCTCGTCGGTCACCCGACCGCTCGCGACGGCCACGAACACGTTCTTGTTCTGGTCCACCACGTTCGGCGCGGCGGCGAAACTCCAGCTGTGGCTGAGCAGACCGTTCTCGTGGACGTGCCCCTGGAACCAGTAGTGGCCGTCGCTGGCCATCCGCAACCACGCGGTGCCCTTGACGCTGGACGGCAGCAGACTGCCGGAGAACGTGTTGCTCCACTCCTGCTCCAGCCGGTCCATCGTCGTCCGGGTCGACCCGGACGGATGCCCGACCTGTGCCCCGACCTGGCGCAGGGTCAGCGGCGCCCGGATGTCGAGGTACCGGGTCGCGGCCGTACGGACGCTGGTCATGGCGTCACTCCCTCGACTTCCACATGTGTATGGTGCCGTTCTCGTCCCGGTAGGAGTGGACCTTGCCCGGCTGACCGAAGAACGCGACCCACCCGGCGACCACCGCACCCACGATGACCAGCGGAATCCACTTCAGGATGTTGGTGATCAGCTGCCCGACGTTCATCGTCACGCTCAGCCGGAAGTTCACGCTGGCGCTGCTGAGCTGGTCCCAGTACTGCGCGATCCGCGGATCATGCCCGTGCTCGGCGAAGTCGTCACTGCTGCTGTTGTCCGACACCTTGCCGCTGGCGGAGAAGACGAAGGCGTTGCCGTCGGCATCCACGAAGGCCGGCGTGGCCACGAACGACCAACTGTGCGAGACCGCGCCGTTCTCGTGCACGTGGCCCTCGAACATGTAGAAGCCGTCGCTGAACAGTCGCAGCCACGCGCTGCCCTTCACGCTGGACGGGAGCAGGCTGCCGGAGAACCACTCACTGGACGTCTGGTCCAGTTGGACAAGCATCCGTCGGCTGGAGCCGGTGGGGTGGCCGATCTCGCCGCCGATCTCCCGCATCGTCATCGGCGCCTCGAACCGCAGGTACTTCCCGGCCGCCTGACGCAGGCTGGTCATGACGTGGTCACCAGGATCGGCACCAGCGCCCGACCGGTCGGCAGCGGACCCAGCGCCTTGCCCAGGATCGCCCCGACCGCCTTGAGCGGGTCGGCCACCCGCATGGCGTGCCCCCGGGTGGGGGAGGTGGTCAGCAGGTCACCGGGACGCACCGGGCCGTGTGTCGCGTCGACCAGGCAGTACACCTTGCCGGCCAGGGCCAACGGCCGACGCCTGTCGCTGTCCGGCTGCCGGTCCAGCACCATCGCCGGGGCGAAGCTGCCCGCTCCGGAGACCACGCCGGCCACCGCGCTGTCGTACGGCTTGTCGGCCAACTCCAGCGCACCGGTCTCGCCGATCACCAGCACGGCGCCGGGAATCGCCGCGGTCAGGTGAGCGTCGGCGACGTCGAACTCCTCGGCCAGGTCCGCGTTGCTGAGCGAGATGTCGCCGTGCACACCGTCGATGACCACTGTGTACGCCCGGGTGTCCGGGTTGGCGAAGGCCATCGAGCTTTGGTCGCCGTTGATTCCGATGGTGTACGTGCGGGTCTTGCTGTGGCAGAACTTGATGTGGTTGTTCGTGCCGTCCAGGTCGACCTGGTTCGCCGCGACGATCTTCGAGCTGACCGCGTTCGTCGCGGACACGTTCGTCGCGGTGACGCTGGGGCTGTTCAGGTTGTTGGCCGCCCACAGGTCACCGGTGGTGCCGTTGAGCAGCAGCTTGTACTGGCGGGTGTCCGGGTGCGCGAACGCCATCGAACTCTTCTCACCGTCGATGCCGACGGTGTACGTGCGGGTCTTGCTGTGGCAGAACTTGACGTGGTTGTTCGGGCCGTCCAGGTCGACCTGGTTCGCGCTGAGGCTGCGGCTGTTGACGTTGTTGGCCGCCCACAGGTTGCCGTTCTGCCCGTCCAGGATCGTGGTGTAGGCGCGCTTGTCGTTCGCCAGGCTGATGGTGCTGGTGCCGCCGTTCATCCCGATCGTGTACGCGCGGGTCGTGAAGTTGGTGAGCACCAGAGCGTTGTCTGCGCCGTCGAGCACGACGGCCCGCGCGGCCACGGTGTCGGCGGTGATGGTGGTCGGCGGCGACGGTGTCGGCGTCGTCGGTGCCGCCTCGGCGTCACCCTTGACGACCGGAGCGGCAGTGGCGGGCGGTCCGTCGGCGCGCTGCGCCTGCTCGGTCTGCCGGGCCTGCTCGGGTGCGCGGACTGGCGGCGGCGCCGGTGCGGCGGTGTCCGCCCTGGCGGGCGCGTCGTCCGGGGTGGTCCGCTGCGGGGGTGTGCTCGGTGGGGTGACGGGCCGGGCGATCGCCTCGGCGCTGTCCGGGTTGCTGGCCTTCGCGGCCTCGTTGTTTGTCATGTGTCCATTGCACCGGCCAGCCGGCCGGCAATCGTCGGTAGTCACTACGTAGGTTGGTCCACCCGACTACGTAGCGCCGACGGCGTACGCTGCCGCGATGACCGCACCGCGTCGCATCCTGATCTACGGGGTGCACGGCGCGGGCAAGTCCACTCTCGCCGTGCGCCTGGCCGAGCGTCTCCGGTTGCCGTGGTATCCGGTGGACGACCTGCTGTGGCTGCCGGGATGGGTCGAGGTGCCGGTCGCCGAGCAACGCGGCCGGATCGAGGAGCTCTGCCGGCGGGACACCTGGATCCTCGACGGCGCGTACCACGGCTGGCGGGACGTGCCGCTGGCCCGTGCCGACCTGGTGGTGGCCCTGGACTACCCGTGGTGGCGCTCGTTCGGGCGGTTGCTGCGTCGTACCCTGCGCCGCCTGGGCTCGGGTGAGCTGATCTGCAACGGAAACCGCGAATCACTGGGCAGTGTGCTGTCCTCGGACTCGATCCTGGTCTGGCACGTGACTTCGTTCGGCCGGGAACGGCGGCGGATGCGGGCCTGGCAGGCCGACCCGGCCGGGCCGCCCGTCCTGCTGTTCACGAGCCCGGCCGCAGTGGACGACTGGGTGGCGGGCCTGCCAACCCGGTGACGGCCGCCCAGACACGCCCCCCGGTTCAGCCGATCGACGTAGAGCCTGGGCGCATCAGCCTCGCCCGGGCCAGTGCTCGATCACTGGTCTGGGCGCCGTTGGTCATCGCGTAGCGCGGCCGAGCGTGGCCAGGCCAGGAAACGTGCGTGCAGCAGGCCCGACGGAGTGTGCGGCAAATCCTCACATGCCTGCACAAGGTACGCCGACAGGTGCAGCATCAGCGAGATCCGCGCACCGGTGAACTCCGCCACGAGCTGTCGCTTGCGGGTCCGACACGGCCAGGCCGCGCCGCAACCCGTGCAGGTTCACTGCGGCCGTACCGGCTGATGCGCCGACAACAAAGACCTCACCACCCGTCCGGCTCGTTGGAAGAGGGAAGGGGTCACCGCCGACACCGGGCCAACCAATCCCGGGGCTGCGGCAATCCCTTCCCCCTGGCACCCACCGGCCCGGCGAATCTGCCGCAGGCGGACCGGCGAGGCCCAGAGACCTGAACCTACGAACCAGCCCCGGGCACCCCAACGTCCCAACGGACACTACGGCGGACATTTCTACGACCCTGACGCGTCCCGCCGTGTCCATTACCGTGGGACGGTATGAGTCACCGCCTCCGCGCGGCCATGCTCCGCGCCCACCTCGACCCGGCCGCCCTCGCCGCGGCCGTCGGTGTCGACGTCAAAACCGTCACCCGGTGGCTCACCGGCCGCGTTCCCCGCCAACACACCCGCCTGGCCGTCGCCGACGCCCTCGGCGAAACCGAAGCCGACCTGTGGCCCCAGACTCGCCCCGACCAGGCACCCGGCGCGGAAGCCACCGCCGAGGTCGTCGCCGCCTACGCCCACCGAGCCGACATCCCTCACCACGTATGGGCCGCACTACTCACCGGCGCCACCACCCGGATCGACCTACTCGGCTACGCCTACCCGTTCCTCCTGGAGTTGCTGCCCAACACGATGCAACTCATCAGCGGCAAGGCCGCCGATGGTGCTCGCGTGCGGCTCGCATTCGCCGACCCGGACTGTGCGCACGTCAGCGAACGCGACGCCCTCGAACAGATCGGCGGTACCCTGCCCGGCCGCATCCGCAACGCCCTCAACTTCTGCGAACCACTCCACGGCGTGCCCGGCGTCCAGATCGGCCTGCACACCGTGCATCTGTACAACTCGGTGTTCCGCTTCGACCACCAGATGATCGTCACCCCACACCTGTACCGCGCCCGCGGCTACCAACACCCCGCCCTCCACCTGCGCGAACTGTCTCCGCACGGCATCTTCGCCGCCCACGCCGACCAGTTCGAACAGATCTGGCAAACCACCACCGCCTACCTCAAGGAGACCCGGTGACCGGCCGGCGCGACTACTACCACGACCCCAACGCACCGACCGCCAACAGCCTCGTCCCCGCCGCCGCCGCCATCATCACCGACGACCACGGCCGCGTCCTGCTGCAACGACGTACGGACTCCGGCAACTGGTCGCTTCCCGGCGGCGCCATGGACATCGGTGAAAATCTGCAGCAGTGCGCCATCCGTGAGGTCAAGGAAGAGACCGGGCTCGACATCGAGATCACCGGCCTGCTCGGCATCTACACCGACCCCGCACACGTCATCGCGTACGCCGATGGTGAGGTTCGCCAGGAGTTCACAGTGACCTACCGAGCCCGAGTCACCGGGGGCACGCTGGCCGTCAGCGACGAGTCCAGCGAGGTCCGCTTCATCCACCCCGCTGAGTTCGACGGAATCCCCATCCACGACACCGTCCGCCTGCGCCTCCGCCACCACGCCGAAGGCCGCGACGCCCTCCACCTTGGATAGACCCCGACCGGCCTCGCCGCACCGGGGTACGTCCTCGTCCCCACCCGGTGGACGTTGGACTTCGCACCGCCCGGCGGCGAGGCCGGCAGCGCACGATTCACGCAGACATGTGTCGTGCGGCTGGGTGGTGACCGGCCGCAGATCCCGCTCTACCTCTCGCACGAGCGAGAGGACGACGCCCTGCGCAAGCTGGGTCTGACCGACTGAACCCGTACCCGCGGATCCCGCCCTGACCACTGGTCAGGGCTGAAGGGGCCCGGCCGGTAGGTCACCGGCCGGGCCACCGATCAGGACTCCTGGGTACGACGTCGGGCCAGGAGGAATGCGAACGCGCCCAGCACGACCAGCACACTTCCGATGCCCGTCAGGGCCGGGACCGTTCCACCGCCGGTGACCGGCAGGATGGGACCCCTGCCGCCGGGGCCACCGGGTGCGCCAGGTGCTCCAGGGCTGCCGGGTGCGCCAGGGCTACCGGGTGCTCCCTGCGGTCCGGGTGCGCCTTGCGGTCCGGGTGCCCCAGGTGCCCCGGGTGCCCCAGGTGCCCCAGGTGCCCCAGGTGCTCCGGGTGCGCCGGGGCTGCCGGGTGCTCCGGGTGCTCCGGGTGCTCCGGGTGCTCCGGGTGCCCCAGGTGCCCCAGGTGCTCCGGGTGCGCCGGGGCTGCCGGGTGCTCCGGGGCTGCCGGGTGCTCCAGGGCTGCCAGGCGCGCCAGGGCTGCCGGGTGCTCCGGGGCTGCCGGGTGCGCCAGGGCTACCGGGCGCTCCGGGGCTGCCGGGCGGGCCAGACGGGCCGGGCGGACCGGTCGGCCCGGGTGGTCCGGTGGGGCCGGGCGGTCCGGTGGGACCGGCGCACACCGGTGCCGTGATGACGTTGGTGTCGAGAGTGACGGCGGCGGTTCGGGCCAGCGCACGGCCCTGGAGGGTCGCGCCGGTGGCCATCGTGATCGCCGCCTGGGCCATGATGGTGCCCACGAATGTGGTTCCCGTGCCGATCGTCGCCGAGCTGCCGATCTTCCAGAAGACGTTGCAGGCCGAAGCGCCGTTGATCAGAACGACGCTGCTGTTCGACGCCGTCGTCAGCGAGGAGTCGACCTGGAAGATGAACACGGCCGCCGGGTCGCCCTGGCCGTTCAGCGTCAACGCCCCGGTCAGTTGCGCGGCCCCGATTCGGTAGACGCCGGGGTTGAGCGTGTTGCCACCGAGTTCCGCGGGCAGGTTGGTGAATGGTGTCCGTCCGGCGGCGTCGTTGAAGGCGATGGTCAGGTCACTCTGGGCCTGGAGAGCGACCGCGTCGCCGAGATGGACCTCACCGCCGATGGTTGCCGTCCCGAAGCCCGACGCGGTGTTTCCGGGAAATCGTCCGAGGCTCTGCCCCAGGAAGCTCGGGCCGGTGTTTGTCGGCTCGGCTCCGGCGAGGACGGAGAAGTTGCCCGCTGTTCCCAGGTTCACCGGCGCGTCGGCGGCGCTGGCCGGCGTCGAGCCGAGCAGCAGGAAGCTGACGGCGACGGCGGCGGCTGCGGATGCCGCGAGCGCCGCCAGGAGCCCTCGGCGAAAACGATGATGATGGGGCTTTGCTGTCACAGAACACCCTCCGTGGGTTATTACTTCGCAGGAGGGCTGGGTAGAGCCAAGACCTGCGTCAAACGGCCTGGATGGCACTGACAAAGTGCGGTGACCACCACATCACGCCAGAGCCGCCGATACCCATAAAACGGGATAATAGGTGCATTAAGCGCCCAATATGTATTCACGTTCACATTGCTCTGCACCGCACGAGTGATCGACCGACCACCCGGCTCAGGACCGGTGTGCCGCCGCCGGCCTGATCGCCCGGCCGTGCACGCAGGGCGAGGACGGGCCGTTGCTGGTGGCCGGGAAACGGAACCGACGCAGTTCCTCGATCAGGAACCCTTCGGCGCTGATGGCGGCGACGGTGTCGCGGTTGGTGCGGCAGCCGCCGAACAACTTCGGCCACAGTGTCGCGTCGAGCAGCCGCTGGGCTCGGTGCAGACCGCTGTGCTCCTCGGCGGCGACGTGCTCGAAGAAGCGCAACTGGCCGCCGGGGCGCAGCACCCGGCTGACCTCCGCGAGCGCGCCCGCCTGATCCGGCACTGTGCACAACACCAACGCGACGACCGCCGCGTCGAACTCGCCGTCACCAGCGGGCAGGGCCTCCGCCAGACCGTCGACGACGGTGACGGGCACCGGCGCGTCCGGTGCCGCCCGCTCGGCGGCGGCGCGCAGACGACGTTCTGGCTCGACCGCGACGACCTCGGTGACCCCTGGCGGATAGTGGGCGAACATCCTGCCGTTGCCCGCGCCGATCTCGATCACCCGGCCGGACAGGCCGGCGACCAGGTCCCGGCGGAACTCCGCCGTACCGGCCCGGTCCATGGCGACGCTGAGCCGCTCGTATACCCGGGCGAACACCGGGTGGGACACCACGGCCATGTCGACCTCCAGGGAATGCGGGGTCCTCGTCGACCTGTTCTCAAGCGATTGTGCTGCATCGGCGCACGGTTTCCGTCTTACTGGTGTGGCAGCGACCCATCCCGCACAGACAGGACGTGGTTCGACCATGAAGATCGTCGTCATCGGTGGCAGCGGCCTCATCGGCTCCAAGCTCGTGGGCAATCTCGGTGCCCGGGGACACGAAGTGGTGCCCGCCTCTCCGAAGACGGGCGTCAACACCCTGACCGGAGACGGGGTCGCTGAGGCGCTCGCCGGCGCGGACGTCGTCATCGACGTGTCGAACTCGCCGTCGTTCGAGGACACCGCCGTGCTGAAGTTCTTCGAAACGTCCACCCGGACGCTTCTCGCCGCCGCGTCGGACGCCGGGGTGGGTCACTACGTGGCGCTCTCGATCGTGGGGTGCGACCGGATCCCGGACAGTGGCTACATGCGGGCGAAGGTCGCCCAGGAGAAGCTCATCGTCGCGGCCGGCATCCCGTACTCCGTCGTGCACGCCACGCAGTTCTTCGAGTTTCTCCAGGGGATCATCGACACCGCCACGGACGGCGACACCGTGCACCTCGCACCGGTGCTCATCCAGCCGATGGCGGCGGACGACGTCGCGGCCGCGGTCGCCGACGTCGCGGTCGGTACGCCCACCAACGCGGTGGTCGAGATCGCTGGCCCGGAGCAGTTCCGCCTCGACGAACTGGGCCGCTCCGTCCTCGCGTCCCAGCAGGATCCCCGGTCGGTGGTGACCGACCCGGGCGCCAGGTACTTCGGCGCCACGCTGGGCGAGCGCTCACTCGTCCCCGCCGACGGCGCTCGTCTCGCCGCAACGAGTCTCGACGACTGGCGTGCGCGGGCGGCCCGCGCAACGTGACCGGGCCGGCTACCCGGGTGGATTCGCCCGCCCGCCGAGGCGCTGCACCAACTCCCGTACCGCCTCGGTGAACGCCTCGTCCGTCTCGTCCGGCCAGTGGCCGTGGATGGGTGGGGGAACGCTGTCGCTGGCCGGCGTCACCACGTCGCGGGGATCGCGTTGCCGGCGGTCCACGGCGTCTGCCGGGTCGCTGTCCGTCGCCGCCGGGGGTGACCGGTGGGCGGAGAAGACCCAGCCGCCGATGGGGTCGGTGTCCCGCCACAGGTTCACCCAGCGCCAACCGACCCGGCGGCCGATGTCGTGCAGTGCCGCATCGTCGATGTAGGCGGGGAAGAGCCGCGCGTAGAGGCGACGCAGCGGCGACCCGTGGGTGAGCAGGGCGACGTGGCGGCCGACCTCCGGCGGCAACTGGAGCACCGTCGCGGCGAGCAGGACCGAGCCGTGGCTGTGCCCGGTGAGCAGCACCGGGTGGCCGCTCTCGACGAGGTACGTGACGCGGCGGGTCAGCTCGGGTACGGCGCGTTCGGCGTAACAGGGCGGCGCGAAGGGGTGGGCGGCTCGGGGCCAGAAGGTGCCGAGGTCCCAGAGGACGCCGACGTGCCGCCGGAACGGGATGGTCCGGTAGGCGAAGACGCTGCCGATGACCAGGCCGATGATGATCGCGGCGATCAGCCAACTCCCGAACGCGATGCTGAAGGTGACCGCCTCCGCCGGCAACCCGATGTTTCTCTCGACGAGGTCGCTCGGGAACTCTCCCAGCAGGCCGATTGTGGTGTTGGCCGTGGCGAGCCCGGCGAGGCAGCCGAAGAGCACCGCCAGCGACACCAGTTTCTCGGTGAACCGGGCCCGGGCTATCGCGTCTCGGACCTGCCGGAGTCGGGGTCCGACCTGGGCCGGCGGGTTCGGGTAGTCGTGCGCGACGATCGCCGCGGCGGCGCGCCGCCGGCGACGGCGGGAGAGCACGATGACCAGGCCGGCGACGGTCAGCGTGACCAGCACCGCCCGCAGGAAGCCGAAGATCACCCAGGTGTACGCGCGGGGTGGGCCGGCGGCGATGCCCGCACCGGTCGGCACGTCGCGGTCGAGGAAGTCCGCCGCCCGGTAGACCAACCCCGCGGAGTACGCCACCGCCACGCTGATCCCGGCCGCCGCTATCGCGAGCGCGCCCAGCCCGAACAGCGGCCGGGCCCCTCGGCGCCGGTTGCGGCGTCGCAGCAGCACCACGCCCAGGGCGGTCAGCAATGTCGTCTGCGCGACGAACAGCCAGGCCAGGGTCGTGTCGTAGCCGGGCAGCTGGTGGCTTTCGTCCCATTGTCGCGGGCTGTCCAGCACGTGGGCCAGCACGAGGACGGTCAGGGCGATGGCGGCGGTCCGCACCGCTTTGGTGATGCCGTCGAGTCGCCGATCGGAGGCGGCCCGGTCGATCAACGGGGGAGTGCAGAGTGATCCCACGCAGGCGGCCAGGACCACAGCGGTGGCCACCGTCAGCGCGACGCCGGTGGCGGTGGCACCGGTGGCGATTCGGGCCTGGAGCAGGGTGAGGTCCAACGTCGCGAACGCGGCGGCGACGTGGATCGAGCGCAGTCGGCCGACCAGCGGCTCGGCGTCCCACTGACCGACCTCGCCGAGCCGGTGCCCGGAGACCTGCTCGGGTGCGTGGAACGCCTCGAACGTCCGCCCCGGGCGGTTGCTGATCCGCCAGATCAGGCCGATCGCGGTGGCCGGGACGAGAGCGAGCACCGCCAGTCGGAGCCCGACCGGCCGCCCGCTCAACCAGGACAGCCAGCTGCGCCCGGCGAGGCAGTTCGACGAGTTCAGACACTTCCAGCCGACGAGGTCCAGGGCGACGCCCGCGATGGCGAGCACGTAGAGCGCGGTGAGCGTGAGCGCCAGCAGCCGGCACAGCGACCTGACCACCGCCTCGGAACCGGAGTTCGCGGGGCGCATCCAGATCGCCACGTTCACGAGCATGAACGGCAGGAGGAAGACCAGCCCCAGGGCGCGGGCCACCGTCCCGGAGGGCAGGTCACCCCAGCGGTACGCCTCCAGCGTCACCCCGTGGGCGCCGGCGCTGTCCGAATACCGGGGGCGCGGCCGGTAGAAGCCGCCGCTGCGGTCGCCCGCCACCTGCGCGGTCTGCCGTAGGTCCAGCACCTCTTCGGCGTTCGCGCCGGAGACTCCGTGCACCCGCAGCTCCACGACGTCGCCGCGGATGTCCGGCCCGCTCAACCGCGCTGATCCATCCGGCGTTCCCCCCGCGGCGGCTCGGCTGCCCCATGACCCGATCCACCCGAGGCCAGCCCCGCCAGCACCGTGGCCCGAGGGCGCCACCCGGACGGCGGCAGAGCGCGGTCTACCCGAAGCGGACGGCCTCAATCGCGACAGGCCCGGCGTACGCCGGAATGATCGTCGCGGTTCCACGGCGAGGCGTCCGACGTGCCTCGGAATGGTCGTCGCGGCCCACGGCGGCCCCACACTCGTCGCGGTCGTCGCGGCCCAGCTCGGCGCGGTCGCCGGCTGGTCGCGACGTCGCCGGAGCCGTCGGTCGCCGGACACGCCGGCTCGGCCGGGTCTCCGTGGCCGGCCCGGTCCACAGCCGGCACGTCCGTGGGGATTGATCGGGCCCGGGCGGGGTAGGTGCCGCCATGGTCGCTGCCGGTCGGCACGGAGCGGACCGGCACGCTCCGCTCGTGGTCCGGCTGTGGGACCGCACGATGGCCACGCTGCGTGAGCGGTTCCGTCGGGTACGGGCGATCGGCGGGCTGGCGGTGCAGGCTGGCCTGGCCGCCGCGCTGGCGTGGTTCGTGGCGCACGAGCTGTTGCAGGTGTCGCAGCCGGTCTTCGCGCCGATCTCCGCGGTCTCGACTCTCGCCGCGTCCGTCGGCCAACGGCTCCGCCGAACCGTCGAGCTGATCATCGGTGTCACCGTCGGCGTGCTGATCGGCGATCTGCTGCTCCTGGTGATCGGCACCGGCTGGTGGCAACTCGTCCTGATCGTCGTGCTCGCCATCGTTGTCGCGTTGTTCCTCGCGGGCAGTGCGGCGGTGGTGACCCAGGCCGGGGCGACGGCGGTGCTGATCACCACGCTCAGTCCCTCCGTTCGTGACCTGGAGATCCCTCGGTTCGTGGACGCGCTTGTCGGGGGAGGTCTGGCGCTGCTGGTCACCGCCGTGCTGTTGCCGCTGAACCCGCTGCGGGTGCTGAACCGGGCCGCGCGGCCGGTGTTGGATCTCCTCGGCGCCCAACTCGGCGCGACCGCCGACGCGCTGGCCGCGCGGGACGCCGGTCGTGCCCGTGCCGCCCGCAGCGCGCTGCGGCAGAACAAGGGTCAGTTACAGGCGTTCGTCGAGGCGACCCAGGGCGCGCGGGAGGCCAGCACCCTGTCGCCAGTGCACTGGCGCGAGCGGCACGGGCCCGTGGGCCGGTACGCGCAGGCGGCAGAGCCGATCGACCGGGCGATGCGCAACAGCGGAACCCTGATCCGGCGATCGGTGACGCTGATCGAGGACGGCGAACCGGTCCCGGAGGCGCTGCCGGAGGCGGTGGCCGATCTCGCCGAGGCCGTCCGGTTGCTCAAGCGGCAGTTCGCCGCCGGCGCTGAGCCGAACCGGGCGCGCGAGCAGGCGCTGCGGGCGGTTCGGGCCGCCGGTCGTGCCTATCGGGAGGGGGTCGGCTTCTCCGGTGCCGTGGTGGTGGCACAGGTCCGGACAACAGTCAGCGATCTTCTGGTGGCCACCGGGTTGACCCAGGGGGAGGCGAATCACCTGGTCCGAGGTGCTTTCGGTGGCCTGGAAACGTCAGCGTCCGGCAACGGGACCGACCGTCTGGCATCGTCCTGAGCCATGGCTGTTGCACTCTGAGCCAAAGTGGTGCCATGATGGTGCCATGGAGCTGAGGTCATACGTTGAGAGCCTGCGAGACGAGTTCGCCGTGGCGGCGGAGGGCGTCGACCCCGAGGCCCGAGTGCTTGCCGAACGGCTCTTCGCCCAGCTGGAGGCGGCGACCCGGCTCACGTTGCTCGAGGCACTCTCCGACGCCGCCGACGAGATCACCCGCGACCTCGCCCCCGGTTCGGTGCACGTCCGGTTGCGGGGGCGCGAGCCGGACTTCGTGGTGACACCGGCCAGCCCACCGGTCGACGAGGTGGGTGCGCCCGGCGGCCCACCGACGCTGTCCGCACCCGCACCCGCGCCCGACGGCGAGGACGGCGGCACCTCGCGGATCAACCTTCGGCTCCCCGACCACCTCAAGGCCAGCGTCGAGGAGGCCGCCGGGCGTGCCGGGCTCTCGGTCAACGCCTGGCTGGTCCGAGCCGTCGCCGCCGCCGTCGGTGCCGGTGACACGGAACGTCGTCCATCCCGGCGGGCGGAGCCGCGCTCCGGCCAGCACGTCACCGGCTGGGCGCGCTAACTCTCCTACCCCCTCTTGTTTTCGCGCCGCTGACCAGCGGCGACATTCGCCGACCACCTTCCGGGAGACCACCATGCCTGTTTTCGACACGCCAGAGCCCATCGCCGTCCAGATCGAGCTGCCCGTCGGGGATGTCTGGATCAGCGCGACCGACCGCACCGACACCGTGGTGACGGTGCGGCCCCGCGACCCGTCGAGCAGGGCCGACGTGAGCGCCGCGGAGCAGACCACAGTCGAGTACGCCGCGGGACAACTACTGATCAGGGTGTCGAAGAGTTGGCGTCGCTACGGCTTCGGCCCCGGGCCGTCGGTCGACGTCCTGATCGAGCTGCCGGCCGGGTCGCGAGTGCACGCGCAGTCGTCCTGGGCGGCGTTCCGCTGCGAGGGTCGGCTCGGTGCGTGTCACATCAAGACCGGGAGTGGGATCCGGCTCGACGAGACCGGGCCGCTGGACATCGACAGCAGCCACGGCGAGGTCGCGGTGGAGCGGGTCGCGGGCTCGGCCCGGGTGAAGGTCTCGTCCGGCAAGGTGCGCATCGGCGCGGTCGACGGCCCCGCAGAGATCAAGAACTCCTCCGGTGACTGCTGGATCGGCCGCAGCGGCGGCGACGTCCGGGTCAACACCGCGTACGGCGACATCACCCTCGACGCGCCGATGGCCTCGGTGACGGCACGCACCGCCTACGGCAACGTCCGGCTGGGTGAGGTCGTCCGGGGATCGATCGAGCTGGACACCTCGTACGGGGCCATCGAGGTCGGCATCCGTCGCGGCACCGCGGCCTGGCTCGACGTCAGTTCCAAGCACGGCCGGGTGCACAACGCCCTGGAGACGACCGACGGCCCGGCGCAGACCGACGAGACCGTCGAGGTCCGGGCGAACACCGCCTACGGCGACATCATGATCCGCCGCGCCTGAGCCATCCCCACCGCAACCGCAAAAGAGGAGACCATGACCAGCTCCACGAAGCCCGCGATCGTCGCCACCGACCTGCGGAAGTCCTACGGCGACAAGGTCGTGCTGGACGGCATCGACCTCATGATCACCGAGGGAACGATCTTCGCGCTGCTCGGCCCCAACGGCGCCGGCAAGACCACCACTGTGCAGATCCTCTCCACCCTGATCAACGCCGACGGCGGCAACGCCCGCGTCTTCGGCCACGACCTGACCCGCGAGCCCGACGCGGTACGCGAACTGATCGGCGTCACCGGCCAGTTCTCGGCTGTCGACAACCTGCTCACCGGCCGGGAGAACCTCAACCTGATGGCCGACCTGTGTCACCTGGACCGGGACGCCGGTCGGCGACGGATCGCCGAGCTGCTCGACCAGTTCGACCTGACCGAGGCGGCGGGCAAGCCGGTGTCGACGTACTCGGGTGGGATGCGGCGGCGCCTCGACCTCGCGATGACCCTGGTCGGCGCACCTCGCGTGATCTTCCTCGACGAGCCGACCACCGGCCTCGACCCGCGCAGCCGCCGGGCCATGTGGCACATCATCCGTGCTCTCGTCGCCGAGGGCGTCACCATCCTGCTCACCACCCAGTACCTGGAGGAGGCCGACCAGCTCGCCGACCGCGTCGCGTTCCTCGACCACGGCCGGCTGATCGCCGAGGGCACCCCGCGCGAACTCAAGCGGCTCATCCCGGGCGGCCACGTGGTGTTGCAGTTCGCCGACCAGGACGGGCTCGACTCGGCGGCCCGGACGTTCGCGGCCGGCACCCGCGACGACGCGGCACTCACCCTCCAGGTGCCGAGCGACGGCGGAGTCGGGTCGCTGCGCTCACTGCTCGACCAACTCGACGAGGCCTCGATCAGCGTGGCCGGGCTCTCCGTGCACACCCCCGATCTCGACGACGTCTTCCTCACCCTCACCGGCCAGCCCGACTCCCGCGCCGGCCGACCCGACCAGGAAAGGGCTACCGCGCGATGAGCACCGTCTCCCTCGCCGTCCGCGACTCGAGCACCATGCTGCGGCGCAACCTCCTGCACATGCGGCGGTACCCGTCGATGACGTTCCTGCTCATCGGCATCCCGATCATCATCCTGCTGCTCTTCGTCTACGTCTTCGGTGGCACGCTCGGCGCCGGCCTCGGCCCGTCCGGCGACCGATCCCAGTACGCCAACTACGTCACCCCCGGAATCCTGCTCATCACTGTGGTCAGCGCGGCGCAGGGCACCGCCATCTCGGTCGCGATGGACATGACCGAGGGGATCATCGCCCGGTTCCGGACGATGGCGATCTTCCGACCGTCGGTGCTCACCGGCCACGTGCTGGGCAGCCTGGTCCAGACCCTGCTCAGCCTCGCGGCCGTCACCGTCGCGGCGCTGCTGGTCGGGTTCCGGCCGACGGCCAACCCGGTCGAGTGGCTCGCCGCGATCGGCGTCCTCGCCATGATCACGTTTGCGCTGACCTGGCTGTCCGTCGCCCTCGGACTGGTCAGCGACAGTGTCGAGACGGCCAGCAACCTGCCCATGCCGCTGATCCTCCTGCCGTTCCTCGGCAGCGGGTTCGTCCCCACCGACTCCATGCCGACGCCGGTGCGGTGGTTCGCCGACTACCAGCCCTTCACGCCCGTCATGGAGACCCTCCGCGGCCTGCTGCTCGGCACCGGGATCGGCGCCAACGCAGTCATCGCCGTCGTCTGGTGCGTCGTCATCAGCGTGCTCTGCTTCTTCTGGGCCAAGGCCCTGTACAACCGCAGTCGGGCCACCTGACCCCGACACCCCGCTCGACGTCCCGCCATCGCGACGGACAGCCGGCGGCTCGGCCCACGGAGGCCGAGCCGCCGGCTGTCCCTGTCGCGCGGTGCCGGCTGGGCGGTGGTGGCCGGGCTGGCGGTGGTGGCCGGGCTGGCGGTGGTGCCGGGCTGGCGGCGGCTTGATCGACTCGGCTCTCATGAAGTCGGCCTGTCCTCGCCCCGCGGACCCCCCGGTTCCAAGAAACGCGAGTGGATCATCCGGCCGCGCCGTCCGTTCAGCCGCGGGGCTCGCGGGCCGGTCCAGACATCACCCAGACGTCGAATGTTATCGATAACACAGGCCCCTCGCGGGGTCGTGCGGTGAGCCGGCAACCCCGGGGCGCGCTCGCTCATGAGCCATCGCGGCGACCGGCGGCCGTGCCAGAGGTCTGACCACGCGAGCGCGGCGGCGCGGTGATGTTATCGCCAACATCATCCCGTCCGGGCGGCTGGCCGCCGGCAGGCGGGCGTCCCGTCGAGGGGGAGGTGCGGCACCCGTCGCCCGGCCTGTCGCGGGACGTTCGGTCGGCGGCCGGTCCGTGCGGCAGCCCTCGTCCCGAGTGCCCGATCAGTGACCGACACCGGATTCACGTGCTTTGTGTCGGTCCGCCATTGACGCGCCCGAGTCGGCCCGGCTTCCGCGTTCCGTTACGGAGCTGTTGCGCCTAGATGTCTTGACGAGGCTGGATGTGAGCGTTAACACTATCCCCGTTAACGGTGGAGGTGAACATGAACCGTGTGGATGGAGCTGACGACCGCTACGTCGTCGGTGTCGACTTCGGCACCCTGTCCGGGCGAGCGCTGGTGGTCCGTGTCGGTGATGGTGCCGAGTTGGGGACCGCGGTGCACGAGTACGGCGACGGCGTCATCAGCACGACGCTTCCGGGAGGCCGAGCGCTGCCCCCGGACTGGGCTCTCCAGAACCCGGACGACTACCGCGACGTGCTGCGGCACGCCGTCCCTGCGGCGGTGTCCGCCGCGGGGGTGGACCCCACCAGGGTGGTCGGCATCGGCATCGACTTCACCGCCTGCACCGTGCTCCCGACGCTTGCCGACGGCACCCCACTGTGTGAGACGCCCGAGCTGCGCGACCGACCGCACGCCTGGGTCAAGCTGTGGAAGCACCACGCCGCGCAGCCGCACGCCGACCGGATCAACGCGCTGGCCCACGAGCGGGCGGAGCCGTGGATCGGCCGGTACGGCGGCAAGATCTCCGCCGAGTGGCAGTTCGCCAAGGGCCTGCAGATCCTGGAGGAGGATCCGGAGGTCTACGACCGGGCCGAGCGCTTCGTCGAGGCGGCCGACTGGATCGTCTGGCAGCTCTGCGGCACCGAGACCCGCAACGTGTGCACCGCCGGATACAAGGGCATCCTTCAGGACGGCCACTATCCGTCCGAGGATTTCCTGACCGCGCTCAACCCCGACTTCGGCGACTTCGTGGCCAAGCTGGACGGTCCGTTGCTGCCGCTCGGTGCCCGGGCCGGCGCGCTCACCGCGCAGGCCGCCGAGTGGACCGGCCTGCCCGAGGGCATCGCGGTGGCCGTCGGCAACGTCGACGCCCACGTCACCGCCGCGTCCGCGCAGGCCGTTGAGCCTGGTCGGCTCGTCGCCATCATGGGCACCTCGACCTGCCACGTCGTCAACGGCGCGGAGGTCGCCGAGGTGGCCGGCATGTGCGGGGTCGTGGACGGCGGCATCAGCCCCGGCGCGTGGGGTTACGAGGCCGGGCAGAGCGGCGTCGGCGACATCTTCGGCTGGTTCGTCAAGCACGCCGCCCCGGCCGGCATCGACTCACACGAGCGCCTCACCGAGCTGGCCGCGAGCCAGCCCGTCGGCGCGCACGGCCTGATCGCCCTGGACTGGTGGAACGGCAACCGTTCCCTGCTGGTCAACCACGACCTCAGCGGGATGATCGTCGGCATGACCCTGGCCACCCGGCCGCAGGACATCTACCGGGCGCTGCTGGAGTCCACCGCCTTCGGCACGCGGATGATCATCGAGGCGTTCGTCGAGGCCGGCGTCGCCGTCAACGACCTGGTGATCGCCGGTGGCCTCACCAACAACGCCCTGCTGATGCAGATCTACGCCGACGTGACACGGCGCCCGCTGAACATCATCGCCTCGGCGCAGGGGCCGGCGCTCGGGTCGGCGATCCACGCCGCCGTCGCCGCCGGTGAGTTCCCCTCGATCCACGAGGCCTCGCAGGCGATGGGCCGGGTGCACGAGGCCGTCTACCGCCCGGACCCCGAGCGGGCGCGCGCCTACGACGCCCTCTACGCGGAGTACCGGACGCTGCACGACCACTTCGGTCGCGGCGGCAACGACGTCATGCTCCGTCTGCGGGCGATCCGCAACGCGGCGGTCGAGAGCGCCGCGGCCACACCCGAGCCCGCGCTGGAAGTGGTGGCATGACCGTCACCAGCGAGCTGCGCGAGACGGTCGCCCGCCTGCCCGCCGAGCGCACCCGGCACCGCCCGGTGGCTCGCACGGCGCACCTGGCCCGCGTACTCGGGCAGCCGCCGATCGCGCCGGCGGACATCGACGCCCTTCGTGACCGTTACCAGAACGTCCACGGTCAACAACCAGTCCCACCGGCGGGTTCCTGACCCTCTGCGGCCAAACCCGACCCGCCGGTCTGCACCACCCCGAAGTAGCAGCACGCAACACCCGCGTACGCCGCTCCTTGCACATCGGCGGTTGGCGCGGTTCCCCACCACACCGAGCCAAGGAGATTCGATGCGAAAGATGCGAATGCACTCCGCTCCGTGGCGCGCTGCCACGGTCCTCGCCAGTGTGCTGCTCGTCGGCAGCATGGCGGCCTGCGGCAACAGCGACACCGGCAGCGGCGGCGGCGGCACCAAGGACGACGGCAAGATCACGATGGGCTTCTCGCAGGTCGGCGCGGAGAGTGGCTGGCGTACCGCGAACACCGTCTCGATCAAGGAGGCGGCCACGGCCGCCGGGATCGAGCTGAAGTTCGACGACGCGCAGCAGAAGCAGGAAAACCAGATCAAGGCGATCCGCAACTACATCCAGCAGAAGGTCGACGTTATCGCCTTCTCGCCGGTCGTCGAGTCCGGGTGGGACACCGTGCTCAAGGAGGCCAAGGACGCCAAGATCCCGGTCATCCTGACCGACCGCTCGGTCGACTCGGCCGACAAGTCGCTCTACAAGACCTTCCTCGGCTCGGACTTCGTCAAGGAGGGCAGGCTCGCGGGTGAGTGGCTGGTCGAGCAGAAGAAGACCGCCAGCGGTCCGGTGAACATCGTCGAGTTGCAGGGCAGCACGGGCGCCGCGCCGGCGAACGACCGCAAGAAGGGCTTCGGTGAGGCGATCGCCGCCAACCCGAACCTGAAGGTCATCGCCAGCCAGTCGGGTGACTTCACCCGGGCCGGTGGCAAGCAGGTCATGGAGCAGTTCCTCAAGGCCAACAAGAAGATCGACGTGCTGTTCGCGCACAACGACGACATGGGCCTGGGCGCGCTCGAGGCGATCACCGCCGCCGGCAAGGTGCCGGGCAAGGACATCACCATCATCACTGTCGACGCCGTCAAGGATGGTATGCAGGCCCTCGCCGACGGGAAGTTCAACTTCATCGCGGAGTGCAGCCCGCTGCTCGGCCCGCAGCTGATGGACCTGGCCAAGAAGGTCAAGGCGGGCGAGGAAGTGCCGGCTCGGATCGAGACCCAGGAGACGACCTTCACCCAGGAGCAGGCCAAGGAGGCTCTGCCCACCCGCAAGTACTGATCGACGCCGGGGGGCCGCCGCGCTCGCGTGGCGGCCCCGCCTCGTCGCCCCCATAAATCCGAACGGACCGGGCATGACCCGCGATGACCCGCGCCACGCCCGCCCGAGCCTCCCCCAGGGACGGCCGGGCGGGCGTGGTGGGAGCGCAGCGGCCCTTCCGCGTCGACAACCCCCAGAAGAGGTCTGATGGGATGACGGATAGCCGTCCGGTCCTGACGATGACCGGGATCAGCAAGTCCTTCCCCGGGGTGCGCGCACTCCACAACGTCAACTTCCAGCTCCTTCCCGGCGAGGTGCACGCCCTGATGGGCGAGAACGGCGCCGGCAAGTCGACCCTCATCAAGGTGCTGACCGGTGTCTACGACACCGACGAGGGCACGATCACCCTGGACGGGGAGCCGGTGTCCTTCACCGGGCCGATGCAGGCGAACGCCGCCGGGGTCAGCACCGTGTTCCAGGAGGTCAACCTCTGCACCAACCTCTCGGTGGCGGAGAACATCTTCATCGGCCGTGAGCCCCGGCTCCTCGGCGCCGTCCGCTGGGGTGAGGTTCGCCGCCGCGCCCGCGCCCTGCTCACCCGCCTCGACCTCGATCTCGACGTCAGCGCGCCGCTCGGCTCGTACTCGCTGGCGATCCAGCAGATGGTCGCCATCGCCCGCGCCATCGACATCAAGGCCCGGGTGCTGATCCTGGACGAGCCGACGTCCAGCCTCGACGCCGGCGAGGTGGCGCAGTTGTTCCGCATCATGCGGCAACTGCGCGACGAGGGCATCGCGATCCTGTTCGTGACCCACTTCCTCGACCAGGTCTACGAGATCGCGGACCGCATCACCGTGCTGCGCAACGGTGGGCTCGTCGGCGAGTACCTGACCCCCGAACTGCCCCAGCTCTCCCTCGTGGAGAAGATGATCGGCAAGGAACTCGACGTCCTCGAGGGCATCGAGGAACACTCCCGCCGCGATCTGGCCAAGCTGGAGGAGGGCACCCCGCTGGTGGCGGTGTCGGACTTCGGCCGGGCGGGGGCGGTCCAGCCGTTCAGCCTCACCATCCACGCCGGCGAGGTGGTGGGCCTGGCCGGCCTGCTGGGCTCGGGGCGTACCGAGGTCGCGCGGTTGTTGTTCGGTGCGGACCGGACCGACGGCGGTCAGGTCACTGTCGACGGCACGTCGAGCAGCCTGCGGACCCCCGCACAGGCCATCGACCACGGCGTCGGCTTCTGCTCGGAGAACCGCCGCGCGGAGGGGATCGTCGCCGACCTGTCGGTCCGCGAGAACATCATCCTCGCCATGCAGGCGGCTCGCGGCTGGCTGCGGCCCATCCCGCGTCGTCGTCAGGACGAGCTTGTCGACAAGTACATCAAGGCACTCAACATCCGGCCCGCGGACCCGGAGGTGCCGGTCCGCAACCTCTCCGGTGGCAACCAGCAGAAGGTGCTCCTGGCCCGGTGGCTGATCACCGAGCCACGGCTGTTGATCCTCGACGAGCCGACCCGGGGCATCGACATCGGCGCGAAGACCGAGATCCAGAAGCTGGTGACGCAGCTGTCCGACGGTGGCATGGCGGTGCTGTTCATCTCCGCCGAGTTGGAGGAGGTGCTGCGCCTCAGCCACAAGGTGGCAGTCATGCGGGACCGCCAGATGGTCGCGCAGCTCCCCAACGACGACAGCCTCAACGCCGACCGCATCATGCAGACCATCGCGAGTGGATCCCACCGCGAGGAGGCAGACCGATGAGCGACACCGTGAGCCGCTACCGGACGATCACCGGTCACCGGCTGTTCTGGCCCGCCGCCGTGCTGGTCGCCATGCTCGCCGCGAACACGATCTATCGGCCCGGGTTCCTGTCCATCGAGCTCAAGGACGGGCACCTGTACGGCACGCCGATCGACATCCTGCGGCTGAGCGCACCGTTGATCCTCGTCGCGCTGGGCATGACCCTGGTGATCTCGACCGGCGGCATCGACCTGTCGGTCGGGTCGCTCTGCGCGATCAGCGGCGCGATCGCCTGCATGTACATCAGCAAGCAGCCCGACCAGAACAACCTCGGCGTGGTGCTGACGGCCCTCGCGATGGCGTTCGGGGTCGCGCTCGTGCTCGGCGCCTGGAACGGGGTGCTGGTGGCCGTGATCGGCATCCAACCGATCATCGCCACCCTGATCCTGATGGTGGCCGGCCGGGGTCTCGCCCAGCTGATCACCGAGGGTCAGATCATCACCATCAACTCCGAGCCGTACCGGGCGATCGGCCTGGGCCACGCGCTGACCCTGCCGCTGGCCATCTTCATCGCACTCGCCGCGGCCCTGCTCGTCGCCGCGTTCACCAGGCGCACCGCACTCGGCATGATCATCGAGTCGGTCGGTGGCAACGCCGTGGCCAGCCGGTTGTCCGGCATCCGGTCCGGCCGGGTCATCTTCCTCGTGTACGTGATCAGCGCCGCGTGCGCCGCCGTCGCCGGCTTCATGATGACGGCAAACGTCTCCAGCGCCGACGGCAACGCCGCCGGTCTCTGGGTGGAGTTGGACGCGATCCTCGCGGTCGTCATCGGCGGAACGTCCCTCGCCGGCGGCCGGTTCTTCCTCAGCGGCACGATCATCGGGGCACTGATCATCCAGACCCTGACCACCACGGTGTACGCCATGGACATCTCGCCGCAGACGTCGCTGCTGTTCAAAGCGGTAGTCGTCATCGCCGTCTGCCTCATCCAGGCACCGGCCTTCCGGGCCCGGTTCGCCCGCCGCAGGCGCAGTGTTCCGCCGTCCGCCCCCGTCGCCGACAAGCCGAAGGAGCAGGTGCCGGCATGACCACTGGAACGCTTACCGCCGGTCGTAACCGGTTCCGGCTGCCGAGGAAGCAGATACCGGTCCTGGCGACGCTCGCCCTGCTGCTGGTCATGTACGGCATCGGGGTGTCGCAGTACACGGCGTTCTCCAACGTGCAGGTCATCTTCAACGTCTTCATCGACAACGGCTTCCTGCTCGTCGTCGCGGTGGGCATGACCTTCGTGATCCTCACCGGTGGCATCGACCTGTCGGTCGGGTCGGTCGTCGCCATGACGGCGATGGTGTCGGCTTCGCTGCTACAGGACGGCATGCCGGCGGCACTGGTGCTCGTCATCGCCCTGCTCATCGGCCCGACGCTCGGTCTGCTGATGGGTTGCGCCATCCACTTCTTCGAGATCCAGCCGTTCATCGTCACGCTCGCCGGGATGTTCTTCGCCCGGGGCATGTGCACGTTCATCTCCGGTTCGTCGATCCCGATCACCGACGGTTTCTGGACCTCGATGTCGCAGGAGCGGATCGGTAACCCGCAGGGCAACTTCGTGTCGATCAGCGTGCTGATCGCCTTCGTCGTGGTCGCCGTCGCCGCGTACACGCTGGCCTACACCCGGTTGGGGCGCAACGTGTACGCCATCGGCGGCAACCCCCAGTCGGCCCTGCTGATGGGCCTGCCGGTGGGGCGGACCCGGATCGCCGTCTACACGATCAGTGGTCTGTGCTCCGCGATCGGCGGGATCCTGCTGTCCTTCTACACCCTCTCCGGTGCGCCACTGATCGCCGTCGGCATGGAGCTGGACGTCATCGCCGCCGTCGTCATCGGCGGCACCGTGCTCACCGGGGGCGCGGGTTACGTCTTCGGAACGGTGCTGGGCGTACTGGTCCTGGGCGTGATCCAGACCCTCATCACCTTCGATGGGAGCCTCAACTCCTGGTGGACCAAGATCGTGATCGGCGGCCTGCTGTTCGCGTTCATCCTCCTCCAGCGCCTCATCGGAATCCGTTACAAGTGACCGCCCCTCTCGCGGAAGGCAACTCCATGGCACCACAAACCGAACCCGAGATCTGGTTCCTCACCGGCAGCCAAGGCATGTACGGCGAGGAGACGCTCCGCCAGGTGGCCGAGCAGTCTCGCCAGATCGCGGCCGCGCTCGACGACTCGACGCAGATTCCCGCCCGCGTGGTCTGGAAGCCCGTCCTGACCAACAGCGGTGAGATCCTGCAGGTCTGCCGGGACGCCGCCGCCCAGGGTGCCGTCGGGGTCATCGCCTGGATGCACACGTTCTCGCCGGCCAAGATGTGGATCTCCGGTCTGGACGCGTTGCAGACGCCGCTGCTGCACCTGCACACCCAGGCCAACGTTCTGCTGCCGTGGAACGACATCGACATGGACTTCATGAACCTGAACCAGGCCGCCCACGGCGACCGGGAGTTCGGGTACATCCAGACGCGTCTCGGTGTGGCCCGTAAGACGGTGGCCGGGCACGTCAGCGACCCGCGGGTGGCCAATCGGATCGGGGCGTGGGCCCGCGCCGCGCTGGGCTGGTCGGCGATGCGGTCGCTGCGCCTGGCCCGCTTCGGTGACAACATGCGCGACGTCGCGGTGACCGAGGGCGACAAGGTCGAGGCCGAGCTGCGGTTCGGGGTCTCGGTCAACACCTACGGCGTGAACGACCTGGTCGAGGTGGTCGGTGAGGTCACCGACGCGCAGGTGGACGACCTGGTCAAGGAGTACGAGGACACCTACCGCATCGTCGGCGCGCTGCTGCCCGGTGGTGAGCAGCACGACTCGCTGCGGTACGCCGCGCGCGTGGAGTTGGGCATGCGCGCCTTCCTGGACGCGGGAGGGTTCCGGGCCTTCACGACGAACTTCGAGGACCTCGGGGGGCTGCGTCAGCTGCCGGGCATCGCCGTGCAGCGGCTGATGGCCGACGGTTACGGCTTCGGCGGTGAGGGCGACTGGAAGACCTCGGTCCTGGTCCGCACCCTCAAGGCGATGTCGGTGGGCGTGAGCGGCGGCACGTCGTTCATGGAGGACTACACCTACGACCTCACGCCGGGCAACGAGCTGGTGCTCGGCGCCCACATGCTGGAGGTCTGCCCGACCATCGCCTCCGACGTGCCCAACGTGGAGATCCACCCGTTGAGCATCGGTGGCCGGGAGGACCCGGTCCGGCTGGTGTTCGACGCCGCACCCGGTCCGGCCGTCGTGCTCGGGTTGTCCGACATGGGGGAGCGCTTCCGGCTGGTGGCCAACGAGATCGACGTGGTGGCCCCGCCGCAGCCGCTGCGCCGGTTGCCGGTCGCCCGTGCCGTCTGGCGTCCGCGCCCCGACCTGCCGGTCTCGGCCGAGGCGTGGATCACCGCGGGCGCCCCGCACCACACTGTGCTGTCGCAGGCGGTGGGCGTGGAGGAGCTGCACGACCTGGCGGAGATGAGCCGCACCGAGCTGGTCGTCATCGACGCCGACACCCAGCCCCGCCGCTTCGCCGACGAGCTGCGGTGGAACCAGGCCTACTACCGGCTGGCCCGCGGCTTCTGACCCGCGCGGTCGGAGAGTACGGGAAACGGGTGGTCCATCCCTGCCTGCGGGCGGGGGTGGGCCACCCGTTCGCGTGTGTGCCAGCAGGCCCGCGAGGCGGTTGTGTTACGCCTTGACTAACAGCATGTTATCGCTCACAGTCTATAGCCAAGATGGTCGATGTCGTGGCTGGCCCGGCCGCGCGCGCGTCCTACCCCGCGGTTTCGGCACCTCGTCACCGCGACGGTCGGGCGGCCGGTGTTAGCGATCACATGGCCGGGCTTGGTCAGCTCGGTACCCCGCCCGGTGCCGCGGACGCCGGCCCAGACCGCACGGTTCGCGTCAGCAGAGGAGGATCATGCTTTCCATCGGTCGGGTTCCCCGGGGTGCGCCACGGCGGCGCGGGTGGCTGTCGAGACTCGCCGTCGCCGCGATGGTGCTGGTGGTCGGTGGCGCGGCCGCAGCGGTGGCCGCGGCGCCCGCGTCGGCGGCAACTGTCGACACCAGCGCCTGGTACGTGTTGGTGAACCGCAACAGTGGCAAGGCAGTGGACGTGTACAACATGGCCACGAACGACGGCGCGCGGATCACCCAGTGGACGCGTAACAACGGCAACCAGCAGCAGTGGCAGTTCGTCGACTCCGGCGGCGGCTACTACCGGCTCAAGTCTCGGCTGTCGGGCAAGGTGCTTGACGTCTCCGGCCGCTCGACCGCCGATGGCGGGCCGATCGTGCAGTGGAGTGACAACAACGGCACCAACCAGCAGTTCCGGTTGGCCGACTCGGACGGCGGGTACGTCCGCTTGATCAACCGCAACAGCAACAAGGTGATGGAGGTGCAGGGCGCCTCGACCGCCGACGGTGGCAACATCGTGCAGTACGCCGACTGGAACGGCACCAACCAGCAGTGGCAGCTCGTCCGCGTCGACGGCGGGGGCGACCCCACCACGCCACCCCCCACCACCACGCCGCCCCCGTCGAACGGCACGTACACGAACCCGGTGGTCTGGCAGGACTTCGCCGACGTCGACATCATCCGGGTGGACAACGCCTACTACATGTCGGCGTCCACCATGCACTACTCCCCGGGCGCGCCGGTGCTGCGCTCGTACGACCTGGTCAACTGGGAGTACGCCGGGCACTCCGTGCCCAAGCTCGACTTCGGCTCGAAGTACGACATGAGCGGCGGCAGCAACGCGTACGTCGACGGGATCTGGGCGTCGACGTTGAACTACCGGCCGAGCAACAAGACGTACTACTGGGCCGGGTGCATCGACTTCGCGCAGACCCACATCTACACCGCGTCCGCCGTCGACAGCACGTGGACCAAGCACACCACCATCCCCAACTGCTACTACGACGCCGGCATGCTGATCGACGACAACGACACCATGTACGTGGCGTACGGCAACAGCACGATCAGCGTGGCGCAGCTGTCCGCGGACGGGAAGTCCCAGGTCCGCGCCCAGCAGGTGTACCAGACGCCGTCGAGCATCGGGACGCTGGAGGGCGCCCGGTTCTACAAGCGCAACGGCGCCTACTACATCTGGCTCACCCGCCCGGCCAACGGCCAGTACGTGCTGAAGTCGACAAACGGCCCGTTCGGCCCGTACGAGCAGCGTCAGGTGCTGCTCAACCTGCCCGGCCCGATCTCCGGTGGCGGCGTGCCGCACCAGGGTGGGCTGGTGCAGACCCAGAACGGCGACTGGTACTACATGTCGTTCGTCGACGCGTACCCCGGTGGTCGGATGCCGGCCATGGCGCCGATCACCTGGACCGGCGACGGCTGGCCCGTGTTGCAGACGGTCAACGGCACGTGGGGCACCACCTACCCGAAGCCGAACCTGCCCGCGCCGCCGCGAGCCGTCAAGCCGCTCACCGGCACCGACACGTTCGCCGGCACCACCCTCGGCCCGCAGTGGGAGTGGAACCACAACCCCGACAACAGCAAGTGGTCGGTCAACAACGGGCTGAACCTACAGACCGCCACCGTCACCGGCGACCTGTACAAGGCGCGTAACACGCTGACCCACCGGATCCAGGGCCCCACCTCGACGGCCACCATCGAGCTGGACTACTCCACGATGCGCGACGGTGACCGCACCGGCCTGGCGGTGCTGCGCAACTCGTCGGCCTGGATCGGAGTCCGGAAGGACAACGGGTCCACCCGTCTGGTCATGCAGAACGGGCTCACGATGGACGGCAGCTGGAACACCACAAGCACCGGCAGTGAGGTGGCGAGCACCGCCGTCTCCGGTGGTCGGATCTGGTTGCGCGCCAACGCCGACATCAGACCGGGGTCCGGCCGGCAGGCCCGCTTCTCGTACAGCACGGACGGGGTCAACTTCACCTCGTTCGGTAACGCCCTGACGCTGGCGAACAACTGGCAGTTCTTCATGGGCTACCGGTTCGCCATCTTCAACCACGCGACGTCGGCACTCGGCGGCGCGGTCACGGTCCGCAGGTTCGACCTGACGACACCGTGACGCCAGTCACACGACCATCGTTTTGACCGGTGGCGCCGACGAGCGTTGCCTGCCCGGCACGTGCGGTCGGCGCCACCACCAGGTGCCCAGTCGGCCTGCTCCACGTTCTCTCCAGGAGCGTGGAGCAGGCCGGCGTGCCACCGCAGCCCGTGGCCGCGAGCCAGCTGGCCGCGTACGCACTGCGGGAAAAGCCTTGTGTGGCTTCGATGCGTAGCACATCCGAGCACAGCCGTCCCGTATTCGAAGCGTTTGCTGGCGTAGACTGACGGCGATTCAGCGCTGGTCACCTGGGATTCGGCACCGGCGTGGTGGCTGAGCGAGGGGATCGGGCCGGGCCGGGCCGTGCCGCTCCAGTCGACGTCGACCGGGCCGCGGGCCCGAGACTTAGCGGGGAGAGTGAAATGGCCGTCCACGGTCCCGCGATGACAGATGTCGCTCGTCTGGCCGGTGTCTCCCATCAGACGGTGTCGCGGGTGCTCAACGGGCACCCCAACGTTCGTGAGCAGACCCGGCTCCGGGTGCGGGCGGCGATCGCCGAGCTCGGCTACCGCCCGAACGGCGCGGCTCGTGCCCTGGTGACCGGCAGGTCCCAGGTCATCGGTGTGGTCGCACAGAACACGACCCTCTACGGCCCGGCGTCGCTGTTGGCCGCTCTGGAGCAGACCGCGGCCGAGGAGGGTTTCGCGGTCAGTGTCGGCAGCGTGCGAAACCTGGACCACCGCTCCATCTCGGCTGCCGTCGAGCGGCACCTGTCGCACCGGGTCGCCGGCATCGTGGTCATCGCGCCGGTGGAGTCGGCGGGTGAGGCGCTGGAGCGCCTTCCCCAGGACGTCCCGCTGGTCACCGTCGACGGCGACCCGAGCCGGCCGGTGCCGTTGGTGACCGTCGACCAGGTGGCGGGTGCCCGGGCGGCGACCCGACACCTGCTCGACGCGGGGCACCGCACGGTCTGGCACGTCTCCGGGCCGTTCGACTGGTTCGACAGCGTCGGCCGGATCGACGGCTGGCGGGAGGCCCTGCTGGCGGCCGGTGTGGACCCGCCGCCGCTGATGCCGGGAGACTGGTCCGCCGCATCGGGTTACCGGTGCGGGCAGATGCTGGCGAGGATGCCGGAGGTCACCGCCGTCTTCACCGCCAACGACCATCTCGCCCTGGGCGTGCTGAGGGCGTTGCACGAGTTCGGCCGGCGGGTGCCGGACGACATCAGCGTGGTCGGTTTCGACGACGTGCCGGAGGCGGCGTACTTCATTCCGCCGCTGACCACCGTCCGTCCGGACTTCGACGCGGTGGCGCGGGCGAGCCTGCAGATGCTGCTGGCCCAGATCGAGACGGGCACCGGCGGGGCGATGCGGCAGACCATCGCGCCGGCACTGGTCGCCCGCGAGAGCGTCGCCCCACCGCGGCGCTGACGTCGGCCCCAGCCGGAGAGTCCCGGCGTCGCCGGCACCTCGCCGTGCCGCTGGCTCGTCACCGTCGGTAAGACACCGATCAATCGGGCGCCCGGCTTTTTTCATCGACCGATGACAATGCAACTGCCGTGGAGGTATTGAACCTCGTGAAATGTGGCCGTAACATGATGGACGTCTCTGTTAACGCTAACAAGAATCGGCGTCCAGCTATCGACCCACCAGTCTGATCGTAGTCACGGGCGGGCGCCACCGACAAGGAGGCTCGATGAACCGCATCACCCGAGGTCGACGCTGGGGGAGTGTGCTGGCGGCCGGAGTGCTGGTCGCCGGCGCTCTGGTCGGCCTCCGCGCCCCGGCGGCGCAGGCACTTGACAACGGGGTGGCGCGTACTCCCCCCATGGGTTGGAATTCGTGGAACTCGTTTGGCTGCAACATCAACGAGGCGCTGATTCGACAGTCAGCGGACGCGATCGTCAGCAGCGGCATGCGGGACCTGGGCTACAACTACGTCGTGGTCGACGACTGCTGGTTCAACCCCAACAGGGACAGCTCCGGCAACATCCAGGGCGACCCCACCCGGTTCCCCAGCGGGATGAAGGCGCTCGGCGACTACCTGCACGCCCGGGACCTGAAGTTCGGCCTCTACCAGGTGCCGGTCGACAAGACCTGCGCGCAGTACTTCAACTCCTACCCCGGTGCCACCGGCAGCCGGGGCCACGAGGTGCAGGACGCCCGCCAGTTCGCCGCCTGGGGCGTCGACTTCCTCAAGTACGACTGGTGCTCGCCGGAGGGCAGCATCAACGACCAGGTGGCCACCTTCGCCAAGATGCGTGACGCGCTGGCCGCCACCGGCCGACCGATCGTCTACAGCATCAACCCGAACAGCATCCACGCCAAGACCGGCCCGCAGCGCAACTGGGGCGACGTGGCCAACATGTGGCGTACCACCGAGGACATCACCAACGCCTGGGACACCGGCCAGACCAACGGCTACCCGATGGGCATCCAGAACATCATCAACGTGACGGTTCCGATAGCGTCCTACGCCAGGCCGGGTGGGTTCAACGACCCGGACATGATGGAGGTCGGTCGCGGCGGCATGAACGACACGGAGATGCGCAGCCACTTCGCCATGTGGGCGATCATGGCGTCTCCGCTGATCGCCGGCAACGACGTCCGGAACATGAACTCCGCGACGCAGACCATCCTGAAGAACGCCAACCTGATCGCGATCAACCAGGACTCGCTCGGGTTGCAGGGGACGCAGGTGTCGTTCGACGGCACCCGCCGGGTGCTGGCCAAGCGGCTGGCCAACGGTGACGTCGCCGTCGCCCTGTTCAACCAGGGTGGCTCGACGACGACGATCTCCACCACGGCCGCCGCCGTCGGCAAGTCCGGGAGCTCGTTCACCCTGGTCGAGGCGTGGTCCGGTGCCACCACCTCCTCCAGCGGGACCATCAGCGCCAGCGTTCCGGCGCACGGCACCGTGGTCTACCGGGTCAGCGGTGGGGGGACGACTCCCCCGACGACGACCCCGCCGCCGACGAGCCCGCCGCCGGGTACGTCGAGCGCGCTGGCCAGCGCCGCCTCCGGCCGCTGCCTGGACGTTCCGAACAGCAACACCGCCAACGGCACCCAGCCGGTGATCTGGGACTGCAACGGCGCCGCCAACCAGCGCTGGACTGTCAACGGTCAGACCCTTCAGTCGCTCGGCAAGTGCCTGGACGCGCCCACGAACGCCGCGGCCGGTTCCAAGGTGCAGATCTGGGACTGCAACGGTGGGGCCAACCAGCGGTGGACCATCAACGCCAACGGCACGATCAGCGGCGCCCAGTCCGGGCTCTGCCTCGACGTCAACGGCAACGGCACGGCCAACGGCACCACGGTGATCCTGTGGAACTGCACCGGGGCGGCCAACCAGCGGTGGACGCAGCGATAGCCCACCGGGTCCGTCGACCGACCAGGTCGCGGCAGCCCGCCTGATCCGACAGCACTCCAGGTGCCCGCGGACGACGCCCGTCGTCCGCGGGCACCGTCGCGTTCGCCGGCCGTCTGGACGGTGGTTCGGCGCGGTCGACGGGCCTGTCCGGCGGGCGTCCGCTCCGGTGCCGGTCATCGCCGTGCTCCCAGGTCGGGGCCCCTCCAGGTGCTGGCCTCGCCGCTTGGGACGCCTCCGTTACGAGACCGTGACACCGGTATTTCGGATCTAGTGTTGACGTGCCGTATGTGAGCGCTAACACTACCCCGAAAGGTGACAGTTTTGGCCCCGGCACTCGACGGGGGAGTCCAGAGAGGAGAAGCCCGTGGGCAGGAGATTCCTGGTTGCTCTCGGCGGCGCGATGCTGACGCTGAGTATGGCAGCGTGCAGTGGCGGGGGTGCCGGCAGCGGTGACGACAAGAGCAACGCGAAGCCTGGCGACCTGACCATCGGTGTGTCGATGCCGACCCAGACCTCGGAGCGGTGGATCGCCGACGGCAACGCGGTGAAGTCCAAGCTTGAGGCGAAGGGCTACAAGGTCGACCTCCAGTACGCCGGCGACGACATCCCCACCCAGTCGCAGCAGGTCGACCAGATGATCACCCAGGGTGCTGACGTCCTGGTCGTCGCGGCGATCGACGGCACGGCGCTCAGCAGCCAGCTACAGGCCGCAGCGGCCGCGAAGATCCCGGTCATCTCCTACGACCGGCTGATCCGCGGCAGCAAGGACGTCGACTTCTACGTCAGCTTCGACAACTACAAGGTCGGCGTCGCCCAGGGCACCGCGCTGCTCGTCGGTCTCGGCCTGCTGAACAAGGACGGCTCGAAGGGCACCGCCAAGGGGCCGCTGAACGTCGAACTCTTCGCGGGGTCGCTCGACGACAACAACACGCAGTTCTTCTTCAGCGGCGCGATGGACACGCTGAAGCCGTTCGTCGACGACGGCACGCTTGTCGTCAAGTCCAAGCAGACCACGCCCGAGCAGGTCGCCACCCTGCGGTGGCAGCAGGAGACCGCGCAGAAGCGCATGGAGAACCTGCTCACCTCCAGCTACAACGACGGCTCGAAGGTCGACGGTGTGCTGTCGCCGTACGACGGCATCTCCCGGGGCATCATCACCGCCCTGCAGAACGCCGGCTACGGCACCGGCGCGAAGAAGCTCCCGGTCGTGACCGGCCAGGACGCTGAGATCGCCTCGATCAAGCTGATCAACGACGGCGTGCAGAGCTCCACGGTCTTCAAGGACACCCGCCTGCTGGCCGACCAGGCAGTGAACGCCGCCGAGGCGTTCCTGCAGAAGAAGGAGCCGCAGGCCAACGACACCAAGACGTACAACAACGGTGTCAAGGTCGTCCCGGCGTACCTGCTCCCGATCGTCACGGTCTACAAGGACGACATCAAGACCGCGCTGATCGACTCCGGCTACTGGACGGCGGAAGAGGTCGCCGCCGGTCAGGCCAAGAAGTAAGCCAATCGTCGGGCCCGGCGGTCGCCGCCGGGCCCGACGTCTGGGCGTACCCGTCCAGACCTGACGGAGGACAGTGACCATGGACGACACCATCCTCGAGATGCGTCGCATCACGAAGACCTTCCCCGGCGTGACCGCGCTGGAGGACGTCACCCTCGCAGTACGCCGTGGGGAGATCCACGCCATCTGCGGTGAGAACGGCGCCGGCAAGTCCACCCTGATGAAGGTGTTGTCCGGCGTCTACCCGTCCGGCTCGTACGACGGCGAGATTCTCTTCGACGGCAAGCCGATGCAGTTTCGTGGCATCCGCGACAGCGAGGCCAACGGCATCGTCATCATCCACCAGGAGCTTGCCCTGGTGCCGTACCTGTCGATCGCGGAGAACATCTTCCTCGGCAGCGAGCGGCGCAACCGCCTCGGGCTCATCGACTGGAACCTGGCCAACGCCGACGCCGCCAAGCTGCTGGCGTCGGTCGGGCTGCACGAGAACCCGGTCACCCCGGTCATCCAGCTCGGCGTCGGCAAGCAGCAGTTGGTGGAGATCGCCAAGGCGCTGTCGAAGAAGGTGCGCCTGCTGATCCTGGACGAGCCGACCGCCGCTCTCAACGACATCGACTCGGCTCACCTGCTCGACCTGCTGCGGGCCCTGAAGGACCAGGGCATCACCTGCATCATGATCTCGCACAAGCTCAACGAGATCACCGCCATCGCCGACTCGACCACTGTCATCCGTGACGGGCGCGCGGTGGAGACCCTCGACATGCGCTCCGACGAGGTGACCCAGCAGCGGATCATCCGGGGCATGGTCGGGCGCGACCTGGACAGCTTCTACCCCGACCGCGAGTCGTCCCCCGGCGAGGAGGTCCTCCGGATCGAGGACTGGACGGTGCGGCACCCGGTGCAGGACCGGATGGTCGTCGAGGACGTGGCCCTGTCCGTCCGCGCCGGCGAGGTCGTCGGCATCGCGGGCCTGATGGGCGCGGGGCGCACCGAACTGGCGATGAGCGTGTTCGGCCGGTCGTACGGACGCGACATCCGGGGCCGACTCTTCGTGCGCGGTCGGGAGGTGCAGGCGCGCACCGTCGCGGAGGCGATCGACAACGGCATCGCCTACGTCACCGAGGACCGCAAGAGGTACGGTCTGAACCTCATCGACGACGTCCGCCGCAACGTGTCCGCCGCCGCGCTGGACCGGCTGTCCCGCATGGGCTGGGTGAACGGCAACGAGGAGATCAAGGTTGCCGAGGCGAGCCGCCGGGAGATGAACATCAGGACGCCGAGCGTCATGGCGGTCGTCGGCAAGCTCTCCGGCGGCAACCAGCAGAAGGTCGTCCTGTCGAAGTGGCTGTTCACCGACCCGGACGTGCTGATCCTGGACGAACCCACCCGGGGGATCGACGTCGGCGCCAAGTTCGAGATCTACACGATCATCAACCGGCTGGTGGCCGCCGGCAAGGCGGTGATCGTCATCTCCTCGGAGCTGCCGGAGTTGCTCGGGATGTGCGACCGCATCTACACCCTCGCCGCCGGCCGGATCACCGGCGAGATGCCGGTGGCCGAGGCAACTCAGGAGAGCCTCATGGAGCTGATGACCAAGGACAAGGAGCTCGTCGCGTGACCAGCATCAAGACCCCTCCGACGGAGAGCCCGGCGACTCCGGACGGCACACCCGCCGCCGCTCTGCACAGCGGAACGAACGACCTGCGGGCGCTGGTGTTGAACAACCTGCGGCAGAGCGGGATCTACGTCGCCCTGGTCGTCATCGTCGCGTTCTTCGCGATCCTGACCGACGGGGTGCTGCTGAGCCCCGGCAACATCACCAACATCGTCCTTCAGTATTCGTACATCCTGGTGCTCGCGATCGGGATGGTCATCCTGATCATCGGCGGGCACATCGACCTGTCGGTCGGATCGGTCGTCGCGCTGACCGGAGCGGTATCCGCCGTGCTGGTGATCCAGCAGGGCTATCCCTGGTGGGTCGGTGTCGTCGCCGCGATCGCCGTCGGCATCGCGGTCGGCGCGTGGCACGGCTTCTGGGTGGCGTACGCCGGCATTCCGGCCTTCATCGTGACCCTGGCCGGCATGCTGCTGTTCCGGGGTCTGACCCTGCGGGTGCTCGACAACATCTCCCTGTCGCCGTTCCCGGCCGAGTACCAGAAGGTCGCGGCGGGCTTCCTCAACGGCCTGCTCGGCGGGCAGGGCTTCGACGCCTTCACGCTGCTGATCGGCGCGGTCGCCGTGGCCGGGTACGCGGTGAGTGGTTTCCGCACCCGCGTGGCGCGCATCCGCTACCAGCAGCCCGTCGAGTCGTTCCCGCTGTTCGTCGCGCGGGTCGTGCTGGTCGGCGCGGTCATCATGTACTTCGCCTGGCAGCTGGCGCACGCCCGGGGCCTGCCGATCGTGCTGATCATCCTGGCGGTGCTCGTGCTGGTCTACGGCCTGCTCACCCGGCGTACCGTCTTCGGTCGCCAGGTCTACGCGATCGGCGGCAACCTGTCGGCGGCGGCGCTGTCCGGGGTGAAGGTCCGCACCGTCAACTTCTGGATGTTCGTCAACATGGGCTTCCTGGCGGCGGTGGCCGGCGTCATCTACTCCTCGCGGTCGAACGGCGCCCAGCCCGCCGCCGGCAACATGTTCGAGCTGGACGCGATCGCTGCGGCCTTCATCGGCGGCGCGGCGGTCACCGGCGGGGTGGGCACCGTGGTCGGCGCCATGGTCGGCGGTCTGATCATGGCGGTGATGAGCAACGGCATGCAGCTGATGGGCATCGACCAGTCGACCCAGTCGGTGGTGAAGGGCCTCGTCCTGCTCGTCGCCGTCGCCTTCGACGTCTACAACAAGCGCCGGGCCGGCACGGCTCGCTGACGCCTGAACGGTACGCGCACGTGCCCCTGCCCGCCCTGCGGACAGGGGCACGCGTCGTTGTCATGATCCCGATCAGTGGCAGTTGCCGGTGCCGCTGTCGTTGTAGGTCTGGCCGGCCACCGGCACGAACTGCCAGTCGTAGCTGTTGGAGTGCAGGGTGAACTTCAGGACACCCCACGCCGAGCTGTTGCGGGCCTCGCTGTTGGGCTGGATGGTGCCGAAGCCGTAGTGGCTGGCACCGCCCATCCCGGCGACGAAGCTGCGCACACCCCGGCTGGCGTCCGCGCCACCGGACGGGTTCATCGGTGCGAACCGCTCGTACACGTGGTTGTGCCCCCAGACCACGACGTCGGCGTTGTAGTCGTAGAGCGCCTGGTACAACGGGCGCGTCGACGTCGACGGCGCGTGGTTGGAGCTGGACGTGAACAGCGGGTGGTGCCAGTAGGCCAGCGTGCACGGCTTGCCGCTGGCGGCCAGGTCCGCGCGCAACCACTGCTCCTGAGTCGAGCCCGTCGACATGCTGATGTTCGAGTTCAGCGACACGATGTGCCAGTTGCCGAGGTCGAACGAGTAGTAGCCGCGGCCGCTCGGGCCGGCGGACGTACCGAAGTAGTTGTAGTAGCCGGTCGCGCCCGACGTGTTGTAGTCGTGGTTGCCCGGCGACGGGCGGGTGCGCGTCCGGTGCCGACCCCAGGTGGGCTCGTAGTAGCTGCTGAACTGCGCCGCGGTGCCGCTGTCGTAGACGTTGTCGCCGGTGGTGAAGACCGTGCCGGAGATGTTGTCGAGCAGCGTCGCGGTGGCGCTGTCGCCGGAGCCGGAGTCGGCGATGTCGCCGGCACCCACGAACACCGGGTCGCCGGACGGTGGCGTGGTGGTCCCGGTGGTGACCACCAGTTGCGGCGCGTCGGCGCCACTCTCGCGCGTGTCGTAGTAGGCGCCGTCGCCGCTGGCGGAGGTCGCACCGAAGCTGTACGTCCCGTTGCCGGTGACGGCGGCCGTGACGTCCAGTTCGTACCAGGTGTTGCCGCTGACCGCGCCGATGGTGCCGAGCGTGGCCCCGTCGATGGCCGGCTGGTTGTTCCAGGTGGTGCCGGTCTCCGACCACGTCGTGTTGGACATCCGGCGGAACGTGCCACCGGCGTCGCTGCCGTCGTTGCCGCTGATCGTGCGCAGGCGCAGCTTGGCACTCGTCACCGTGCCGCTGACCCCGCTCACGGTGAAGCGGAGGAACGAGCGCCGCACGGGCGAGTTGTCGACAACGATCTGCGGGGACGTGCCGTAGTTGGTGGACGTCGCGTCGTTCTGGACGTAGGTGTCGGCCACCGGCGTGAACGTCACGCTCGCCGCCGAGGCCGCGTCGGCACCGGTCACGACGACGGCGGCGGTGGCCGCGACGAGCACCGCGACCGCACCTATCGTGATCGGCGGACGGGGGAATCGAATGTCCATCCAGGACTCCTCTGTTCCGGGTGTGAAGCGCATGGAATGTAGGAGCGTCGATCGGCCGGCGGGCGACGGACGGATGAACACCACAACGCGGCAGGCGAACACCTCGATGTTCGCGAGGCGTTCACCCGCATCTCGCCTCGCTGCCGCACGCGGTCCGTTGTGCCCGCTCCGATGAGTACGGACGATGGCTGACCGTCAGTCGTCGATCCGAGGAGATGCTCGTGTACCTGTCGACAGTCTCCCGACCGGTCGCCGACCAGCCCGGCTCCGACCAGCCCGGCTCCGACCAGCCCGGCTCCGGACGGTCCGGATTCCGGCCACGGCGGCGACGGCTCGCCCTGGTCAGCGGCAACGTCGTCGCACTCGGCACGGTCAGCCTGATCACCGATGTCTCCGCCGAGATGGTCGCCGCCGTCCTGCCGCTCTACCTGGTGCTGGGCCTCCAGCTCAGCCCGGTGGCCTTCGGCGTGCTCGACGGTGTCCACACCGGCGCCACAGCGCTGCTGCGGGTCGTCGGCGGGTTCGCCGCCGACCGGTTCCGGCGGCGCAAGCTGATCGCCGGCGTCGGCTACACACTCTCGGCGGTCGCGAAACTCGGCCTGCTGCTCGCCGGCCGGTCGATACCGGCGATCGGCGCGGTCATCGCCGTCGACCGGCTCGGCAAGGGCGTGCGGAGTGCCCCGCGCGATGCGCTGATCACGCTCTCCACGCCACCCGAGGCGCTGGGCCGGGCGTTCGGGGTGCACCGGGCGATGGACAGCGTCGGCGCGTTCCTCGGGCCGCTCGCCGCGTTCGCCGTCCTGCTTGTCGTCGGGCAGTCGTACGACGCGGTCTTCGTCACCAGCTTCTGCGTCGCGGCCCTGGCCGTCGTCGTCCTGGTGCTCTTCGTTCGGGAACGTCCCACCGACCAGTCGACGGACGGCCCGAACGTCTCCGTACGCGAGGCGTTCGGTCTGCTGCGCGCAGGGCCCGCCCGTCGGCTCGTGCTGGCCGCGGCGCTGCTCGGGCTGGCCACCATCGGCGACGGATTCGTCTACCTGCTCCTGCAACGCCGCGAGGACCTCGGACTGCGCTGGTTTCCCCTGCTCGCGGTGGGCACCAGTCTGGCCTACCTGCTGCTCGCCACCCCGCTCGGCGTCCTCGCCGACCGGGTCGGCCGGCTACCGGTGGTGCTCGGCGGCTACACCGCGCTCGGTGCGACGTACCTGCTGCTGGCCGGTCCGGTCGACGGCTGGCCGCTGATCGCGCTGACGCTTGCGCTGTACGGCGGGTTCTACGCCGCCACCGACGGGGTGCTCATCGCGCTCGCCGGCCCGATACTGCCCGCGCGGCTGCGGACCACCGGGATCGCGCTGGTGCAGACCGGGCAGGCGCTGGCGTACCTCGTCTCCTCTGTCCTGTTCGGTCTGGCCTGGCAGGCGTGGGGGCCGCAGGCCGCGATCCGGGTGGCGGCCGTGGCCGTCGTCGGCGTTCTGGTCCTCACCCTGCTCCTGCTGGGCGTCCCGTCCCGTCTGCGCACTCGGAAGGTGTCCCGATGACCGTGTTGTCGACCCGAGCGAAACTCGGCGTGGTGGCCGCGTCGACGGTCCTGTTGGGCAGTGTGGCGGCCGGCTACGCGGCCACGGCCGCCGAGCCGGCAAGGACGCCGCCGGCCGCCAGCGGCGACCGGGCGGTCACCCTGACCCCCGGCCCACGCCTGCTGGCCATCACCGACCGGCACCTGTCCACAGTCGCCACGGCCGACCCCACCGGGCCGCGCACCGTCTCCGGCCTGGAATGCCTGCGGGTGTACGCGGCGGCGGGCACCGGCGTCTGCCTCACACCGCAGACCGCGTGGTCGTACCAGGTGGTCGTGCTCGACGCCATGTTGCGCCAGACGCGGGCGATCGACGTGCCGGGCCTGCCGAACCGGGCCCGGGTGTCGGCCTCCGGCCGGATGGTCTCCTGGACGACGTTCGTCGGCGGCGACTCCTACACCGCCAGCGGCTTCTCCACCCGCACCGGCATTCTCGACACCACCACCGGCGCCACTGTGACCTCGCTCGAAGAGTTCGCCATCACGCGGGACGGGCGGAGCTACCGCAGCCCGGACGTCAACTACTGGGGTGTCACCTTCACCGCCGACGACAACCGTTTCTACGCGACCATGTCCACAGCGGGTAGGCGCTACCTGGTCCGGGGCGACGTCGCCGCCCGTACCGTCGAGACGCTGAAGGAGAACGTCGAGTGCCCGTCGCTGTCCCCCGACGGCACCCGCATCGCCTTCAAGGAGGCGATCGACGCCGACCCGGCGAAGGGCTGGCGCCTGTCGGTCCTGGAGCTGGCGACCATGCGGGTCTCCGCGACCGCCGAGACCCGTAGCGTCGACGACCAGGCCGCCTGGCTGGACGGCGGGACGCTCGCCTACACGAGACGTCAGGACGACGGCCAGCCCGACGTCTGGAGTGTCCCAGCCGACGGGTCCGGTGCGCCACGGCTGACCATCCCGGGCGCGGAGTCGCCGGCACCGCTGGGCTGACGGTGACTCCCCGGCGGCCAGGACACCTGACCGCCGTGGTGCGGACAGCCTTCCGTCATGTGGGATTACGCGCCGCACCCATTGCCGTTCATCGACGTTCTCAAGGCTGTTGACCATGACAAGGCTGAGCCGTCGCATCTTCGTCCTCGGTGGACTCGTGGCTGCCGGCGTCGCGGTGACACCCCGCCAGGGTGCCCGCGCCGCGGTGCCGTACCCCTTCAAGCTCGGTGTGGCGTCCGGTGACCCGGCGCCCGACAGCGTGGTCCTGTGGACCCGGCTGGCGCCGTCGCCCCTCAACGCCGACGGACAGGGCGGCATGGCCAACGCCGACGTGGCAGTGGAGTGGCAGGTGTCCACCACCGACCGGTTCACCTCGCTCGTCGCCTCCGGCTCGGTGACCGCCCGCTACGCCGACGCGCACTCCGTGCACGCGATCGCGGGCGGGCTCACCGCCGACTCCGACTACTACTACCGGTTCCGGGCCCAGGGTCAGATCTCCCCGGTCGGACGGACCCGGACCGCCCCGGCGCCCGGCACCTTCGGCCGTGACCTGGTGATGGCCTTCGCCTCCTGCGCCCACTACGAGGCCGGCTACTACACGGCGTACCGGCGGATGGCCGAGGAGAACCCCGGACTGATCCTGCATCTCGGCGACTACATCTACGAGGGTGGTGTCGGCACCTCCACGGTGCGCCAGCACGTCGGCGCCGAGATCGTGTCGCTTGCCGACTACCGCCGCCGGTACGCGCTCTACAAGTCCGACCCGGACCTCCAGGCGGCGCACGCGGCGGCACCCTGGCTGGTGGTGCCGGACGACCACGAGGTGGAGAACAACTACGCCAACATGGTCCGCAACGACAGCAGCCCCACGTTGACCGCCGCGCAGTGGACCGCGCGGCGCACCGCCGCGTACCGGGCGTACTACGAGAACATGCCGCTGCGGCCGGCCTCCGCGCCGAGCGGCAACAGCATCCCGCTGTACCGGCGGGTGCGGTGGGGGCAGCTCGCCACCTTCCACATGCTCGACACCCGGCAGTTCCGCGACGACCAGGCCTGCGGTGACGGCTGGAAGGTCTGCGCGGACGCCGACCTGCCCTCCCGGTCCCTGACCGGGGCGAACCAGGAGGCGTGGCTGCTCGACGGGCTGGCCCAGCGCTACGGCACCTGGGACATCCTCGGCCAACAGGTCTTCTTCGCCCAGCAACTCGACGCGAACGGGGCGGCGAGCATGGACGCCTGGGACGGCTACCGAGCCTCCCGGAGCCGGATCCAGACTGGCTGGCAGCAGCGTGGGGTGCGTAACCCGCTGGTGCTCACCGGTGACGTCCACCGGTCGTGGGCCAACGACCTCAAGGCCGACTACGCCAACCCGTCGTCGGCCACCATCGGCACCGAACTGGTCTGCACCTCGATCAGCTCGACCGGCAACGGCACCGGCAGCACCACAATCCCGAACGCGGCGGCCAACCCGCACCTGAAGTTCTACTCGGACCGGCGTGGCTACGTGCGTACCACGATCAGCCGAGGCCAGGTCCGCGCGGACTTCCGCGCGGTGAACACGGTGACCGAGCACGGCGCCGCGGCGTCCATGGTGCGCTCGTTCGTCATCCTCGACGGCCAACCCGGCCTCCAGGCCGGGTGAAGGAGAACCACCATGACCGCAATCACGTCACTGCTCGCCGCTTCCCTGCTCGTCCCGAACCTGGCGCCGGCCCCGATCGCCGTCACCGCCGAGGCGGTCACCTGGACCACCGCGAACAGCGTGGCCACCGGCGACCAGGACCTGCCCGGCATCGCCATGAACCGCAACGGCCAGGTGGCAGTGGTGTGGGAGGACGACCGGGACAGCACCGCGCCCGAGGACGACACCCACAGCGAGATCTACCTGCGCCTGTTCCGCGACGGCACGCCCGCCTACGAGCTGAAGCTGTCCGGCGGCGGCACCAGCGGGGCCGCCTGGCGGCACATCAGCCCCGACGTGGGGCTCGACGACCGGGGCAACGCCGTGGTGGTCTGGGCCGCCGACGGCGACGGCAACGGCGTCTACAACATCCAGTACCGGGTGGTGTCGCCCAGCGGCGCGGTGCTCGGCTCGGGGCAGGCCAACGCCAGTGACGCCGGGCAGCAGATCTGGCCGAAGGTGGCGGTCGACCCGGACGGTGCGCCGACCACCGCCGGGGTCGGCTTCACCGTGGTCTGGGAGGACATCCAGGGGACCGCCCCGGCCACCGTCAAGGCCGCCGGCTACACCGCGGCCACCACCAAGGGGTACGAGGTGACCGCCTCGCAGACGACGGGTACGCACCACCGCCCCGACGTGGCGGTGTCCGCCGCCGGTGAGGCGCTTGTGGTCTGGGACGAGGACGCCGACGCGAACGGGTCGTACAACATCGGGTTGACCCGCCTGGCCCGGTCCAACGGCGCCGTGGTGCTGTCGCGGCGGACCGCCAACGCGCAGAGTGGCGGGCAGCAGCAGCGCGCCTCAGTCGCGGCGAACGTCGCCGGGGACTTCACCGTCGGGTGGGAATCCGACCACACCGGCGCCCGAGGTGTCTGGGCGCGGTCGTTCACGGCCGCCGGCACCGCCCGGCACGACGAGGTCCAGGTCTCCGCCGGGGCCGGGGCCAGCACTCCCGGTGTCGGCATCGACGACCAGGACAACGTGGTGGTGGGCTGGACGGTGTCGGGCACCAACCCGGACGTCTGGGCGCGGGGTCTCAACCCGGACGGCACGTCCACCGGCCGCCTGGCGGCCCAGGCGTTGAGCCAGACCACGACGGGTCGACAGGAGCAGCTGGCCGTCGCCGCGTCGCCGTGGGGCGAGGTGAGCGTCTGCTACACCGACGACAACGACGGCAACGCCTTCGACCAGGTGCTCCTCGGGTTGGGGGCGACGAATTCGACATGGTTGATGTCCGCCGACGAGTTGCGCCGGCTGAAGGCGCGGGGTGCCCCGGCGGCGGGCTGAGGCGGGCAGTCACGGCCGGCGTGATCCACTCGGGTCCGGTGAAGTCGCGGTGTCCCGCTACCGGGGACACCGCGACTTTGGCGACCAGCGGCAGGTGCGCCAGCGTGTACGCGTCCGACGCCAACTGTTGGCGACGCCGGGAGCGCGGCGAGGCCGAGGTCAGCACCTTCGCCGCGGCCGGTGCGACGCCCACGAAGTAGAGCCACCACAGGCAGACGGTCGCTGGCGGCGGTGGCGGTCCGGCCGCCGCCGTAGTCGACGAGGAACGCCACTGTCCGCAGCACGGTCTGCGCGGTCCCGCCGAGGATGGCGCCCACCAGCAGCGGGACCCAGGCGAGCGTGGTGGGCACGGCGAAGCGCAGGGTCTGCCGGCGGTACCGCGGGTTGTCGGACGAGGAGTAGGTCATCAGGCCGAGGTGCAGCCCGCGGACCACGATGTAGGCGATGGCCAGTGTGAGCGGTGGGCTCAGCGCGCCGTCGTGGCGCTGCCACGACTGCGGGATCACCAGCGCGGCCACGAAGATGGCGGCCATCGCCGCGAGCATCCCGGCCAGCACCGGGCCGTTGTCCGCACGGACCTGATTGGCCAGGCGTAGCAGCTCCACGCGTACCAGAACCAGAGCAGGAGCAGGAGCCCCTGGTAGAGGGTGAGCGGCCCCAGCGACTCCGCCATGAAGTCGATGAGCCGTGTCAGCGCGAACACCAGAACCAGGTCGAAGAAGATCTCGAAGGTGGTGGCCCGGTGTGCCTCCTCGACCAGCATCGGCCGGGACCGGTGGACGCGGCTCATCCGCTCATCCTGGTCTGTTTCGCACCTCGTCGGAGGCCAACGGCCCGGCTCCGGCGGAATCAGTCGAAGAGCAGGTCGAGGTGGGCGTCCAGCGCGCCCAGCGCCTGCTCGGCGGTGTACTGCCCACCCAGCAGGTAGACACCGAGACCTTCCATCAGCGCCAGCAGGCCGGCCGCAGCGGCGGCACCGTGGCCCTCGGGCAGGACACCGGCGATGAAGCCGGTGAACTGCGCGGTGTCCTCGTGCAGGCGGGGCTCGGCCGACGGTCGCACCGCCGTGTAGGCGAGGAACGCCAGCGCCACCCGCCCGTCGTCGCGGGTCCGGTCGTCCAGGGGTAACAGCGCGGCGAGCATCGTGCGCAGCAGCAGCCGGGGCGGCGGGCTCTCGCCCAGTCGCGCCACCGCCTCGGTGATCCGGAGCTGGCTGCGCTCCCGCACCACACTCAACGCGAACGCCATCATCTCGTCCTTGGTGCGGAAGTAGTGCTGGACCATCCCGGCGGACACCCCGGCCGCGGCGGCCACGTGGCGCAGGCTGACCGCCTCCAGGCCCTGCTCCGCGGCGATCCGCATCAGCGCGTCCGCGATGAGGGTGCGTCGCTCCCGGTGATCGACCTTCTTGGGCATGGCCTCGATCGTTTCACAGTGGGTGACCGTCGGTCATTGTCGTCCTTCCCGGTAGGTGCCGACGGTCAGTGCGGCGTGACGGTTCCGGCGCCACCGTCCACGGTGACGAGCTGTCCCGTGGTGAGCGTCCGGGTGGCGTCCGGCACGCAGATGACCGCGGGGATGCCGTACTCCCGGGCCACCGTCGGGCCGTGCGCCATGATCGCGCCGGTCTCGGTGACCACCGCCGCGGCGGTGAGGAACAGCGGGGTCCAGCCCGGGTCGGTGGTCGCGGCGACCAGGACGTCCCCGGGTTCGACGTGGGCGGTGGCCGGGTCGTGGACGACCCGGGCGGGGCCGGTCACCCGGCCCGCCGACGCGCCCACGCCGACGAGTGTCCCGTCGCCGGTGGGCGCCGCCGGCAGGATGGTCTCGACGTCGGTGCCGTCGGAGAACAGCGCCACCGGCACGCTGCGGCGGCGCAGCTCCCGGCGGTGCACGGCCCGTCGGGCGGTGACGGTGCCGCGCAGGTCAACACCCTGGTGTACGAGGGTGTGCACCTCGTCGAGGGTCAGGAACATGATGTCGTCGGGCTGGTCCAACAACCCGCTGCCGTGCAGGTCGGCGCCGATGAGCAGCAGTTGGCGGCGGGTTTCGCGCAGTGGGTACAGCCCGGCGAACTTGCCGGCCTCGCGCAGGCCGGCCAGGGACCGCGCCCGGCGCAGCAGGAACCCGGCGATGGCGCCGCGCACCGGCCGCCGGCGGCGGGCTCGCCCGACCAGCTCCTCCAACGCCGCCTCGGCTGCCGCGCTGGCCCGCTGGAAGCGCCTGTCGGGGCCCTGCTGTGGGTCGGTGACCCGCAGGTAGTTGGCGACCGCGGCGAAGACCGGTGTCGGATCCTCCGCCCAGCGCGGCACGCCGAGGTCGACCTCGGCGATGCCCCGGTGACCGTAGACGTCCAGGAAGGCGGTCATGCCGATGTCGGGCAGCGTGCCGCGCAGGTGGCGCGCTGCCAACTCGGCCGGCGGGGTGTCGAGGAGGAGGTGGCGGTGCTCGCCAGCGCCCTGGGCGAGCCGCCACAGGGCCAGGTCCATCTCGATGGTGACGTTGTGCGGCATGCCACCCAGCACGGCGTGGATCTCGTCCGGGCCGGCGACTCCCTTGAGCAGGGTGGTCGGCAGCGCGGCGGCGAGCATCCCCGCGACGATCGGCCACATGATCGCGTCGGCGCTGTCGTCGGCGTCGCTCGCCCGCACGAAGCGCAGCCGGTCGGCGGCGGTCCGCAGGTCGGCGGGGGCGGCCGAGCGTACTCTGAGCTGCTCGATCGCCGCGAACATCCGCATCCGCGCGGCCTCGGGACGGGCCAGAGCCCGCAGGATCCCCACCACCGCGCGGCCGGCGGTGCGCAGCGACGCGGCGCCCTGCGCCCGGCCGCGCGTGGTGCGGGCTCCGCTCGGTGCGAACCGGGGATCCGCCAGAACGTGCCGCATCACCGCCTGGGCGCGCGGGCCGAAGTCGACAGCCAGGAGCTTCACCAGTCGCCTGCGGGCCGAGGGGTCCCGTGCCAGGTCGGTCAGGTCGCCGTAGAGTCGACCGCCGATGTCGACGATCTCGACGCGGACGCCGAGCGCGGCGAGCATCGCGGCGATCTGCGTCCGCAGGGTCGACATGCCCATCGGCGTGACCGGTCGCAGCATGCCCTGGACGTGACCGAACTCCAGGTAGACGCGGGGAAGGGGCTTCTGCGTCTCCGGTGGGAGGGGGAACAGGCTGGTGATCGGCCGGGACTGGAGAAGCCACCGGACACCGTCGCTGTCGATCGCCCACTCCACGTCCTGTGGGCAGCCGAAGTGGGCCTGCAACCGTTCGCCCATGGCGCGCAGGTCGGCCAGGTGCGCCGACGTCAGGCAGCCCGTGTCGTCGCGCGCGACGCCGTCGAGGACGTAGTGGTCCACCTGTGCCGCGCCGTCCACCACGAGCGTGCCGAGGCCCGCGGCGGCGTCGACGGCCATCTCGTCGCGGCGGCCGGTCAGCGGGTTCGCGGTGAACAGCACCCCGGCGACCGTGGGCGTGACCATGCGTTGCACGACGACGGCCATGCGTACCGTCTGGTGCTCGATCTCGCGCGCGTCGCGGTACGCCCTCGCGCGCTCGCTGTGCAGCGACTCCCAGCACTTCTCGATGGCGGCGACCAGCTCGGCGGTGCCCGTGACGTCGAGGACGGTGTCCTGCTGCCCGGCGAAGCTCGCGTCCGGCAGGTCCTCCGCCGTGGCACTGGAGCGCACCGCCACCGGGCCCGCCCCGAGTCGTTCGTACGCGGCGACGACCTCGGCCGTGGGGATGACGCCGAGCCGGTGCGCCTCGGCGGTGACGCAGAAGCCGTCGGGCACCCGCTCGCCGCACCGGATCAACTCGCCCAGCCCGGCCGCCTTGCCACCGACCAGGTCGACCAGGTCGGCGCTCGCCTCGGACAACGCGATCACCAGCATGGGAGCCTTCTCTCTTTGCAATGCACTCGTATTGCTTCCTACCGTAGCGCCTATACGATGCAACTGCAATGTCACCCGGCGGCGGTGTGACCGGCCGGTGAGGCGTTGTCGGCGTCTGTCATCCTCGGGACGGTGACGACCGGCAACCCGACCACAGCCCGCTCCCGCCGCCGCGCCATCCGCGTCCTCGTCGCCGTCGGCGCGGCGGCGGCCGTCCTCGGTCTCGCGCTCGTCGTCGTGCCGATGTTGCGACCGGCGGGGCCGCGCCCGCTCTTCCAGTTGCCGGTCACCTGCGGCGAGACGTGGCAACTCGGCACCTACCCCGGTCACGACGACTACGACGTCGACCTGTTCCCCATCGAGGGGGAGGCGTGGGGACGGCCGGTGCTCGCGTCCTACGGCGGCACTGTCACCGAGGCGGGCATCAACGGGTCGCTGGGCGGCCGTACCCCGGAGAACCCGGAGGGCCCTCGCGGGCGCGGCGGCGGCTACTGGGTGAAGATCGACCACGGCGGCAAGTGGGAGACGCAGTACCTGCACATGCTCGAACCGCCACTTGTCGAGGTCGGGCAGCAGGTCGCCCAGGGTGATCAGCTCGGGCTGGTCGGCAGCACCGGCAACTCCGGCGCACCGCACCTGCACTACGAGCAGCGGCGCGGCTGGGAGAAGGTCGAGACCCACTTCGACGGGGAGCCGTCGGGCATCACCACCGACGAGCGCGAGTACACGGTCCAGCGCACGAGCGGCAACTGCCGCCCCGGCGTCTCCTGAGGACTGCGGTTTGTCCGACCCGGTTCGGGGCACTGATATCCGAGGAACACTTCGGACGCAGGGAGGAGCCGGCCATGGTCAAGGGTGACGTCGACACGTACCACGAGGACGGGCAGTGGAAGAACAAGGCCGAGGGCAACGAGCGGGCCAGCAGCACGCATGACGTGAAGGCCGACGCGCAGGCCCAGGGCCGGGAGATGGCGGCCGACCGCGGCGTCGAACACGTGGTCAAGAAGCAGGACGGCACGATCGGGGAGAAGAACACCTACCCCCGCAGCCGCGACCCCCGCGACATCGAGGGCTGACACCCTCCCACCGCACTCGCGCCGGCCCCGTCGACTCCGCGTCGGCGGGGCCGGCGCGATTTCGCGCCGACGGCACCCCGCGAGCGCGCCCTGGGCTCCTGTTGCATCGAGATATCGGGTCGCCTACGCCTATTGTCCGATAAAGTCCTAATTGGGACTGGAGTGGGTGCGGGAATGAGGTGGGCATTGTGGTACCGAGCCGGCACGGGTCAGCACTTGTCGCGCTGGTGCTCGCCCTGACCGTCGGTGCCGTGGTGCTCGCGCCCCGACCGGCGGCGGCGGTCGGGTCGGTCCTGTTCGACCAGCCATTCCACAACAACACCGCGAACGGCATCGGCGCGGTGGCGGTGCCCGCCGTCCCGACCGCTGGCGCCAGCAACGTCGCCTGCCTCAGCGCGGCCGGCAACTCGACCACCGGCCCGTTGCTGAGTTGCACCACGTCCACCGATCCGCAGGGCGCGGGCAAGCTGCGCCTCACCCCGGCCGTCGCGAACCGGCAGGGCGGGGTGTTCGGTGCGGTGAGCGTGCCCACCTCCCAGGGGTTGCACGTCACCTTCAACACCTATCAGTACGGCGGCATCAGCACCGGAGCGGACGGTCTGGCGTTCGTGCTGGCCGCGGCCGACCCCGCCAACCCGCGGTCTCCGTCCATGCTCGGCCAGTCGGGCGGATCACTTGGCTACTCCGCGGCGTTCAACGGCGCCTCGTTGGGTCTGTCCAACGGCTACCTGGGCATCGGGCTGGACGTCTTCGGCAACTTCAGCAACAGCACCTACCAGGGCACCGGCTGTACCAACCCGCCGTACATCTCGACAACCAACACCCGGGTGCCCGGCCAGGTCGTGGTCCGTGGGCCGGGTCGCAACGGGGTCGGCTACTGCGCCATCAACAGCACCGCCACCACCACCTCGTCGCCTGCCGTGGCGTTGCGGGCCACCACCCGGGCCGCCTCGGTGGTGCCGGTCGAGGTGGTCGCCAACACCACCTCGTCGCCGTTCACCACCGACACCGGTATCGCCGTGCCGGCCGGGGAGTACCGGGTCCGGTTCACTCCGGTGGGTGGCACGGCCCGGACCCTGGCCGGCAGCCTCCCGGTCGTGCCGGCCGGCCTGTACCCGTCGCCGACGTGGCTGAACGCCAGTGGCTACCCCCGCCAACTCGCCTTCGGCTGGGTGGGCTCCACCGGCTCGGTCACCGACTTCCACGAGGTCGACAACGCCCGCGCGGTCAGCTTCGACCAGGTGCCGGACCTGAACGTGGCACAGACCAGCTCGGTCGGGGCCAGTCCGCAGCCCGGTGACCCCGTCACCTACTCGATCACCGCCGGGGTCGATTCCGGCGCGACCGAGACAGCGCCGATCTCGGTCACCCAGACCGTGCCCGCCGGAGTCGTGCCGCGGGCCGCCTACGGCACCGGCTGGGTCTGCGCCGCCCCGTCCGGACAGAGCATCACCTGCACCAACAGCAACGGCCCGTTCGCCGGCGGAAGCTCGCTGTCGCCCATCACCGTCGTCGCGACAGTGACCGGGACCCAGGTGACGCCGGCGCTGATCCAGACGACAACCGTGGCGACCTCGTCCTCGATCGACGCGAACCCGGGGTACTCCACCAGCACCACACCCGTGGTGCCGGCCACCGCACCGAGCGGCGTCACCGTCACCCCGGCGCAGAGCGCGATCTCCGGGGGCATCGCGGTCACCGTCGGCGGGAGCAACCTCACCGGCGCGACAGCGATCACCATCGGTACGACAGCCGAGCAGCAGGCCGGCACCTCGGTGCTGCTGGTGCCGTGCACGTCCGGCCCGGCCGCCGGCTGCTTCACCGTGAACCCCGACGGCACACTCGGCATCTCCGCCATGCCCGCCCGATCCAGCCCGGCGACTGTCACCGTCAGCGTCGTCACCCGGGGCGCCGCCGGCTCGGCGAGCTACGTCTACGCCGCCGCGCCGGGCACGCCGGTCGCGCCCACCGCTGTCGCGGGCGTCACCAGCGCAACTGTGAGTTGGACAGCGCCCGCGAGCAACGGCAGCCCGATCACCGGGTACCTGATCACGCCGATCCGGGACGGGGTCACCCAATCCACCCTCTCCTTCGACGCCTCCACCACCAGCCGTACGCTGACCGGGCTGACCGCCGGCGCGTCGTACGCCTTCCGGGTGGCGGCGGTCAACGCGTACGGCACCGGGACGGCGAGCCCGGCCTCGGCGGCGGTGGTCCCGTACACAGTGCCGGGCCCACCGACGATCACCTCGGCCACCGCCGGCACCAATGCCGCCACGCTGAGCTGGACCGCCCCGGCCAACGGCAGTTCACCGATCACCGGTTACACGGTGACGCCGTACCTCAACGGTGTGGCGCAGACGCCGCAGACCTTCGTCGGGACCGCCACCACCCAGATCGTCACCGGGTTGACCGGTGGCGCCACCTACACCTTCCGGGTGGCCGCGACCAACGCCGCCGGGACCGGCCCACAGTCGTCGCCCTCCGCGTCGGTGCCGGTCAACCCGTCGCCGACGCTGACGTTCGCGCCGCCCCCGCCCGGCCGGGCGTACGACCCGTACCAGTACCAGTTGACGGTGACCGGTGGCACGAGCCCCTTCGCCTGGTCGATCAGCGCCGGGAGCCTGCCCGCCGGGCTTGCCCTCGACCCGGTCACCGGCCTGCTCTCCGGCACGCCCACAGTGGCCGGCACGTTCGCGTTCACCGTGCGGGTGACCGACTCGTTCGACCAGACCGCGACCCGGCCGGTCGAACTGGTCATCAGCCCACTCGGCGGCCTCTCCATCAGCGTGCCGGCGATCTCCCCACTCGGGACCGTCACCTCGGATTCGACAGGCGTCTCGGGCCACCTCGGCCCGGTGACCGTGACCGACGATCGCGGGCCGTTCTCCGGAAACTGGGTCACCGTCGTCTCCAGCACGAACTTCACCACGGGCTCCGGCACGGGTGGCGAGACGATCCCCAACGGCAACATCACGTACGCCTCCGGGCCGGCCCTCGCCACGACCGGCGTCGGGACGTTCCTCCCGCAGCCGGGCGCGGTGTTGGACATGCCGCAGACAGCCGCCGCCTGGTCCGGTCCGGCCGGTGACCCGAACTCCGTCACCTGGAACCCCACGCTGTGGCTGGTCATCCCATCCGCGGTGGTGGTCGGCGACTACGTGGCAGTCGTGACGCACTCGGTCATCTAGGGTCCGCTGCACGCTTCGTGCGGACGAGGTGATGACACGTCGCTGCCCGGCCGTTCCTCGGGGGACGGCCGGGCAGGTCCGTGCGGTCGGTGCGAGTCGGGGCGGTGCGGGTCAGGCCAGCCGGGTGCGTTGCCGGCGGACGAGATACCAGCCGGCGAGGGCGATCAGCGCCAGCAGGGCGATCCCGCCCACCGCGTAGACCAACCACCTCGGCCCGGTGGGCGTCGCGACAGCCATCGGCGCCGCGACGGGCAGGCTGATCGTCCCGGTCGCGGTGCGTTCCACGGTGCCGCTGACGAGCGTCGCGTGCACGTCCCAGTTCCCCGCTGGCAGGGCCTGGTCGATCTCGACCCGGACCTGGCCGCTCTGGCCGGGCAGGATCGTCACACCGTTCGTCACAGTGAAGGGGCCGGCCTGCACCGCCTCCTTGCGCAACGTCGCGGTGCCGGTCATGTCCAGCGCGCGTTGGCCGGTGTTGGTGACCCTCGCCGTGACGACGGGAAACTCACCGGGCCCGGGTTCTGCCGCCAGCCCGTCGATGCGGAAGTCCGTCGGCGGCTCGCCGCCGGGACCGACGTCGAGGTAGACCCGGATGCCCACCCGGTGGATCTGTGTGACGTTGCCGGTGCGTTCCCTGGTGCTTGTCACCTGCGCCCAGATCGCGGCGTACCGCTCGCCCTTGGACGCCTTCCTCGGCACGGCGATCTCGACAGCTACCGGCCGCCGCTCGCCCGGGTCCAACTCCACGGTGGCGGTCTCCAGTCGAATCCACCCGCTGAGGTCGTTGCCCGCGCGCCCCTCGGGCACGGTGAAGGCGTTGTCCTCGATCGACGCCGCACCGGAGTAGAACTCGATCTTCTGCGTCTCACCCGAGGTGTTCCGCACCTCGACCCGGCGATTGATCGTCGTCCCGGGGTTGAGGTGGTCGACGATGTAGACCCGGGCCCGGGGATCCTGCGCCCGGCTGGCCGGGATGTCCACCATCCGGATGCTGATCGCGGCCTCGTCGGCGGGCTCCTGTCGCTGCTCCCGCACGGCAACGGCTGGCGCCGCCGAAACCCCGAGCGCCACGAGGGCGACCGAGGCCAGCAGGGCCAGCCGGCCGAGCGGCTCAGAACACCGAATGTGTCACCGTCCCCGTGTAGACACCCTCGACGGTGCCGTCCGGAATGTTCACCGACAGGGTGGGGTTCCAGCTCGCGAAGTTGTTGCCCGTGCCACCGGTGTGGGTCATCGCCGTCCGCGGCACGTTGATGACCACCTGCTGGGCCGAGGTGGGCTGACCCGGTGTGAAGGTGCCACCACCGGCGGTCCCCGTCGCGGGGCCGGACCAGTACAGGACGTTGATGGCCGGGATCGTCTCCCCGGCGGTGCCGCCTCCGGTGACGAAGTCGGTGGAGACGACGGTGGCGGTCCAGTTGGGGGTGAGCGACCCGCGCTGGTCCAGCACGGTGACCGGGCCGAGCTGACCGGTGACGGCGGAGCCCTCCACGCCGTGCCCGATGTTCGCCGTCGCCGGCACCGTGATCGACAGGCCGCCGGCGGCGTCGACGGTGAGGGTCACAATCGTCTCGCCAGTGGTGTCCGCGGCGGCCGGTCCGGCGAGCGCCACGACGGCGGCAATGCCGGCCAAGCCCGCGAGAAACTTTCTACGCATCGAGTCTCCTCTGTCCTGGAATCGCCCTTAGCGGCGGCTCGGAGCATATCTAGGACTAAAGCCCCATATCGGACGATCAGCGCGATCGTCACCCGCTCGCCAGCCGTCAGCCCGTGGGGGGGGTGGTCGGTCAGGCCGGCACCACGTACGGGAAGCTGGCGGCGCGGGCGGCCCTGGTGACGTCGGGAGTGAGGCCGGACGTGGTGCCCGTGTTGAGCACCAGGGAGAACATCACCTCGGGTGCGTTGTCGGCCATGCCGCGGCCGTTGCGGACCGCGAAGCCGTAGTTGGCCGCCGTGCCGACCTGGTAGGACAGCAGGTCGGGGTAGAGCTGTCGGGCGACGCTCCAGCCGTACGCCTGCGGGTCGGGGGCGGTGCCGTTCGCCTTGACGACGCCGGCGACGGCGGTGGCGATCTCCTCGCCGTCCTCGCTGAGGTCCTTGCTCGGGTGTCGGAAGTTGGCCGGGTCGGAGAAGTCGGTGTCGTGGGGCCAGAAGATCGGCCACATCATGGGGTGGCCGGCGCGGTTGATCTGCCGCCATCCACCGGCGTCGGTGGCCAGCATCGTGCGGCACCAGACGCCGATCTCGGTGCCGTCGCGCAGCAGCGGCTCGTCGTGGGAGACCTCCAGGGCTATCGACTCGACTGTCGTACCGGCGAAGCTGTTCTTGGCCTGGTCCACCCGCCACGCGGTGCGGTCGACAGGTGCGCCGTTCTGCACCGCGCCGTTGATGGTGGCGAGTTCGTCGAGGTCGACATAGAACGGGTCGGTGATCCGCCCGGCCCAGGCCCGGACGTTGCCGCCGGTCGACACCTCGCCGGTGTGCCCCTCGGCGATGGGTGTGCCCATCGCGGCGTCGTCGCGGGCGTCGGCGCCGGCAAGCTCGTACGCCTGGAAGGTCTGCCTGCCGTTGCCGTCCGGCTCACCGAAGGCGAATCGGTAGGTCAGCCCCTCCATCTCCGCGCCGTTGAAGTGGATCTTGATCTCGTAGCGCGCCTCGGCGTGGAAGCCGCGCTTGATGTCGGCCTTCGTCACCGAACTGTTGACGTCCATGACGAACACCGTGGCGCGGTCGCCGTCGAAAACGTAGAGATCGTCGATGTAGAGCTGACCGCCCTGGGCGGCGAGGGGGGTGTCGAGATGGTGCGACATGAGCTGGCTCCCGAAATGCCGGATTCTTGACGTATCCGAACATAGCGGGGCGTTCGGCGGTCTTTGTCCTATCGAGCCAAACCCGGGTCGCGGACGGTGGCGGGCCGCCCGGAATCGCTGCCGGGCGGCCCCACCCGCTCGTGCCGGCGTCGTCAGACGCGGGACCACTTCTGGTTGGCGGCGCCGAGGCAGTCCCACAGGTGCAGCTTGCCGCCGTTGTTGGGATTGGCCTCCCGCACGTCCACGCACCTGTTGGCATTGAGGTTGACCAGGTCGCCGGCGGCGTTGAGGGTGAAGCGCTGCGCGGTGTTGCCGTTGCAGCTGACCAGGTTGACCTCGGTGCCGTTCGCGGTGCCGGCCCAGGCGGGGTCCATGCACTTGCCCATCGCGCGGACCGTCCCGTCGGAGGCGAAGGTCCAGGCTTGGGCCGCTGTCGTGTTGCAGTCCCAGATCTGCAACTTGGCGCCCTCGACCGGGTTGGCGCTGGGGATGTCGATGCACCGCCCGCTCTGCGCGCCCCTGATCCGGCTGGTGCCCGGTGCCGGGTCGCCGCCCCCGGGGGTGTAGCTGGAGACCCGGACGTAGTCGACGAGCATCTGCTGCGGGAACTGCGTGGAGCCGTCCGGGTACCCGGGCCAGTTGCCGCCCACCGCCACGTTGAGGATCATGAAGAAGGGGTGGTCGTACACCCAGCGGTTGCCGCCGAGTCGCGCGGGATCGACCCGGTGGTACTGGACCCCGTCCAGGTACCAGGTGATCACGTTCGGTTCCCAGTCCACGCGGTAGGTGTGGAAGTCGTCGGCGAGCGGCGCCCCGATGGTGCGGCTGCCGGTGATGCCGCCACCGCCGGAGTAGCCGGGCCCGTGCACGGTGCCGTACACGGTGTTGGGCTCCCGGCCGATGTTCTCCATGATGTCGATCTCGCCGGCGTCGGGCCACCCGCCGCCGGTGCCGAGCATCCAGAACGCCGGCCAGATGCCCTGGCCGCGCGGAATCTTGATCCGGGCCTCGAACCTGCCGTAGGTCTGGGTGAAGGTCGCCGCCGAGAGCAGCCGCGCCGACGTGTACTCGCAGCGCCCGTAGTGGCACTGGTAGTTGGCGGGATTGTCCCGGCGGGCCGTGATGACCAGGTTGCCCTGGCCGTCATGCACGGCGTTGCTGGTGCTGTTGGTGTAGTACTGCCGCTCGTTGTTGCCCCAACCGCTGCCGCCGATGTCGAAGCGCCACTTGTTCTGGTCGACGGGCGTGCCGGCCGGGGAGTTGAACTCGTCCTGCCAGCTGATCGGGCCGATGGCGGCCTCGGCACGGTCGGGGTGTGCCGGGACGAGCGCGCCGACGGTCGCGACCAGGGCGACCGCCAGGAGTACGAGGGGACGGGAGCGGAGGCTGGGGCGGGCTGTGAACACGGGAGGCTCCTCGGCGGGGGAGTGGCGGAGGCTGCGCGGCGACAGGACGGAGAGCGCTCTCCAGACAGAAGCATGTCGATATCGCGACTTTCTGTCAAGAGTGTTTCCAATAAGCCCGCACCGCTCCCCGGTGTGCCGCCGGAGTGGCCCGGCCGGGCAGCCCGCACGGCGCGGACGGGTGTTACTCGATAGCTGTCGAATCGACCCTTCCTATTGCCGTGGGGCGTCCACCCGGGACAGGATGACGAGGCGTGCCGGAAACCTCCTCGTAACCCGCGCGCTGCTGGTCTCTGTCACAAGGAAGTGGGAGTCAGTTATGAGCGACGCGTCGACGGCGCTGGGTGTGCGCCTCTACCCGGATCTGGTCGAGCGGGGTGGTCTGGCCCCCGCGCTCGTCGAAACCGGCGCCCGCCAGGGGCTCGATCTGGGCCGGGTCACCGCCCCGGAGCAGGGGCGCGGCCGGTTCACCTGCGCCGAGCTGCACTCCGACCAGGGCGTGGTCTGCGTGAAGCTGGGCTCGCAGGCCCGCTACTTCATGATCGACCTGCGGGTTTCGGGCGAGGTGCTGGCACGTGGCGACGTGATGGACCTGCTCCAGGTCGCCAAGGTGGCCGCGGCCTGGCGGGCCGGGCTGACGGTCGCCGAACTCACCGCCCGGTTCCCGTTCATGGAGGAGATCACGCGCCGCTCGGCGCCCGTGGCCCAGGTCAGCTAGCCGCGCGGCCCACGACCCGCGTCAGCAGCGCAGCCGGGGTGGCAGCGGCGTCTCGGCGCCGGCACCACGGTTGAGGTATGTCGACTGGACGAAGGCGACGAAGCGTTCCGCGTCGGTCGCTGTGGACGCCAGTCCGAACGAGACACGGACCGCGCCGCCGGTCGGCAGGCGCAGCGCGGCGAGGTAGTCATCGATCGTGTCGACCCGTGCCAACAGCCGCCGCCGCACCGACTCCCGGCTGATGCCGAACGCGCCCTCGCCCGCGCCCGGATTGCAGAAACAACCGGTACGCAGGGAAAACCCGGCTTCCGCCGACTCCCGCGCGACGAGCCGCTCGTCGACCAGGGTGCCGTCCGGGTCGCGGAGGTTGAACGTCACGGTGCCGCCGCGGCCCGCGCCCGTCGTCGGCCCGTACACCTGGACCAGGGGTTGGCCGCTGGCGTGCCGCAGCGTGGTCAGCCGCTCCAGCAGCCACTCGGTGAGCAGGCCGACCCGGGCGTGCACGAGGTCCACGCCGATCGAGCCCAGCCATCGCAGCCCGAACTCCACGTCCGGGATGCTCAGGAAGTTGAGGGTGCCGTCCTCGAACGCCGACTCGTCGTCCATCGACCGGTGCCAGTCGCCCTGAACGCTGACCGCGCGGATCGTGCCGCCGGCGAACCACGGCCGGCGCAGCCGGGCCAGGGCGTCGCGGCGGGCCACCAACGCACCGACCCCGGTCGGGTAGCCGAAGAGCTTGTACCAGCTCAGGCACACGAACTCTGGCCGGACGACGCTGAGGTCCAGCCGATTCGTCGGCGCGAAGGCGGCGGCGTCGAGCAGTACGTCGTACCCGTGCTGGTGAGCCAACTCCACCCAGCCCAGCGGGTGCTGCACGCCGGAGAAGTTGCTCTGCGCCGGGTAGGCGAACAGCCCTCGCCGACCCCGACCCCACCGCCCGCCCAGCCCGCCACGGCTGGCGTCGAGCACGGTGACCAGGTCCGCCTCGGCGACCCGCAACTCCGGCCCACTCAGCGGTACGTAGCGCACGGGCGAGCCGGCCGTGCGAGCGTACTCGCGGATGCCGTTCACCGAGTTGTGGTTGTCCCAGGTCAGCACGAGCGGAGCGGCGCGGCCGAAGTCGTACGCCTCGCCGACCAGCCGACACGCGCCTGTCGCGTTCGGCGTGAAGACGACCGCGTACTCGGACGGGTCCGCGTGGAAGAAGTCGAGCACCGCGCGTCGTGCCGACTCCACAAGGGACCCGGCCGCCGCGCTCGTGGGACTTTCCGAGTGCGGGTTGCCGTACAGGCCGGCGAGCAGCCGATCGTGGTGTTCGCGGACCTGGGCGAGCGCCGCGACCCCGGCCCCGGCGTAGTCGAGGTACACCTGCCCGGCGGCGTCCAGGTGCCGATACTCGGTGGCGCGCAGTTCGTCGAGCCGGCCCGTGGCGGTGTATCCCGGCAGGGTCGTGGGGGAGGTGTGCGGTGGCGGCTCAGGTCGCACCACGGGTGTCCCGTCGGAGGAGCACCGCCCAGGCGGCAGCGAGGAACAGCGCCGTGAAGCCGCCGAGCACCAGCCAGTTCACCCACACCGGCCGGGAGAAGCTGTCCCCGTAGGTGGCCAGCAGCGGCGGGCCGAGCGGTGAGCCACCGTCGCGCCAGAGTCGTTCCACTCCGGCGGTGTGCCCCAGGCCCTCGAACGCCCAGCGGTTGGACATCGCGAAGCTGAGCCACTGACCGCCGACCGCCATGGCCGGCACCGGCAGGATCGCGCCGACGAAGAGCACCTGCGGAAAGCAGAGCATCGGCAGCAGGAGCGTCGCCTGGGCCGCGTCGGAGACCGCCGCGGAGCACAGCAGGCCGAGGGTGAGCGCCGCCGCCGAGGAGAGCAGCAGTGTCGCGTACAGGGCCGCGAAGGCGGTGCCGTCGACCGGCGGCAACCGGTCGATCCCCCGCAACACCCCGAGCAGGGCCAGGTCCACCAGGGCCAGCAGCGGCAGCAGCACCGCGACCTTTCCCATCAGGTACGGCAGCGGCCGGACACCGGTCAGCCGCTCCCGGCGCAGGATCGGCAGCTCGGTGCAGATCTGGAGCAACCCGTAGGTCAGCCCGAAGAAGAAGCCGCCGAACGCGATCCAGAACAGGATCATCACGGTCACTGTCGGGCTGGGTCGGGTCGGCTCGAACGCCCCGGGCCGGAACAGCAGCGCGAACATGCCGAGCACCAGCAACGGCGAGCCGAGCAGGATCGCCAGGGTCAGCCGGTTGCGGACGACGATCTCCGCGTTGCGGGCGGTGAGGACGGCCCACTGGCGCAGCCGGCCGACCCGCCGAGGCGGTGGTGTCGCACGCTCACCGCCGCCGATCGCGGGGGCCGGCGGGCCGGCCTGGCGGTACGCGGCGAAGCGGTCGGGCCACTCGGCCGGGTGCGAAGCCTCGTCGAGCCGCGGGTGCACCTCGGCGAGGGACCGCAGGTCGAAGAACTCCCGGGCGGCGGCGGGTGTGCCGGCGAACGCCAGGCGGCCGTGTCGGGTCAGCACGACGACCTGGTCGCAGTGGTCCACGTCGGTGATCTGGTGGGTGGTGAGCACGACGGTGGTCCCCGTGTCGGCGAGCGTACGCAGGACCCGGAGCGTCTCCACGGCGATCGCCGGGTCCAACCCGGAGGTGGGCTCGTCGAGGAAGAACACGCCGGGCCGGGCGAGGAGCTCGACGGCGATGCTGGCGCGTTTGCGCTCGCCACCGCTGAGGAGGCCCACCGGCACGGCGGCCCGTTCGGTGAGGCGTAGTTCGGTGAGCACCTCAGCGACCCGGTGGGCCGCCTCGGCCGGCGCGGTGCCGGGTGCCAGGCGCAACCGGGCGGCGTGGCGCAGGGTGCGGGCCAGCGGCAGCTCCCGGTGGATGATGTCGTCCTGCGGCACGAAACCGATCGCGCCCGCCGCTGTCGTGCCGTCGACTGTCACGGTGCCCGCCGTCGGCCTTCGCACCCCGGCCAGCAACTCCAACAGTGTGGTCTTACCGGCGCCGCTGGCACCGATGATCGCGACAAGGTGGCCCGGTGCGATGGCCAGCGAGATGTCGTCCAGGATCTGGCGACCACCCCGGACACGCTGGCCCAGACCACTGGCGGCGATGCCGACGCCGGTACGCGGAGGAGAGCTGGTCTGCTCGGTCGTCATGTGGGGTGCCCGATCCGGTCGGTGGTGGTCCGCCTGAACATCGTGCCCCGCCGATGCTACTGAGCGGGCGCGCAGTGCGCCCGGAGTGGACGGTCAACGACCGTCGTCCGTTCAGCCGGTGGTGGTCCGTGCCTCCGCTGGTACCTGGAGAAGATCAAGGCAGTTGCGCCACAGCATGTCCAGCTGGGCCGGGTCGTTGAGCAACTTCGCGAGCAGGACCCGCCCCTCGATCTGCGCGACGATCGATCGGGCGGCCTCCCGGCTGTCGACCGCGGGGCCTGCCAGGCCGCGTTCCTTCGCCTCGACGACGACCTGTTCGATGAGGCTGATCTGCTCCTCGAAGATCTCCTGGAGCCGACCGCGGATCTCCTCGGCCTGGTTGCTGAGCTCCAGGGCGAGGTTGCCGAACAGGCACCCGGCGACCACGCCGGCCTTCTGCTGACCGGCGCTCTGGACTTCCTCGGTGGCCTCGAACAGGTCGCGAAGCCGCTGTAGCGGGTCGCGCTCGCCACCGAGCAACTGCTCCCACTGGCGGCGCTGGGTGACCCAGTGCTCGTCGATGACGGTGCGGGCGAGCGCCTGCTTGGACTCGAAGAAGTAGTAGAAGCTGCCCTTCGGCACTCCCGCGACCGCGCAGATCTCGGCCACCCCGAGCGCCGTGTAGCCGCGCTGCTCGATCAGCGTGGCGGCCGCGTCGAGGATCTTGTTCCTCGCGTCACTGGTCCGTCCCATGCTTTGACGATACACGACCGGTCGGCTAGCTTTTAGTAGACCAGTCGTCTAGTGGTCGTGTGGTCGGACGATCCGGTCTCGGCCGCCAAGCCCCAAGCCAGTAAGGAAGTGGTTTCCATGAGCACCAGTCAGGGACAGAAGGTCGTTGTGATCACCGGGGCGTCCCAGGGCATCGGCGCCGACCTCGTCGCCGCCTACCGCAAGCTCGGGTACGGCGTCGTGGCGACCTCGCGCTCGATCGGCGCATCCGACGACCCGGAGATCGTCACGGTCCGGGGCGACATCGCCGAGGCCGACACGGCAGAGCGGGTGGTCGCGGCCGCCCTGGACCGCTTCGGGCGTATCGACACGCTTGTCAACAACGCCGGCGTCTTCGTCGCCAAGCCGTTCACCGACTACACCGACGAGGAGTTCGACCTGGTCACCGGGGTCAACCTCGCCGGCTTCTTCCACCTCACCCGGCGCGTCCTGCCGCACCTGCTGGCCGTCGGCGCCGGGCACATCGTCAGTATCACGACCAGCTTCGTCGACCAGCCCAGCTCGCACGTCCCGTCCGTGCTCGCGTCCTTGACCAAGGGCGGCCTCAGCTCCGCGACCAAGTCCCTGGCCATCGAGTACGCGGGTCGCGGGGTACGGGTCAACGCCGTCGCGCCCGGTGTCATCAAGACCCCGATGCACCCGGTCGAGACGCACCAGGCGCTCGCGGGCCTGCACCCGGTCGGCCGGATGGGCGAGACCAGCGACGTCGTCGACGCCGTCGTCTACCTCGAGTCCGCGCCCTTCGTCACCGGCGAGATCCTGCACGTCGACGGTGGCCAGAACGCCGGTCACTGAGCCCGCCTGTCAGCGCCGAGAGAGGAGCAGACGATGCCGATCGTCACCATCCAGATCACCCGCGAGGGCAGCACGCCCGACGCGTCCGCGGCGACCGCCGAGGAGAAGGCCGCCCTCATCAAGGGCGTCAGCGAGTTGTTGCGCGACGTCCTGAACAAGCCGTTGTCGTCGACCTTCGTGGTGATCGACGAGGTCGAGACCGAGAACTGGGGTCGCGGCGGCCTTCCGGTCGACCAGTTCCGCCAGCGGCAGGTGCCCGAGTAGGCCGAGGAGGCCCGCCGATGCGGCGGGCCCTCCGCGTCTGCGGTGTCGCGGCCAGCCGGCTCGGCTAGGAGGCCGGCACCGCGGCGAAGAACTGCCGCAGGGCGTCGGCGACCAGGGTGGGCGCCGTCATGGTCACGAAGTGCGACTGGCCCGGCCAGACGACGTAGCGGGCCGCCGGAATCGTCCTGGCGAGAGTGTTCATCGTGGCGGGCATCGGCTCCCAGGTGTCCGCGCCTGCCAGCAGGAGAGTCGGCACGGCGATCGAGGACCACCGCGCGATGTCGGTGCTGTCCTGTGCGAGGGCCTCAAGGTCGTGCAGCCAGCCGATCGCCGAGCGGCGGGCCTCGACCGGGTCGGGCACCCGATCGGCCGCGCCGGCGGCGATCGCGGCGACGATCTCGGCCGGGACCCGCGTCACGTCGTTCAGGGCCGCTGCCATCGCGGCGGCGTCGTCGCGCTCCAGGGCGGCACGGTACCGGTCGAGCAACGGCGCGATCTCCGCCCCGGCCGCGAAGAGCGGCGGCTCGAAGATGGCCAGGGAGCGGACGTCGCGCGGATCGGCCAGGGTGGTGTGCAGCGCCAGCGTCGCTCCGTAGGACGCGCCGACGAGATGAACCGGTCGGCCCGAGGAGCGGCGGGCCGCCCCGATGACGGCGAGCAGGTCGGCTCTCTCGTCCCGGAAGGATTTGGTGCCGGCCGGGACGTCGCTGGGGCCGTAGCCGCGCCGCGCCGGCAGCCACACCTCGTGGTCGTGCGCGAGGTGCCCCGCCACCGTGGCCCAGGAGTGCAGCCCGCCACCCGAGCCGTGCACCAGGATGACGGGGTCTCCGACGCCCAGGCGTCGCACCACCAGGCGGGTGCCGTCGGCCGACTCGACCGACTGGTCACGACTGTTCACCGCTGCTCCCGTTTCCCGGTTGGCCAGTTGCTCACTGTGGTGTGGACCGCGTCGAGGATCGAGTGCCACGACGTGTCGATGGCGCGGGGATGCCCGAAACCGTCGACGATTTCGAGAGTCGTGAAGCCGTGGAAGGTGCTGCGGACGAATCGCACCGCATCGGTCAGCGCCGGCTCGTCGAGCCCGTAGCCGCGCAGCATCGCGTAGCTCAGCTCGATCAGGCGCAGGTGCCCGGCCGACCTCGTGCCGACCTGGGGCGGCAGCGGGAGCTGCGTCGCCGCGTACTGCCCCGGGTGCGCCACGGCGAACGCGCGCCAGGCGTCGGCGAACGCGACGAGAGCCTGGTGGCCTGCCCGCCCGGCCACGGCGATCGCGAGCTGGTCGGCGAACGTGGCCGCCGCCCGGACCGCGACCTGCTCGATCAGCGCGTCGCGACTGCGGACGTGCACGTACAGCGCGGCGTCCGAGACACCGAAGTGCCGGGCGACGGCCGCGACGGTCAGCCGGGACAGGCCGACCGCGTCCGCCAGTTCGGCGGCGGAGGCGGAGACGCGCGCGCTGGTCAGACCCTGCCGTGGCATCCCGAACCTTTGTTCCGCTAGGAAGAAACTTAGGAGGCCTAAGATAGCACCGCCGCGCGGAGGGGTTGGGCGGGGTCGACACGGTGATCGACGCGGTCGGGTTCCAGGCCCCCGGCCGGGAGCGCCCCCGGTCGGGGGCGCCAGCTACCGGGAGCGCCCGGGCCAGGTCGTCGCCGACGCCGCCCTGCTTCAACCGCCCGAGAGCGCGGGGTGATCAAGGTGGTGCCGCACCCGAGCTGACGGGCCGGCCGCAGGCCCGATTCGCCCTTAAGGGACGTTAAGTCGCGGATCTCTCTCCTGGTGGCGGGCGTGAGGATATGATCATCGTCGATCCGGTCCGTCGATGGAGGCGTGGGTCACACCGTCGGCCGAGGGTCGTCCTGGCGTCCCGGAGGTGGGGCCGGCGTCGCGGTCCCATCGCGATGACTCGATAGCGCCGAGCGCGTGGTCGTGCGCCATGCGTACGGCCCGTCGCGGATCGTGCCTGGTGGCGAGCCTGTCGAGGGGGTCCGGTGTCGATCATGGCGACGCCGGCCATTTGACAACGTTGCCACAAGCAGGCGAAGGTGCCGGGAGGGGCTGCGGGGGCGGCTGTGACAGGCGAAGACTGGGTAACGTCGATATTGCCGGATTGTTACATTTTCAACAGTCCCTCGCCTTGCGGATGGCCCTCCGGCCGCAATACGTTGCCGTCAACAACAAAACCAAGTGAAGGTTCAACCTTCCGGAGGCAACCGATGACGTTGGCGAGGTGGTACGAGCGATGAGCAGCGTGCCGATCCTCCTTGAGATGCGCTCCATCACCAAGGAGTTCCCCGGAGTCAAGGCCCTCTCCGACGTCAACCTGGTGGTTCGCGCCGGCGAGATCCATGCCATCTGCGGCGAGAACGGTGCGGGCAAGTCCACGCTGATGAAGGTTCTCAGCGGGGTCTATCCGTACGGCAGCTATGACGGCCAGATCGTCTACCAGGGGTCGGAGAGCAAGTTCTCCGACATCCGGGCCAGCGAGAACGCCGGAATTGTGATCATCCACCAGGAGTTGGCGCTCATCCCGGGCATGTCGATCGCCGAGAACATCTTCCTCGGCAACGAGCCGCGCAAGCGGGGCGCGATCGACTGGAAGGCCGCGAACCGGATGGCGCTGGACCTGATGGCCCGGGTCGGCCTCCAGGAGGACCCGGACACCCTGATCAAGGACATCGGGGTCGGCAAGCAGCAGCTCGTGGAGATCGCCAAGGCGTTCGCCAAGGACGTGAAGCTGCTCATCCTGGACGAGCCGACGGCCGCCCTGAACGAGGCGGACTCGCGGCACCTGCTGGACCTGCTGCGCGGGTTCCGCTCCCGGGGCATCACCTCGATCATGATCTCGCACAAGCTGAACGAGATCGAGGCGATCGCCGACCAGATCACCATCCTGCGCGACGGCCGGACCGTGGAGACCCTCGACGTCAAGGCGGACGGGGTCGACGAGGACCGGATCGTGCGGGGGATGGTCGGCCGTGAGCTGAGCAGTCGGTTCCCGGACCACACCCCGAAGATCGGCGACGTCTTCTTCGAGGTCCGCGACTGGAACGTCCGGCACCCGATCTCCGCCGAGCGCCAGGTCTGCAAGAACGAGAGCTTCGTGGTGCGCCGCGGCGAGATCGTCGGCTTCGCCGGTCTCATGGGCGCGGGCCGCACGGAACTCGCGATGAGCATCTTCGGCCGCTCCTACGGGGTGTACGAGTCGGGCACGATCATCAAGGACGGCAAGGAGATCGTCCTGAAGTCGGTCGCGGACGCGATCGACAACGGGCTCGCGTACGTCAGCGAGGACCGCAAGGCGATCGGCCTCAACCTGCTCGACGACATCAAGACGTCGACGGTGGCCGCCAAGCTGTCCAAGATCTCCCACCACGGCGTCCTGGACGAGGTCGAGGAGTACCAGGCGGCCGAGGCGTACCGCAAGGAGTTGCGGACCAAGGCCCCGACGGTCGACGAGAGCGTCTCCAAGCTCTCCGGCGGCAACCAGCAGAAGGTCGTCCTGGCGAAGTGGATGTTCACCGACCCGGACCTGCTGATCCTCGACGAGCCGACGCGCGGCATCGACGTGGGCGCCAAGTACGAGATCTACGGCATCATCCAGCGGCTCGCCGACCAGGGGAAGGGCGTCATCGTCATCTCCTCGGAGCTCCCTGAGCTGATCGGGCTCTGCGACCGCATCTACACCGTGTTCGAAGGCGCCATCACGGGCGAGATCGCCCGGGCGGACGCCACCCCGGAAAACCTCATGAAGCAGATGACCTCGACGAAGAAGTTGGCCTCCCGATGAGCCGTATCAAGGACCTTCAGAAGAATCTGTTTGGAGGTACGACCTCCAACGCGCGCCAGTTCGGGATGATCTTCACCCTGGTGGCGATCGTCCTGATCTTCCAGATCTGGACCAACGGGCTGACGCTGCGCTCGGACAACCTGATCGCGCTGTTCCAGCAGAACTCGTACATCCTGATCCTGGCCATCGGCATGCTCATGGTGATCGTCGCCGGGCACATCGACCTGTCGGTCGGCTCGGTCGCGGCCTTCACCGGCATCCTGGTCGCCAAGTCGATGACCGAGTGGGACCTGCCGTGGCCCGCCGCCATCGTGTTCGGCCTCGCCATCGGCGCGGTGATCGGCGCCTGGCAGGGGTTCTGGGTGGCCTACATCGGGGTGCCGGCGTTCATCGTCACCCTGGCCGGCATGCTGCTCTTCCGCGGTGGCAACCAGTTCATCGGCAACGCGCAGAGCATTCCGGTGCCGGAGGGCTTCCGGGACATCGGCTCCGGGTTCCTGCCCGAGTTCGGCCCGAACACCGGCTACAACAACGCGACGCTGCTGCTCGGCCTGGCCGCCGCGGTGGCTGTGGTGTGGCGCGAGCTTCAGGCCCGTAAGACCCGTCGGGCCATGGACGCCGACCCGGCGCCCATGTGGATCTCGGTGCTGCGAATGGCCGTCATGGTCGGCGTGATCGCCTTCGCGGCGCTGCGCTTCGCCAGCGGTCGGGTGGGCACCAGCTTCCCGATCTCCGGCATCATCCTGCTGGTTCTGGTGATCGCCTACTCCTTCTACACCCGCAACACGGCAGGTGGCCGGCACATCTACGCGGTGGGCGGCAACTCCCGGGCGGCCGAGTTGTCCGGCGTGAAGCTCAAGCGGGTCAACTTCTTCGTCATGATGAACATGTCCGTCCTGGCCGCGCTGGCCGGCATGATCTTCGTGGCCCGTTCGGCGGCCTCCGGACCGCAGGACGGCAACGGCTGGGAGCTGGACGCCATCGCCGCGGTCTTCATCGGTGGCGCTGCCGTCGCCGGCGGTATCGGCACCATCAGCGGCTCGATCGTCGGTGGTCTCGTCATGGCCGTGCTCAACAACGGCCTCCAGCTCGAAGGCGTGGGCACCGACAAGGTCCAGATCATCAAGGGCCTGGTCCTGCTGCTGGCCGTCGCGGTCGACGTCTACAACAAGAGCCAGGGGCGCTTCTCCATCATCGGGAGCCTGATGCGGCCGTTCCGCCGCGACGACTCCGCCTCACCGCCGGACGCGGAGCGCGAGCCCGCCAAGGCAGCGGTGTCCGGCTGACGGCCACCGACCCCTCACCACCCCGTTCCACATCCAGAAAGGCAAGTCCTCACCATGCGTAAATTCTTCGGCACGTCGGTGGTCGCCATCAGCGCCGCCGCCATGCTGGCCCTCGCCGGTTGCGGCTCCGGCCGTGACGGCGACTCCGGTTCCAAGGGCGATGCGGCCAAGGGCTTCGCGGCCAACTCGCTGATCGGCGTGGCCCTCCCGGCCAAGACCTCGGAGAACTGGGTCCTCGCCGGTGACCTGTTCACCAACGGTCTCAAGGAGGCCGGCTTCCAGGGTGACGTGCAGTACGCCGGCGCGTCGACCACTGTCGCCGACCAGCAGGCCCAGATCACCGCCATGGTCACCAAGGGCGCCAAGGTCATCGTCATCGGCGCGACCGACGCCGCGCAGCTGTCGACCCAGGTCGCCGCGGCGCACCAGGCCGGCGTGAAGGTCATCGCGTACGACCGCCTGATCAAGAACACCCCGGACCTCGACTACTACGTCGCGTTCGACAACTTCAAGGTCGGCCAGCTCCAGGGCCAGGCCCTGCTGGACGGCATGAAGGCCAAGAAGCCGAACGGCCCGTACAACATCGAGCTGTTCTCCGGCTCGCCGGACGACAACAACGCCGGTGTCTTCTTCGACGGTGCGATGAGCGTGCTCAAGCCCGAGATCGACAAGGGCAACGTTGTCGTCGCCTCCGGTCAGAAGGAGGTCAAGCAGACCGCCATCCAGGGCTGGAAGGCCGAGGGTGCGCAGGCCCGCATGGACCAGCTGCTGACCTCGACCTACGGCACCAAGCCGCTCGACGGCGTCCTCTCCCCGAACGACACCCTGGCCCGCGCCATCCTGACCTCGGTCAAGGGCGCCGGCAAGCCGATCCCGGTCGTCACCGGCCAGGACTCCGAGGTCGAGTCGGTCAAGTCGATCGTCAAGGGCGAGCAGTACATGACGATCAACAAGGACACCCGCAACCTGGTGAAGGAGACCATCAACATGGTCAAGGCTCTCCAGGCCGGTGACAAGCCGCAGGTGAACGACACCAAGTCCTACAACAACGGCAGCAAGGTCGTCGACACGTACCTCCTCCCGCCGGTCGCCGTCACCAAGGCGAACGCGGCCGAGGCGTACGCCACCGACCCGAAGCTCGCGCCGCTCACCAAGTAATCACCGCACGGTAGGCAGCAACGCCGATGGGTCCCGGGTCTCCTCTACCGGGACCCATCGGCGTCCTCGCGCCCCCGCGCCAACCGGCTTCGACCCGGAAGGAGGTCTGACCGTGGCGACACCCGTCCGGGCCAGGCCAGCCGGCGTCGGCCGCACCACCGAATCCCCGCCGCCGTCGGTCCCCGGCGCCAGCCAGGAGGAGATCCGGCGGCAGAACCTCGGCGCCGTGCTGCGCTACGTCCACCTGCACGGGCCGACGTCCCGCGCCGAGTTGACAGGCCGGCTCGGCCTCAACCGCAGCACCATCGGCGCCCTCGCCGCCGACCTGGTCGCCAGCGGCCTGGTCAGCGAGGAGGCGCCGACCACCGCCCGCCGCGCCGGTCGCCCGTCACTGGTGGTCAGTCCCCGCTCCGACCGGGTCTACGCCCACGCGTTGAGCATCGACGCGGACCGGCTACGTGCCGCCCGGGTCGGCCTCGGTGGGCAGATCCTCGACCGGCGGGAGATCCCGCGACCCAGCGGCATGTCGGCGACCGACGCCGTCGGACCCCTCGCCGGCCTGGTCCGGGACATGGAACGGTCCGTGGCCACCGACGCCCTGCTGGTCGGCGGCGCCGCCGCGGTCACCGACACCACCCGCGACCCGGACGGCCGGATCCGGGTCGCCAGCCTCGACGAGACACTCGCCGTCGCACTGGAGGCGGAGTTCACGGGAACACCCGGCTTCGTGGCCGGTGACCTGGCCGACATCGCCGGGCTGGCCGAGCACGTCCGGGGCGTGGCGGTGGGCATCCACGACGTCATCTACCTGCACGGCGACCTCGGCATCAGCGCCGGCATCATCGTCGGTGGCCGACTGGTGATCGGCCACCGCGGCCACAGCGGCAAGGTCGGCCACATGGTCGTCAACCCGAACGGTCTGCCCTGCGGCTGCGGCTCACGTGGCTGCTGGGAGACCGAGATCTCCGAAGCCGCGCTGTTGCGGCACGCGGGCCGTGACCCGAGCGACCGCGGTGCGGTGGCCGAGGTCCTGCGCGCGGCGGCGGACGGCGACCGCACCGCCCGCGCCGCGGTCGAGCAGGTCGCCGAGTGGCTCGGCTTCGGGGTGGCCAACCTGGTCAACGTGGTCAACCCGGACGCTGTGGTGTTCGGCGGGTCGCTGCGCCACATCTTCACCGCCGGGGCGGACGTCGTTCGCGAGCGGTTGGACACCATGCCGCTGCCCGCCTCCCGCGAGCACCTGCGGCTGCGCGCCGCGGCACTCGGCCGCGACGCCGTTCTCATCGGCGCCGCCGAGTTGGCCTTCGACAAACTCCTTGCCGACCCGCTGAACGTCGGCGTGGCCGGCCAGATCGGGCCCACCGAGTAGTCCACGACCGCGCGACGGGCACCCGGGTGTGTGTGCCGTCTTCCTGTCGTTCACCACCGTCGTACTGACGGCGCGGTTCCCGTACGCCCGCTACCGGCGACTGGCCGGCTGACCCGCCCGAGGGATGCGCCCCCGGTGGTCGACCCACCGGGGGCGCGGTCGGTCAGCCGGCCGGCCGCAGCACCCGGCCGGGGCCGGCGGCGTTGTCGGCGACGGCCTGGCTGCGCTGTGTCCCGGTGACGCAGACGTCGTCGCCGATGAACGCCTCGCGCCACACGTACCCGGCGACGCAGGTGTGCGGGCCGTACGGGCCACTGACCCAGCGGCTCGTGGCGACCGCGTTGTCCGCCAGCACCTGGGAGCGGGTCGTGCCGCTGACGCAGACGTAGTCGGACTGGTCGGCGTCGCGCCAGACGTACCCGCTGACGCAGGTGTTCGGGCCGGACACCAGGCGGGCCGGGTTGCGCCGGGACGCGGCGGCGGCGTTGTCCGCGGCGGCCTGGCTGCGCTGCGCCCCGGTGACGCAGACGTCGTCCCCGGCGTACGCCTCACGCCACACGTACCCGCTGACGCAGGTGTGCGGGCCGTACGGGCCGTTCACCCAGCGGCTCGCGGCGGCGGCGTTGTCCGCCGACACCTGGCTGCGGGTGGCGCCGGTGACACAGACGAGGTCGCCGGCACGGGCCTCGCGCCAGACGTACCCCTGGAGGCAGCGGTTGACCACGTCGGTGGTCACGGTCACCGACGCGGTGTTGCCGGAGAGCCAGTTCACGCCGATCTGCACACCGTTGGCGTTGAGCGACTGGGCCGGGCCGCCGCCGGGCCCGGTACGCAGCAGGGTGGGGGTGCCGTTGCGGACCTCGTGCAGCAGCACGGTGTCGGCGGGGATGCCGGCGCTCCAGCCGGTCTTGCGGCGGAACTCGACGGTGTAGTAGCGGAACAGGTCGGCCGGGTCGAACGGGATCCGGATCAGCTGTGTGCCGCTCGCGGCGGGCACCTCCAGCGGGGCCAGGGTGACGGTGCGCGAGCCAACCCCGTCGGCGGCCATGGTGAGGATCCGGTTCTTCGGCAGCCAGCCCAGCTCGTCGCGGTGCGGACCGTTGAGCCCGACCGCGCTCGTGCCGTAGTTCGCGGTGGTGAACGCGTAGATGTTCATCGCGCTCATCTCGTCCCACGGGTCGTCGTACTCGCCCGGTTGGGACCAGGGCGCGTTCTGGTACGTCGTGTCGTTGGAGAACGAGTGGCCCAGGTTGTAGCCGTGCAGCATCTCGTGCGCGGCGAAGCCGACGTTCCAGGCGCCCGGGTCGAGCAGCACCCGGCCGCCGGCCGCGCCGGAATCCACCCAGTCGTTGAGCATGACCGCGATCCGGTTGCCGGCGGGCACCGCGTAGCCGGCGGTCGCCGCGGTGTCCACGCAGCGCTGGATCCGGGTCCACCTGTCGATCGACTGGAACTGCGCCAACGTGTACGGCATCGAATACCAGCCCCGCACCACCGAGCCGGCCAGGGACACCCGCCCGCCGGACTGGTCGGCGAGGTAGTCCGCCACGCCGCCGGTGCCGACCCCGGTCGCGGTGAGGAAGTTGGCGAAGTGCGACGTCGGTTGTGGCTCCGCCGGCTTGTCGCTGAACTTGCACAGCAGCACCGACCAGGCGGTGGCGTTGCGGATCGGGCTGGCCGTCGCCGGCGAGGGCGACAACACCACCGCGCCCAGCACGGCGCAGCCGAGCGCCACGGCCGACGCGGCGACCCGACGGAGGATTCTGGACTTCACGCGTGCTCCCATCCCTGTGGCCCGGCCAACCCGGGCCCGGAGTCCACATCGGAGCACTGAGGGTGAGTTGATCGGCACGTTGAGTCGCGTAGGCGACGGGCCGGAATCCGACTGCGCGGACCGTCGACGGCCCGCCGGGCGGGTGATCGCCGAGCCCCGTGGCCCCGGCGATCACCCGTCGAGCGGCTACGCGATCCGACGCACCCGGCGGATGGCGAGGTAGAGCAGGAGCACGGCCAGGGCGACGAAGATGCCGGTCTCGATCCCCTGGAACAGCCAGAACCGGTCCGCCGGTTGGTACAGCTGCCAGTTGTACGCGCCCGGCTCCAGCCCCCACTCCGCACCGCAGACCCGACCGTCCGGGCCCTTGCCGCCCGGCGGACACTGGATCCGGCCGCCCTCCGCGATCATCGTCCCGTCGGGGTTCCGGACGCCCTGGGCGAGGACCCAGTCCCCCCGACTGACCTCCGGTGGCCCTTCCCCCTCGGTCGAGAAGGTCTGGGTGCGGGCCGGCTGGTAGTGCCGTCGGGCCAGCAGCTCCACCGCCGCCCGGACGCCGATGTAGCCGGCAAGGGTGATGCCCATGGCGGGCAGCATCCGCTTCCAGACGGTGCCGGCGAAAACGCCGAGCGCCACGGCGAACAGGGTGTACCCGATCGGGACGATGCCTTGGAGATCAAAGATGATCATGCCGAATCGGCCCTCGTGCGCGGACTTGGTGAGCGGATCGACCCACCAGGACATGCCTAGGCCGTAGATCGTCGCGAGGACCAGCGCCGCCGCGCCCACCAGCCCGAACTTCACCAGGGCCCACCGGGTCCGGCCGATGCCCTGGGTCCAGACGAACCGGTGTGTGCCGTGCTCCACCTCGCGGGCGACAAGCGGCGCGCCCCAGAAGAGGCCGACAAGGACCGGCAGGGTGATCAACAGTACGGCCACCAGACTGAGACTGGAGTACCGATCGCCGAAGCGCCGGAAGCCCGCATCGCAGGTCTCCCGGGTCGCCTGCGCCACGTCGGCGCGGGCGAGTTGGCTGGCGCAGTCCGTCAGCCCGAGGTCGGCGTAGGTGTTCCGCATGGCCAGGCCGATGGGCACCAGCAGGGCGGCCAGCGCCACGAGCCCCAGCACTGTGTAGAACGCCTGCTTGCGGTGTTGCCGCCAGGTCAACCAGATCATGCCGCCACTCCCCACTCGCTGTGCCTGGTCGGCGTGGTGCCCTCGGCCAGATAGGCCAGCACGACGTCCTCCAGGCTGACCTCGCGGACCGTCCAGGCCGGGTCGGTGACCGGGCCGTCGGTGCGGACCAGCAGCGTGGACTGCCGATCGGTGTGGCTGGCCCGGACCACGGCGGCGACGCCCCCGATGACGCCGCCGTCGTGCCGGGGGCCGACCAGTTGGCGGTGCTCGGCGACCAGATCGTCGACCGCGCCGGTGAGCTGCACCTGGGCGGAGTTGAGCACGATCAGGTAGTCGCAGACGCGTTCCAGGTCGGCCAGCAGGTGCGAGGAGAGCAGGACCGTGGTGCCGGATTCCGCGACGCTGCCCATCAGCGACTGGAGGAACTCCCGCCGGGCCAGCGGGTCGAGGCTGGCCACCGGCTCGTCGAGCAGCAGCAGCCGGGGCTGCTTGGCCAACGCGAGGGCGAGCGCGACCTGCGCCCGTTGGCCGCCGGAGAGCTTGCCGACCGGACGGTCCGGGGGGATGCCGAGCTGCGCCAGTCGCTGGCGGGCCAGCATCGCGTCCCACCGTCTGTTCAGCTTGCCACCGGCGATGACCAACTCGGCCGCGGTGAAGTCCCGGTAGAGCGGGGTGTCCTGGGCGACGAACCCGATGTCGGCCAGCCCTTCCGTGTCGCCGTACGGGGATCTGCCGAACACGCGCACCTCGCCCGCGTCGGGCTTGAGCAACCCGACGGCCAGGTGCAGGAGCGTGCTCTTGCCCGCACCGTTCGGCCCGACCAGCGCGGCGATCCGGCCGGCCGGCAGGTGCAGCGAGCAGTCCCGCAACGCCCACGTGCTGCCGTACCGCTTGCCCAGCCGGTCGGCCTCCAAGACCATGTCCATCCTCTGTCCTCTCGATCCGCCGCGCCCGTCGCCTCGTGGCGGTGCGGCGCTTGCTTCGGTGCCTTGTGGTTCGCTCGCCGCGCTCGCTCAGGCGGGCTCCTTCTGCGGGGTGTCGTCGGCGAGGGTGGCGCGCAGCGTGGTCTCCACCAGGGCGATGACGTCCTCGGCTGAGAGGCCCGCGGCCTGCGCGCGCTGCAACCAGGCGACCAGGTCCTCGCGTAGCTCGGCCTGGTTGGGCAGGGACGCGCCGGCCAGGGTGCGCCGCACGAAGGTGCCCACCCCGGGTCGGCCACCGACCAGACCCTCGATCTCCAGCTCCCGGTACGCCTTCAGCACCGTGTTCGGGTTGATCGCCAGTGACTGCGCGACGTCCCGGACCTTCGGCAACTGGTCGCCCGGCGTCAGCAGGCCGACGCGCAGCGCCTGCTTCACCTGCTGCACGAGCTGCATGTAGGTGTTCACCTTCGACCGGCTGTCCAACACGAACTCGATCACTCGTGATGATCCTTCCTGTTGTCCTACGACAGTAGGACTAATAGACAGCTTCATCGGTGCCCTCGCCGCTGTCAAGCGCGGCGCGGCGGGGCGGGCAGATCCGGCGCGGAATCGTGCCGACGGGGAGGCGTTCGATGGTCACCGACGAACTGGCGACGTCGAGAGCGACTCCACTACAGGCGGCCCGAGCTGTGTCGGGAGCGACTGCCCCGGCCGCTCAACCGGCTGATGTGGGTGCAGGCCGGGTTGGTCGCCATGGCCACCGACCTGGCCGAGGTGATCGGTGGCGCGGTCGCCCTGTACCTGCTCATCGGCATCCCGTTCGCGCTGATCCCGCACGGGCGTGGCCGGTCGAGCCGAGCGTCCGGGCGGCGACGTCCGCACGAGCGTGATGCCGGTGAGTCATCTTGATGACTCACCGGCATCACACGCGGTGGCAACCCTGCCCCCGGAGTGGACGGCCGGGCCGGCGGTGTGCGCGTCAGGTACGACGGCCCTCGTCGCGGGTGGGGATTTCCTGGCGCTGTTCGAGGGCGTCGGCCGGGTTGGCGTCTGCCGGCAGCGACGTCACCTCCTCGAGCGTGCCCGCCGGGAAGGCGCCCTGCTCGGCCAGGTCCGCCTCGGACGCTTCCGGGTCGACGTCACCCGACACCCGGTCCGGCGGCCCGTAGTCGACGGCGTCCTGCCGTTGCTCGTGGGCGTCCGCCTCCGGGGGAGGGAACGTGTCGCCCTGATCATCTGAGTACGTGCTCATCGGAGCCTCCTGCCCGGCGGTTGTCGACATGCCGCCGGGCCGCTGCCTACCCGTCGCGGTCGACCTCACGCCTGGCGGCCGTATCGCGTCGACCAGTGGCCGAACCGGCCCGGAACGCGGCTACGGCTTCCAGGGTCTCCGGATGGGTGGCCAGCAGCGCGGCCGCTCCGCTCAGGTCGGCGGGTGGATCTTCCGCTGGCAGCCACCCGCCGTCGTGACCGAGCAGGCCGGCGACCGCGTCGACCGTCTCCGGATGGGCGACGAGCAGCAGGCCCACCTGCCGCTGCGGCGCGGCGGTCGTGACCGCCTCCCGCGTCGGGGGCGGGGGTGTCAGCCACGGCGGAATCCAGGCATCCAGCTCGGTCAGCGCCCCCGGGAAGGTGCGTCCCGCCTCGCGGACCAGCATCGGGACCAGCTCCGGCCCCTGGTCGCGCATTGTCGTGATCAGGGTTGGCAACCAGGGCAGCAGCACCGGGTCGGGCAGCCGGGCGAAGGCGGTGGACATCGTCTCGACGACGAACGGCGCCAACCCGGGCACCGGCTCCAGCGCGTGCACGAGCCCGGCAAGATACTGCGGGAAGGCGGGCACCACCAGCGGGTTGGTCAGCAGGTCGGCGCACCGGGCCCGCAGCTCGGCCAGCGGCAGCACGCCGAGCTGGTGTTGGCCCGCCCAGAGCAGGGCCACCTTCGCCGGTGCCGTCGGGTGTGACTGCGCGACAGCCAACTCCAACTGGGACCTGTCGCAGCCCAGGGACAGCGCCAAGCCCTCCATGGAGAACAGGAAGCCGAGCATCGCGGCAACCTGTCGGACCTCCGTCTCCTCCGCGGCGATGGCCGTCGGCAGCAGGGTGCAGTAGTGCGCGTAGCCGGTGGTCACGAACGCCTCGCACCAGGCCGGCAGGATCGGCCTGGTGGCCCGGTAGTGGGCCAGCAGGCGACGGATGCGGCGCAGCACGTCCGGGGCGCCGTCAGCGGTGCGCTCGGCACCGAGCAGGTCCACCGCCCGCGCGCCCAGTTCGTCGACCAGCCGCGGGCTGTCGAGCAGCCGGATCGCGTCCTCGACGGCGGCGAGCGCATCGGAGGCGGTGGCGTCAGGGCCGCGTACCGCCCGGCGCAGTCGCTGCTCCAGCACCTGCTCGACGGTGACCCCTTCGTAGCCCAGCTCGATCAGCGCGCGTTGGTTGCGGCCGAGCGCCAGATCCCAGCTCTCCTGGATCGAGCGGTGTCCGAGCCGGCGCTCACCCATGATCGGACGCACCGCGTCCGGTGGCAGCAGGTGCCGCAGGATCCACAGCAGGTCTGAGCAACGGGCCAGCTCCGGTTGGCCGGTCAGATCCAGCAGCGCCCGCTGTACGGTCCGCTTCTCGAGGGCGAGGCCGAGCGGCTGGAGTCGGTCGAGGACGTCACGGGCCAGTGGCGGCAGGGCGTCGTAACCGACCTGACCGATCCGGTCGCCGCCCAGCAGGATCTCGCAGAGCCGCCGCACGTCCCTCCGGCCGGGCACCACGTCCTTCTCGATACAGGTAACCGCGGCGTCGGCGAAGTCGTACGGGGTGGGTCGAGCCCGATTGCGCAGGCCAGCCAGGAGGACCGAGGTCTCGAAGACGGCGATCGCGTCGGCCGTGCTGGCCAGGTAGCCGTTGCGGCGGGCCAGCCGGACGATGTCGACGCACCAGCCGCGCAGCTCCGCCTCGTCCAAGCCGTCCAGGTCGGGTGGTGCGGCGAGGAATCTGGTGAGGGAGTCGCTGACCGGACCGGCCACCGGCGAGGGCATCGTCGTGGCGAGGCCCCGCCGGCCGCGGGTCGGCGCGGTGCGTTGTCCGTCCAGCCGGTACGGGGACAGCCGGTGCCGGCTCACCGCCGTCGTCCAGGTCGCCGCCGCGATCGACACCGAGCCGGGTGCCAGGCTGAACTGCGCCTCGATCGCGGAGTGGCTTGACGGAATCAGCCCGTACCGCCAGCGGGTGTCGGTGCGTGGCGTGATCTCGAAATCGGCCGCGGCCGAGCCCAGCCCGAACTGCTCGACCCGGCTGGCGGCGTGGAACGCGCCGCAGACGTAGAGGCAGTCGGCGGCATCGACGCCGGAAGCGGCCAGGTGCTGACGCATTCGCGTCCACATGTACCGCTCGCGGTCCTCGTCCCGGCCCAGGCGGTCCGAGTCGGCTGGGCGCAATCGCCGGAACAGGCTGCCGATCAGCACCATCACCTGCCGGTAGGTGTCGTAGTCGGCGCCGGCGAGCGGGCGTTCGACGTACTGGTCCCACCACTCCGACCAGTGCCGCACCTTGCCGTGGTGCAGCAGGTAGGCCTCCAACTCGGCGAACCGGGGCCGCAGGTCACCGATCTCCACCCCGACGGCGTCGCCGTGCAGCCCGGACTCGTCGCCCGCGTCAGCCCCGGTGTCGTCGTCGGCCGCCGGACTGGTGCGCGGTGACCACTGGAAGACGTGGTCGGTCGAGCGGTCCACGAGCACCAGCTCCACGCCCGGGGTCTCCAGCGCGTACGCGATGGCCTGGTATTCCGCCGACGCCTCGGTGATCGGGGCGACAACGCTGAGCGGACCCCAGTCGGCGGGGAAACCGGACAGCTCCGACGCGAACGCCTGCACCGCGACCGGCAGACGGCAGTTGCGCAGCTCCCCGAGCAGCGGCTGAAGATCCTCGCACAGCTCCAGATAGATCACCCGAGGTTGCTTGGCCCGGAGCCGCCGCACCATCGCCAGAGCGGAGGCTGGTGAATGATGGCAGACCGGGAAGATCTCCAGCCGCTCGCCGAGCGCGCGGTCGACGTCGTCGACCATGCCGGCCAGGATCTCACCGAGTGCGTCGGGGGAGCCCGCGAACGCGGAGACCGCGTCGCTGAGCTGCTCGCGCAGTGCGCCGAACGTGCCGGCGGCGGTCGGTGCGGTCACGACAGGGACGCAATCGCCTGACGACCACCGTCCAGAAAGCCCGCCCACCCGTCGTCGTCCTTGCGTGCCCGCGGCTCCACCACGCCGTGCAGGTATTTGTTGAGGATCGCCAGGTCTTCCGGGCTGCGCCGGGCCAGCGACCCGACCAGCGACCCGGCGATCGTGGCCGCCCGCAGCGTGCGGTCGCCGAAGAACTGGCTGTGCAGGATGGCGTCCTCCAGCACGCCGATCTGTTCGGCGGTGGACAACGCCGACTCCAACTTCTCGTCGTCGCTGGTCGCCGCGGCGGCACCGGCTCGCAGGTCGGCAAAGCTCTGTAGCAGGATGTCCAGCAGGGTGGGTGGCACGTCCAGCTCGATCTGGTGCCGGCGCAGCAGCTCCTCCGTGCGGAAGCGGACGATCTCGGCCTCGCTGCGCTTGTTGGTGACCACCGGGATCCGGACGAAGTTGAAGCGCCGTTTGAGCGCCGAGGAGAGGTCGTTGACGCCCCGGTCGCGGCTGTTGGCGGTGGCGATGATCGAGAAGCCGGGCTGGGCGAAGACGATGTTGTCCTGCTCCAACTCGGGGATGGCGACGTACTTCTCGGAGAGGATCGAGATCAGCGCATCCTGCACGTCGCTTGTGGAGCGGGTCAGCTCCTCGACGCGGCCGATCACCCCGCGCTCCATCGCCGTCATGATCGGCGACGGAATCATCGAAGCCCGGGACTGCCCCTTGGCGATCACCATGGACACGTTCCACGAGTACTTGATGTGGTCCTCGGTGGTGCCGGCGGTGCCCTGCACGACGAGTGTCGAATTGCGGCAGATCGCGGCGGCCAGCAACTCGGCCAGCCAACTCTTGCCGGTGCCGGGGTCGCCGATGAGCAGCAGGCCGCGATCCGAGGCCAGGGTGACGATGCTGCGCTCGACGAAGCTGCGGTCACCGAACCACTTCTGCGGGATCTCCCGGTCGAGGCCGTCGGCCCGCTCGGAACCGAGGACGAACAGCCGGACCATGCGCGGGCTCAGCCGCCACGAGAACGGCTTCGGGCCGGTGTCGACCGACTCGAGGAAGTCCAGCTCGTCGGCGTACGTGACCTCGGCGGGGGCGCGCAGCATCTCGGACATGAGGGGTTGCTCTCCTAGGTGAGGAAGTTCTTCAGCTCGACGACGAGCTTGCGGATGTGGCCGGAGATGACCGGGGTGCCCTGGTCCTTCAAGCGTTGCCGGAACCAGGGGTTGACGCTCTGCTGCCCGGAGCTGCTGACCGAGCCGACCGGGATGACCTTGACGCCGGAACGGTGCATGGCCTGGAGCCCGTCGAAGACCGCCTGGTGGTTGACCTCGTAGAAGTCGGAGATCCATACCAGCACCGTGTTCTTCGGCTCGGCGATCTTGGGCCGGGCCAGCGTCAGCGCCGCCGTGCCGTCGGTGCCGCCACCCAACTGGGTACGCAGCAGCACCTCGAACGGGTCGTGCACCCACGGGGTGAGATCCAGCGCCCGGGTGTCGTACGCGACGAGGTGCACGTCGACCTTCGGCAGCCCGGCGAAGATCGAAGCGAGGATCGTGCAGTTGACCATCGAGTCGACCATGGAGCCGGACTGGTCGACAACGACGATGAGCCGGGACGGCGTCGTACGCCGCGCCGTGTGCCGGTAGTAGAGCCGGTCGACGTAGAGCCGTTCGTCGTCCGGGCTCCAGTTGGTCAGGTTCTGCCAGATGGTCCGGTCGAGGTCCAGGTTGCGGAACACCCGCTTGGGCGGCACCGACCGGTCCAGGGTGCCGACGCTGGTCTGTTGCACCTGCGTCCGAAGCACCTCGGCGACCTCGTCGACGAAGCGTCGGATCAGCGCCTTCGCGTTGGCCAGCGCCACGCCGGACAGGTTGGCCTTGTCGCGCAGCAACTGCTCGATCAGCGACATGCTCGGAGTCAGCTGACTGGCCAGCGTGGGGTCGGCCAGCACCTCCCGCAGGTGCATCCGCCGGACCAGGTCACCCTCCAGCCCGGCGAGGGTGCCGCCCAGCCCGCCGCTCTGGCGGCGCAACTCGCCGGGCTCGCAAGCGAGGGCCTGCTCGAACCAGCCGGCGTCGGACTGCCACCGGGCCAACTGGGTGGCGCTGACCGGGCCGGAGCCGGTGGCGAACACGTTGAGCAGCACCTTCGACACCAGCGCCGCCCGGCGCACCTCGGCCTCGCCGGGCCGGAAGGTCGCGGCGTCACCAGGGTCGCTGTCGTCCGGCACGTCGTCGGAGGTGAGCAGCCCTCGCAGCTCCGCCGCGAGTGCCGGGAAGCGCTGCACGACGGTGTCCACCGAGACCGCCGGGTCCAACAGGGTGGCGGGTAACCCGAGGTCCTCCACCACGGCCACGCTCGCCGACTCCAGGCTGGGTTGCTCGTCGCGGTCGAACAGGCGGGACAGCAGCCGCCAGTAGAGAACCTGTCGGCGGTTGGCGTCGGTGGACGCCCCGTCAGCGGTCGGCTCGGTCATCGGCGCAGCAACCGTCCCGCGCGCTCGCGCAGCACGGCCACGGCGTCACCCGCTCGGGCCTCCTCCTTGGCGATCTTCGGATCGGTCACGCCGCACGCCCAATCTCCGTTGTGCGCCTGCACCACCCGCCGCTTCACCGTGGCGCGCACCGCCAACGGTTGAAGCTGCCATTGGCCGTCGTCCCAGCGCAGCAGGCCCAGGCAGGCCGACGCGGTGGCGACCAGGTCGGTGGTGAGGGGGCCGGTGGCCGGCAACCGGTCGACAGCCAGCACGACCCGTTCGCCGTCCACGTCGACGGCGAGTGTCCCGTCCTCGTCGCGGACCGGGTTGCCCTCGACGAGCACGGGCTCGGCGATGCCCGCCGGGTGCCGGTCCAGTGGGGCGGTCGCGGCCGCGTTGGCGGCGGGCAACAACACCCGGGCCGTCGCGAACGGATCGGCGGGCTCGTCGAGCCGGACCCGATCGTCGGCCCAGCCCAGGTCGCCGCCGCGCAGCGGCAGGTCGGTGACGGTCAGTGCCCGGTGCTCGGCCAGGGCGGTGAGCAGGAGCGGGTGCGCGGACAACAGCCGCCAGACGGCTGGCCCGACGATGGTGTCCACCTTGGCGGCGGCGACCGCCGTGCGGATCAGCTGCGGCTGCCCGCCGCCGGCCGGCTCCAGGACGGCGTGCAGCTGAACCTGCACGGCCGTGTCGTGGGTGTGCACGTCCACGCCGAGGGGCAGCAGTCGCCCGGAGACCCGTGGTGCCTCGTCGCTCTGCTGCGTGCCTTCGGTGAGCAGCACGCCCCGGGCCCAGAGGTCGCCCCAGCGGCGGGCCGGCACCTGCGCCATGGTGGCAACCGGCACGCAGGCCCGTAGCTCCGCGGCGAGACCGTCGAGCAGCACCGCGATCCGTCGTGACGCCGGCACGGCCAGCGCGGCCTCGACCACCGTCGCGGCGGCGGTGAGCAGCTCGTGGTCGACGCCCCGCCACCCGGTGACCGCCACCTCGTGCCACCACGCTCGGGCGCCAGCGAGGGCCGGCGGCGTGTCGCTGGGCGCGGCGCCCGGGGCGGTCCAGGGTGAACGAGCCCGGCCCAGGGCCGCGTCGCACTGCCCGAGTAGGGCGTCGTGGGCCGCGCCAAGCAGCGCCGAGCGTGCCCCGGCGAGGACGGTGAGGTGCTCCGGAGTCACCGACCCGGCGGTGATCGCGCCGACCGCGGCGGCGACCGCGTCGGCCAACGGCGTGCCAGCCACCGCGTCGGCCACCGCGGTCAGCGCCGCCTTGTCCCGCTCGCCGATCCGGCCGAAGCCGTTGGTGAGCGCATCGTCGAAGCCGGCGACCACGTCGAGCGCATCGGCCAACCCGACCGGCGCCTCGCGCAGTTGGGCGACCTGGGTGCCGCGCATCAGCGGGTCGCTCCCGTCGCCGGGAACCAGTGCAACTCGGGGAGAGCGACAGTGCTGTCGGGCAGTTCCAGGTAGGAAAGGTGGCGGAGGAAGCGACTGAACACCATCGCCGCCGAGGCGGCCTCTTGCTGCCCGTCCAGTAGGGCCAGCAGCTCCGCGCCGCTGTCCACTCCGTCGCCGATGTCGACCCGCAGGTAGCGGGCCACCCGCGCGGAGCCGTACTGGAGCAGCGCCTCGTCGGCCAGCGCGTGCAGGTGTTTGCACGGGGCGCCGCGCAAGCCACCGCAGGGCCGGTTGTTGTTGGTGCTGCAGTGGTAGGCGTGCGTGCCGGCGGAGACCGACGAGACGTACACCCGCTCGACGTCCGACCCGCTCGAGACGACGCCCTGCAACCGACCGTCGGCCAGCTCGACGAAAGGCACCTTGGCCAACTTGCGGGGCCGTGCTGGCGGCACCACCACCAGCACGCTGCACCGCCGCCATCCGGCGCCGTCGGCGTCCGTCACGTCACGCCCTCCCACCATCGACAGAAATCAGGGTGCCGCGCACGCCCACCGGAAGCCGGCGGCGCTGCGACGACACGATCATGGACTACGGGTACGACAGATCCAGCGGCGGTGCGGCGTGATTTTCGGGACCGTTCGGCGCAACCAGCACGACCGGCGCCCGAGCCGAACCTGGAAGCGCGGGTACGCGCGGGGTGAGCGCACGTCGACGACGCGTACGACTACCTACCCGCGCCGACCACGCCGGTGGCCGGGATCGGCCAGGATGGGCAGGTGGCCGGTCCCGGCCGCGACGAGGAGGGTGGGCGATGCGGGTACGCGGGCGGTTGACCTGGGGGCGGCGTGCCCGCGCGGGTACGGCGCTGGCGGCGCTGCTCGCCGGGGTGGTGACGCCGGCCGTCGTGCTGACACCGCCCGCGGCGGCGGGGGCGGCGGCAGCGGGGACGCCGGTGTGCCAGGTGCGCGACAACCGGCTGCGGGAGCTCTCCGGCATGGTCGCCACCGACGACGGGTACGTGGTGATCAACGACGGTGCCGACGACGAGGCCCGCCGCCGGATCTTCTTCCTCGACAAGCGCTGCGCGGTGCTCCGGGCGGTGGCCTATCCGTCCCGCCCCCGCGACACCGAGGACCTGGCCATCGGCCGCGACGGCACCGTCTGGGTCGCCGACATCGGCGACAACGACCACTCCCGGGCCACGATCGCCCTCTGGCGGCTCGCTCCCGGAGCGGACGAGCCGGTGCTGCACCGGATGACGTACCCGGACCGCCCGCACGACGCGGAGGCGTTGCTGCTCGACGCGTCCGATCGGCCGGTGGTCGTCACGAAGGGCGGCAGCGGCACCGTCTTCCTGTACGCCCCGACCGCCGCGCTGACACCGGGGGCGACGACGCCGCTGGCCTCTGTCGGCCAGGTGACCCTGCCGACGACAGGCACCAGCAACCCGTTCTCGTTCCTCGGGCGCGGCGTGATCACCGGCGCGGCGAGCGCACCGGACAGGCGTCGGGTGGCGCTGCGCAGTTACGCCGACGCGTTCGAGTACGACGTGCCCGACGGCGACGTGGTCCGCGCGCTGACCGCCGGCACCCCGCGGATCACCCCGTTGCCGGACGAGCCCCAGGGCGAGTCGATCACCTACAGCCGCGACGGCCGGTCGTTGCTCACCGTCTCCGAGTCCGCCGACCAGCCACCCGGCACCCGCCCGACGATCCTGCGTTACCCGGCCACCGACGGACCGTCCGCCGCCGCGGGCCCGACCGGGTCCGTCGCGCCGGAGTTGCCCACCCAGGTCCGACCGATCGCCGAGGACACCATCGGCCCGAGCGGTAGGACCTGGCTGCTGGCGGCCGGCGCCGGAACACTGCTGGCACTGCTCGCGGTGGCCGGTGTGCTGCGGTGGCGGCACACGGCGCGCCGCTGAGCGCACGCCAGCGGTGCGGCAGGATGGTGGGATGTCCGTGCTGTCCACGTTGCGTCACCCGATCGTCGCGGCCCCGATGGCGGGTGGCCCGTCCACACCAGCGCTGGTGGCGGCCGTCTCCGCCGCCGGCGGGCTGGGCTTCCTGGCCGCCGGGATGATCGACACCGAACGGTTGACCGCCGACATCGCGGAGGTTCGCGCGCGCACCGACCGGCCGTTCGGCGTCAACGTCTTCCTGCCCGACCCCGGCGGCGTCGACGAGGCCGCCATCCGGGCGTACGCCGAACGGCTGGCCCCGCGGGCTGCCGCGCGCGGGGTGCGCCTGGGTGAGCCGGTCGGCGGCGACGACGCGTACCCGGAGAAGGTGGCCGCCCTGCTCGCGGACCCGGTCGGAGTCGTGTCCTTCGTGTTCGGGCTGCCCGAGCGGGCGGTGGTGGCCGCCCTGCGCGAGCGGGGCACCGAGGTGTGGGCCACCGTCACCCGCCCGGACGCCGCGTCGGCCGCCGTCGACCTGGGCGTGGACGCGGTGGTGGTGCAGGGCACCGAGGCCGGCGGGCATCGTGGGGGTCTGCCGGACGACGACGACTACGCGCTGCTGCCCCTGCTCCGGCTGGCCGCCGCCCGCTGCGACCGGCCGCTGGTGGCGGCGGGCGGCATCGTCGACGGTCCCGCACTGGCCGCCGTGCTCGCCGCCGGTGCCGCCGCCGGGCAGCTCGGCACGGCCTTCCTGCGCTGCCCGGAGGCGGGCAGCTCGCCGATGCACCGCGCGGCGGTGGCCGGCACCACGCCGACCGCGCTGACCCGGTCGTACACCGGCAAGCGGGCCCGGGGCGTGGCCAACGACTTCCTCCGCCAACACGACGCGTCGGCACCGGCCGGTTACCCCCAGGTGTTGCACCTGACGCGTCCGCTGCTGGCCGCCGCGCGGCGCGACGGGGACGCGTCGGTCGCGAACCTGTGGGCCGGGCAGGCGCACCCCCTCGCGCGGGACCTGCCGGCGGCCGAGGTGGTCACCGGGGTGAGTGCCGGTGCCCGAGCCGCGCTGGCGGCGGCGGTCGAGCGGTCGACGCGCTGGGGCTGACCGCCTCGGGCGGTCGGGACCGCCGGCCGGGAAACCCGTAGAGTCTCGCCGTGATCGAGATCGGTGCGCAGGTCGACCTGTCCCACCCGCCGGACCGGGTCTGGCGCGCACTGACCGACCGGTCGCTGCTCGGGCGGTGGTTCGCCGAGGCCGACACGGTCGAGGGCGTCGCGGACCGCCTGCTGCTGCACACTGCCGAGTTGCCCGGCTTCGAGGCCAACGTCGAGGTCGAGGTGACCGAGCGGCAGGAGCCGACACTGCTCGTGCTGGCCTGCGACGAGGCCGGCCGGCTCAGCGAGCTGACCTGCGCGGTCACTGTCACCACGCAGGGCTGCCGGTTGGAGGTGCGGGAGGTCACGACGCACGGCGCGTGGTCCGCCGAGCAGCACGACCCCCGCGAGCAGCAGGTGCGCCAGGCGCTCACCGTGCGACTGCCGGCCATCCTCGACTGGCTCGCGTTCCAGCAGGTCGACCTGCGCCGCGGCGACGGCGGGATGACCGCCGAGCTGCCGCTGGTCGGCCCGCGCGACGCGTCCGGCCGCACCCGCCGTCGACGTCGCACACTCGTCGTCGCGGTCGCCGGGGCCGTGCTGGTGGCGGGGACGGCGGCCTGGCTGACGGTGCCGCCGGAGTCGAAGCCCGCCGCCGCACCGGCGCCGACAACCTCACCGTCGCCGTCCGTGACGGCCGGCAAGACCGCCGTCGCACCGACGGCCACCCCCTCGGCGCGACCCGCGCGGACCACCGCGTCGGCCACCACCCGCCCGAGCCAGACCCCGTCGGCGACGCCCTCGCGTACGCCCGAGTCCGCCGCGCCGCCCCCGCCGCCCCCGCCGCCGGCGGCCGTGGTGGCCCGGTACGCGACCGAGTCCAGCCGACTGTTCGGCTACACGGGTGAGATCGTGGTCGACAATCCGGGCGGCGCACCGGTGGCGGACTGGGCGGTGGTGGTCACCCTCGGCGAGGGCACCACGCTCGACGACGTCGACGGCGCGAACTGGCGACAGGACGGGCGGGCGATCACCTTCACCGGAGCGGCGGTGGCGGCCGGGGGATCCCAGACGATCAGCTTCGACGTCCGCGACAGCCGGCCGAAGGCCCGGGGGCCGGAGAGCTGCGTGATCGGCGGGCAACCCTGCGCGGGCCTCTGACTAGGCTGCCGTCATGGCACTGCTGCACAAGGCGACCCTGCGCCCCACGAAGCTCGAACTGCTCGCGACCTGGCTCCCCGACCGACCCTGGTACGTCGGACCCGCCGGCGTCGAGGTGGTGAGCCGAGGGGCCTACCGCTTCGACGACCCGGCCGGCGAGGTCGGCATCGAGACGATACTTGTCGGGGCCCCCGACGGCCCGGTCCACCACGTCCCGCTCACCTATCGAGCCGCACCCCTCGACGGTGCGGACACCTGGTTGGTCGGCACCACCGAGCACTCGGTGCTGGGTCGGCGCTGGGTGTACGACGGCTGCGTCGACGAGGCGTACGCCGCCGCGCTCGCCCACGCCATCCGCACCGGCTCCGGCCAGGCGGAGCAGTACTTCGAGGTGGACGGTCGGCGTGAGGTGCGCGAGCCGAGTGTGACGGTCACCGTCAGCGGCGCCGGGAACGCCGACGCCGCACCGGTCGGCGCCGTGCGCCGCGTGGTCGACGAGGACAGCACGCTCATCGTCACCGACTCCGTCGAGTTGGTCGTCGTCCGTCGACCCGGCGCCGCCGACGCCGCCGGAGCTGCCCTGCTCGGTAGCTGGGACGGACAGCCGACGAGCGTGCCGCTGGCGTACGTCCGGACGCGCTGACGGTGCGGTGGGCGGCCCGACTCGTCGAGCCGCCCACCGCGTTCACCACTGGGCCGGAGGCGGGGGCGGCGACACGGGCGGCCGGTCGTCGCAGGTGATGGTGTTGGGCAGCAGCCACGGCGCGAGCCACCCGCCGTCGTTGCCGCCGAGATCGGTCACCGTGAACTCCGAACCGGCCGGGGTGAAGTGGAACGAACCGCAGTTGTTGACAGCCACCGCACCCACGTTGCGGGCGTCCACGTTGGCGAACGAGGCCGACCCGGCCGAGCGGGCACTGACCACCGACGTGCCGGTGCCGTCGACCCGGACGTCCCGCAACCGCACGTCGGAGATCGAGTAGAGGTCCTTCACCGGCCAGTCGCTGACCAGCATGATCGCGTTGTAGGTGCTGTCGAGGTACGCGTCGCCGGTCACCTCGACGGCCGCGTCGATGCTGCGGTCCAGGGCGAAGACCCAGATCGCGCCGAGCCCGATGTTCCAGTTCAGCTCGTACGTGCCGGCGCGGGCGGTGGTGTTGTTGGTGAACCGCAGGTGCCCGGTGAACGGTTGCGCGCCGAAGCGGGAGCCCGCGTGCAGGCCGCTGCCCTCGCGGACCGGGTCGGCGACGAGGTTGTGCGAGACGGTGGTGTCGGTGCCGCCGTAGATGGCGATGCCGTTGGCCAGCGTCGGCGACTGCACTGTGTTGTGGTCGAACGTGTTGCGCGCGTTTGCCGTCTTCTCCGACCACATCGCCAGGCCGTCGTCGCCGGTGTTGCGGACGAAGTTGTGCGCCACCAGGGAGTCGGTGACGCCGGTGTGGAAGTTGAGCGCGTCGGCGATCTGGTCGACGACGATGGTGTCGGTGACCCGGACGTCGCGCATCGGCCCGTCGAACCACAGGCCGGCCTTGGTGTGGTGCAGGTAGAGCCCGTCGATCGTGGAGTCGCTCATCGCCCCACCGATCGCGTTGACCTGGTCGGTGTCGATGCGCTCTCGGACGTCCCCCTCGATGGCGAAGCCGGAGAGGCGCACGTTGCGGCTGCCGCCGTCGGCGGCGTCGCGGCCGTAGAACCCGACTCCGGTGTGCACCGAGCCGTCCGGCGCGGGCGTCGGCAGGGCGACCTCACGACCCTTGATGACAGTGTGCCAGTTGCCGGCGCCCTCGATCGTCACGTCGTCGACGATGATGTGCCGGTTGACCTGGTAGGTGCCCGGCGGGAGGTAGACCTTCAGGTGGGCGCGTCGGGCGAAGGCGATGGCCCGGTCCAGCGCGTCGGCGGAGTCCCGCCGGCCGGTGGGATCGGCGCCGAAGGCGAGCACGTTCGCCGCGAGCAGCCGGACGTGCGGCGGCGCGACCAACTCGGAGTCGAGCAGGTCGATGACGGTCCAGGCGGCGGCGCTGCCGGTCGGCGCGGTCAGGCGGATCGTGTCACCGGCCCGGTAGGTGCGCCCGAGCAGCAGCCGCTGCTCGTCGTAGAAGTGGGTGGGCCGAAACGGCGTGCTGATGACCGGGGCCGGCGTGGTGGCCGCTGGCACGCACTGGCACTCGGTGATCCACCAGTCCGGGTGCAGCAGCCCGGCCGACGGGTCGTTGGAGAACGGGTACTGGTTGTAGAGCCACGAGTACTGCGAGGTCAGCGTCATGGTGCGCAGGTGCTTGCCGTTGACGGCGACCCGCAGCGGCGCGGTGATCCCACCGCCCTGTGGGGCGTCCGGGATGCTGTACCGCACGGTGATCCCGTTGGTCGCGCTGGGTAGGACGAACTCCACGTACTCGCCGGGGGTGAGCCGGACCGCCCGGCGACCGGAGGCCTCCGCGGGCAGCGTGTAGGCGGACCGGTCGGGGCCGATGACCTCGCCGTTGGTGCGCGCGTTCTCCGCCTCCTGCTCGACGAAGTCGACGTCGGCGCCGCGCCCGGCGACAAGCGCCGGGTCGAGCGCGGCGCGGGTGACCACCGGCCGCGCGGCGGCGGGCGCGGATGGGCCGGCGACGGCCACTGTGGGTCCGGCGACCAGCACGGCGAGGCTGGCCGCGAGCGCGACGGCCGCGCCGGTGGGCCGGCCGGGTCGTCCCCGTGCCGGCATGCTGCTGCGAATCATCGGTGACCCTCCTGGGTGGGTGGTGGTGGAGGTCCGCCCGGCGCTTCCCGACGCCCGACATTGATCGTCATGATGCAGCAACGGACATGGCACTGCAAGACCACAATAGAAGCACGAAAATGTACGACTGTCAGGCTGCAAGAAATGGACGATTGGCGAGTTGAGGTGTCGCGCCTCGCCTGCGCCCGCGCCGGCCACGGCCGGCGTACGCTGGGCCGCGTGGATCAAGAAGACCGGATCGCCCTGTTCCTCGACTACGAGAACCTCGCGTTGGGGGCACGCGACCACCGTGGCGGCGCGGACTTCGACTTTCGCCCGATCGCCGACGCGCTCGCCGAACGGGGTCGGGTGGTGGTCCGTCGGGCGTACGCCGACTGGTCCTACTTCGACGAGGACCGCCGGATGCTCACCCGGTCCCATGTCGAGCTGATCGAGATCCCGCAGCGGATGGGTGCCTCCCGCAAGAACGCCGCGGACATCAAGATGGCTGTCGACGCGATCGAGTTGGCGTTCGAACGCGACTACATCTCCACCTTCGTGATCTGTAGCGGCGACAGTGACTTCACCCCGCTGGTGCACAAGCTTCGCGAGTTGAACAAGCGGGTCATCGGCGTCGGGGTCGAGGGGTCGACGTCGGCGCTGCTCCCGCCGGCGTGCGACGAGTTCCTCTACTACGACCGGCTGGAGGGTGTGGACATCCCGCCGACCCGCAGCCGGCGTGGTCGTCCGACCCGGCAGCCCAGCTCCGACCAGCGCCCGCCCGAGACGGAGCTGGAGCGCGAGCCGGAGCCGGAGCCGGAGGTGGGCCGTCGACCCGCCGGCGAGGAGCCCGGCCGGGACGTGGACGCACTCGCCGTCCAGGTCGCCCAGACGGTGGCCGGGTTGCAGGGCAGCGCCAACGGCGAGGTCACCGCCTCCCGGCTCAAGCGCACCCTGCTGCGCAAGGACCCGACGTTCAGCGAGTCCGACTACGGGTTCCGCACCTTCGGGGAACTGCTGCGGCACCTCGCCGAACACAACGTGATCGAGCTGGCCGAGGGGCCCGCGAAGGGTGACCCCGAGGTCTCGCTGCCCGAGCACGGCGACCGGGAGGTGGCGTTCGGTCTGCTCCGTGGCGTGGTGGCGGAGCTGGGCAGCGGCGGCAACCCGGTGGCGCTGTCCGGCTTGAAGAACCAGCTCCGGCGGGCCCGGCCCGACTTCAGCGAGAAGAAGCTCGGCTACCGCAGCTTCCTGCAATTCTGCAAGGCCGCCGCCACCGGTGGAGCTGTCGACCTGCGGTGGAGCCCCGAAGCCGACGACTACCTGCTGACCACCCAGGGCTGAGCGCGGGCCCCGGTGCGCCCGGCGACCCGGCGGGGCTGGGGGTGCGCCGTTCCACCCGCGTTGGCGAACATCCTGGCCGGTGTGTTCGACGGCAGGTGGCCGCCCCCTGATCCGCCGCTCAGGGTGGGGTGGATCCGCCGTTGCGGGCTCTCCCCGTCGACGCATGGACCGAAATGCGCCGGAATTACGGCTATCGCCCTGGTATGTGCCTACCTGCGCCGTACCCTCGACGCAAAAATTGCTATACGGTCGGCGAATGAAGGTCGAGGAGCATTGGTGGAACGGAGACACGACCCCGCGCGGACGCCGGGACGTGTATATCCGTACTGACGGGCAGGGTTGGGAGGTCCGCGCCCAGATCGGTGGGGCGTCGGGTCGTGAGCGGGTGCAGCAGTGCCCAAGCCGGGCCTCGGCGGCCATCCTCGCCGATGCGTGGCGCGGCACCCACCCATCCTGGCGCGAGCTGAAGCAGCGCTGATCCGGCACCGGGCCGGGCCGGCAACGCTCCTGGGCTCCCGCCCGGTGCGCTCCCCGGCCGGCCCGGCGCTCGGCTCACCTCACCTCATCGATGACGTTCAGGTCACGGCCCGTGCGGGTTCCTTGATCAGTAGCCGTCCGGGGCATCGGATGCGACTACCCGTCACCAGGTGATCGAGGAACAGGGCACGCGGCCTGTGTCCTCGCCGTCAGGCCGGGTACACGGAGGTCGGCCGGTCGTGCCCGATGGAGGTCGCCCATGTCGCAGAGCCCGGACGAGGAGAACCCCCGGCTCGATGAGGAGGTCCGGGAAGCCGAACGTCGGCTGGCCCGCATCACCACCTCATCGGACGACGCGCTGACCGACGACGACGCCCGGGTACCGGATGACACCCCGTCCGAGCGGGACGACTAGGGCGTTTCCTGCCGGGCCGTCCCGCCCACCAGCCGATGCGCGCTCGTCGACGTCCGCCCGCGCCCATCGACCGGTACGCGCCGGCGTCCGCGCGCGCCGACCGGCCCGCGTCGGCCCGTGCATGCTGACCGGCCCGCGTCGGCCCGTGCATGCTGACCGGCGCGGCCTGCGCTGGCACAAGATCCGCCCACCGACCCGGCGCTGGCGCGTGCTGCCAACGGAATAAAAGCGGCAGAACCGGCATATCGACCGTGCGCGACTGCCGAAACCAGGCGACCGGAGGTTGATCCACTCGGGTTTGCTGAAAACGCGGCATCCCGGACGCCAGGATGCCGCTATATTCATGAAACCGAGTGGATCATGGCCGAGTGCCGGTCCAGCTCCGCAGAGGGTCGACCTTTCGACTCCGGCTTGCCCGCGCGAATCAGGCAAATCGCCCGCGCCCGCGCCCGCAAGATCGCGCTGGATCCAAAAAGAGGCCCCTCGCTGCGCGGGCGAGGCCACTACAACCAGGATCGAGCACGATCATCCGAGAGCGAGAGCGAGAGCGAGAGCGAGAGCGCAGCTACCGACCGGCGCCCCGTCATCACCGGGGCTCCCGCTGGTCGGCCCGGATGAAGTCATGGGGTGGGCCTGCCCGACGGATCGAGTCGGGCAGGCCCACGGTCGGCGGAGGGGTGCTCAGCGTTTGAGCGTGAAGGCGAAGTCGCCGGAGAGCCTGCCGCTCAACCGGACTGTCGAAACGAGCTTCCCCTCCATGATCAGTCTCTCGACCTCGGCTCGCGACAGACCGAAACCCTCAGCGATCAGTCGCACCGGCCGGACCGGGATCCGCGCCGCGAAGCGGACCGAGACGTCGACCGTCTCCCGGTCCAGGTGATCCGATCCGCCGGTGTCGAGACGCCAGGCACCCTCCCAGTCGAGGGCGATGCGATTGCGGTGCTGCACGAACGGGTTTTGGAGCAACTTGGCAGTCAGGCCAGGATCGTTGTGGTGCAACCGGTCCAGCAGCCCGGGTCGTATGGCGCGCACGGTCACCCGCTCCAGGAGCGTGAGCTTTGCCGTTGCCCCACAGGCGGTACAGAGCACGAGGAGCCAGACGTCGAGGAGCTTGTGGTTGGCGTTGACGCGGAATTTACCGCTTGGCCGGAAGCGCTCGGACGCGCACGCGTGGCAGCGACGGCGAACGAGCGGCAGGCAGGTGGGCACGACGGCCCAGTGTGTGAGCACAGAAGTACACCGATTTCAGTGAGAAGTCCGCAGCAAGAGGGAGCGCGGCGCACAGGCGCGACGCGCGACGCAATCAGCGCTCGGGGGATCTCACAGGGTGTACAACGGCACGTCCTTGCCTAGACGACCTGGTTCCGCAGCACGGTAACGGCGCGAACGGGCGCTCCTCCACCGATTTTCGAACGCCGAGCGCGCCGCGACCCCCCCAGCGCGCCGAGCACCCCGCACGCGCCGAGCCACCTGGTCTTCCCGCGCCGGAAATCGCGTTGATCCGAAGTTGTCGGCTCACTACGGTGCGTACGTCTGGGCGCATGCGCGATGAGCGGAGCTGACGTGACAGGTCCCACCGGCGCCGACGAGCCCACCCGCGGCGGCATGCGTCTGCTGCGACACAACCCGGACTTCCGGGCACTGTGGTCGGCCCGGGTCATCTCGTACGCGGGCGACTCGCTGAGCCTCGTCGCCTTGATGCTGCACGTGGAGGACAGCACCGGTCGGGCGTTCGCGATCGCGTTGCTGCTGCTCGTCGGTGACTTCGCGCCGGCACTGCTCGGCCCGCTCACCGGGGCGCTCAGCGACCGATTCGACCTGCGCCGGGTCATGATCAGTGCGGAGTTGGTCCAGGGTGGTGTGCTGCTGCTGATCGCCGTACTGCTGCCGTCGTTGCCGGTGCTGCTCGCCCTGGTGGCGGTCCGGGCGATCGCCGGGCAGGTGTTCCAGCCCGCCTCCCGGGCGGCGGTGCCGGCCCTGGTGCGCGACCGGGACCTGGAGTCCGCCAACTCCACTGTCGGGTTCGGCACCAACGGTGGCGAGGTGCTCGGTCCGCTGCTCGCGGCGGCGCTGTTCCCGCTGGTGGGCGTACGCGGGGTGCTGCTTGTCGACGCCGTGTCGTTCCTGCTCTCGGCGGTCCTGCTGGCGTCGCTGCCGAGAATGTCGGCGCCCGCCGACGAGGAGGCCGGCCGGAGTTCCCTGCTGCGCGACGCGCGGGTGGGCCTGGGCTACCTCTGGTCGACCCCGGTGGTCCGGGTGGTCGCGCTGGGGTTCTGCGCCGTCGTGGCGTTCAACGGCGTCGACGACGTTGCCCTGGTCCTGCTGGCCACCGAGACCTTCGACGCTGGCGGCTCGACCGTCGGGTTGCTGCTGGGCGCTGTCGGGCTCGGGTTGTTCGTCGGCTACCTGCTGCTGGGTCGGTACGGGGTGCGGGCGTCCACCGCCGGGCTGCTGATCGCGGGTTTCGCCATCAGCAGTGTCGGCAACCTGCTGACCGGGCTGGCCTGGGCGGTCGGCGCTGCCATCGTCATGCAGGCGGTACGCGGGCTGGGCATCGCGGCCATGGACGTCGCCTCCAGCACGTTGCTGCAACGGGTCGTGCCCGAGGCGATGCTCGGCCGGGTCTTCGGCAACCTGTACGGCGCGATCGGAATCGCCGCCGCGCTGTCCTACCTGGGCGGTGCCGTGCTGCTCGACGCCACGTCGGCCCCGACCACGCTGCTGATCGCCGGCGCGGGCGGCACGCTGGCCACCGTCGCCACCGCCTGGGCACTGCGGCGGAGCCTGAGCCGGACGACTCTCCCCGCCGGTGTCGTCGAGCCGGAGCAACGGGCGTAGCCCGCCACGGCACGGCCGGAGCAACGAGCCTGCCCCGCCACGGCACGGCCGGAGCAACGAGCCTGCCCGGCCACGGCACCGCCGGTGTCGGTCAGGCGGTCGGAACCGGCAGCACCGCCCCTTCGGCCGCCGACCGGTGCGCCAACTCGATCAGCTCGACGATGGCGACCGAGTCCCGGGGGTCCACCGGCATCGGCGTGCCGTCGCGCAGGGCAGTCGCCACCTGCGCGTAGAAGTTCTGGTACGCGCCGGGCTCGGTCGGCACCGGCCGCAGGTCACCGTCGACGCCGAGCATGCCGTAGCGCTCCGGCGGGACCTCGCCCCAACCCGGCTGGTCCGGTCGGCCGCCCTCGTGCAGCGCCGCCTCCTGCACGTCGAGGCCGTACGTCGTGTAGCCGGCCCGGTCGCCCAGCACCCGCAGTCGGGGCCCGAGCTGGGCGGTCACCGCGCCCATCCACAGGTGCGAGTGCACCCCGTTGGCGTGGGTCAACGCCACGAAGGCGTCGTCGTCGACAGCCGCGCCCGCGCGGCGGCGGTCCACCTCGGCGTAGACGCGGTCGACAGGGCCGAACAGTTGCACCGCCTGGTCGACGAGGTGGGCGCCGAGGTCGAAGAGGGCACCGCCGGCCTCCTCGGGACCGGCAAGCTCCCGCCAGCCCGGCTTGATGGTCGGGCGAAACCGCTCGAACCGGGACTCGAAACGCAGCACCCGCCCCAACTCGCCCTGCTCCACCAGCCGGCGGGCGGTCAGGAAGTCGCCATCCCAGCGCCGGTTCTGGAAGACCGTCAGCGGCACCCCGCGCTCGGTCGCCTCGCCGATCAGCGCGCGACCCTCCGCGGCGGTCGGGGAGAGCGGCTTGTCGACGACGACCGGCAACCCGGCGGCCAGTGCCGCGCGGGCCATCGGCACGTGCTGCCGGTTCGGCGTCGCCACCACCACCAGGTCCAGGGCGTCCGGCGTACGCCACAGCTCGTCGGCGTCGTCGACCAGGCGGGCGGCCGGGAAGTGCTGCCGGGCCTGCTCGCGCCGCTGCGGATCGCGGGTCACGATCGTGTCGAGCCGCAGCCCCGGGGTCGCGGCGATCAGCGGCGCGTGGAACACCCGACCCGCCAGCCCGTACCCCAGCAGACCGACCCGCAGCGCCTCCGCCATGCCCTACCCCCGTCTCGCCGGCCCGCGCCCTTCGCCGGCGGCGGCACCGCCTGCCGAATCTACGCCCCGATCTCAGCCCGGCGCCGGTCAGCCCACCGGGTCGCTGCGCAGGTAGGTGAGCACCGCGAGCACCCGGCGGTTGGTGTCGTCGCTGGGTGGCAGGTCGAGCTTCAGCAGGATGTTGCCGACGTGCTTGCCGATCGCCGCCTCGGTGACGTGCAGTCGGCCGGCGATCGAGGCGTTCGAGCGGCCCTCGGCCAGCAGCGCCAGCACCTCGCGTTCACGGGCGGAGAGCGCGGCGAGCGGATCACGCGGGCGGTGCAGCAGTTGCCGCACCACGTCCGGGTCGATGGCGGTGCCGCCCGCCGTGACCCGGCGCAGCGTGTCGACGAACTCGGTGACCTCGGCCACCCGGTCCTTGAGCAGGTAGCCGACGCGCTGACCGTCGCCGCTGTCCAGCAGCGCCGCCGCGTACCCGGTCTGCACGTACTGGCTGAGCACCACCACCGGCAGGTGGGGCCGCTCGGCGCGTAACGCGACTGCCGCGCGGAGCCCGTCGTCGCGGCGGCCCGGCGGCATCCGGATGTCGGTAAGCACCAGGTCCGGTGTGTGCTCGCGGGCCGCGGCCAGCAGCTCGGGTGCGGAGCCGACGGCGGCGCACACGGTGAACTCGAAGCGGGTCAGCAACGCGACCAGGCCCTCGCGCAGCAGCACCTCGTCCTCCGCGAGCACCACCCGGGTCAGCGACGGCACGGCAGCTCCACCCGGACCAGGGTAGGCCCGCCGGGCGGGCTGGACAGCAGCAGCCGGCCGTCCACGGCGGCGACCCGGTCGGCCAGACCGGTCAGGCCGGTGCCCCGGGTGGGGTCGGCACCGCCCCGCCCGTTGTCGGACACCTCGACGACGAGGTCCCCGCCGGCCCGGGTGAGGCGCACCTCGGCGTGGGTCGCCCGGGCGTGTCGGGCGACGTTGCCCAGTGCCTCGGACACCACGAAGTAGGCGGTCGTCTCCACGATCTCCGGCAACTCGCCAGGCAGGTCGGCGTGCACGGTGACCGGGATGGTGGCGACGTCGGCCAGTTCGCTTGCGGCACCGGCCAGACCGAGGTCGGTGAGGCTCTGCGGGCGGATGCCGTGCACCAACTGCCGCAACATCACCATCAGGCCCCGCGCCTGGTCGTGGGCCACGGCGAGGGGTCGGGCGGCGGGGGAGTCCTCTGGTACGTCCAACTGGGCGAGGCCCAGCTGGAGGGTGAGGCTTGTCAGTCGTGGTTGTGCGCCGTCGTGCAGGTCCCGTTCGATCCGGCGTCGTTCCGCCTCGTACGCGCCGACCAGCCGGGTGCGCGAACGGGCGACCTCACGCAGCGCCGCCGCGTCGACCGGCCGAGCCAGTGCCCACCGGGTCACCTCCGCCTGGGCGGCGGCGACCAGACCGGCCGCGTAGCAGAGGACCGGCAGGAGCAGCACTGCCACGATGGCGTACGGGATGGCTTCGCCGGTGGACTCGATCGGCTGCCAGACGACGACCGGCTCGGCGTCGCCGGCCAGCCACGGACTGGTGATCATCCCGAGGTCGAGCAGCACCAGCAGCAGGAACACCCAGTACACCACCGGAACCAGTCCGCCCAGGCAGAACAGGTAGGCCACCTCCCGCCAGGCCCCGGCGCTGCGGTAGCGGGCGACCAGACCCGGCCACCGCGGCGCGGGCAGCTGACGGTTGTCCACGAGCCGGAGCCGCCACCGCTCGATGACGGCCACCGGGAAGCTCACGATCGGCGCCAACGCCAGCAGGCTGAGGCTGCTGACCGCCAGGAACAGCAGGAGCGCGACGCCGGGAGGCCGACCGTCCAGCAGCAACCCGTTGGCGGCGGCCAGCAGCGGTGCGCCGATGATGAGCAGCCCGACGGCGAGCAGGCCCGCGATCGGCACGGTGCTGATCAGGTAGACAAGTGCCCGCCAGGGCCAGGCGGAGATCAGCCAGTCGCGGCGACGCAGCGCCTCGGCGAGCCGAGTAGGGGATTTCGGGGTCATGCCGCAGACGCTAATCGGGGACGACCGGGCACCCCAGCCGTCCAGATCCACTTTCCGGGGTAGGTCCAGCACTACCGACCGAACGGGTGTACGGGGTCCGGAAACGGGAAGAACGCGGCGCGCGTGACCTGTCCGGGCGGCGGCTGGAGTGACATGGGTGCCAGAACGTTCGTGGTGGTCGGCGGTACCAGCGGGCTCGGCTTCGCGGTGGCCCGGCAGTTGGTCGACGAGCACCAGGTCGTGGTGTTCGGCGACGAGCCGGCCGAGGTCGCGGCCACGGCCGACGAGCTGGGGTGCGACGGGGCGGTCTGCGACATCTCCGCCTACGAGCAGGTCCGGGCGGGCTTCGCCGAGGTGGTGCGGCGCCACGGCACGATCGACGGGGTGGCGGCCTGCGCCTCGATGTGGGCGGGCGGTGAGCTGGCGGACCTGTCGGTGGAGCACATCCGCCGGGCCGTGGAAGTCAACGTTCTGGGCCTCACGTACCTGCTGCGGGAGGTGGTCGGGCACCTGCACCGGCAGGGCCACGGCAACGTGGTGTACATCGGCGCGCTGGCGCTGGCGGCCCCCCGACCGGGCATCCCGGTCTACCGGGCCACCAAGAGCTACGGCAACAGCCTTGTCGACTCGTTGGCCGAGGCCCAGCACAGCAACCGGATCAAGGTGATGCAGTTGCATCCAGGGCCGATGCCGACGCGGTTGCAGGAACGGGTGGGCGCCGAGTTCCTGGACGAGGTGTACGCCCTGCCGGACCAGGTCGCCGCCGAGGTCGTCCGGCTCCTGCTGCTCGAACCCGACGACCTCTACGTCTCCGGTGAGCGCGTGCTGCGCGCGGACGGGCGGTGGTGACGGCCGCCGGCGGACCCGACGACCGTCCCGCCTCGGCGTGGGCGCCGCTGCGGACGGCGGTCTACCGCAACCTGTGGCTGGCCCTGCTCGTCGCCAACATCGGCACCTGGATGCAGACTGTCGGTGCGCAGTGGCTGCTGATCCACCACTCCAACGCCTCCACCCTTGTCGCGCTGGTCCAGACCGCGAGCCTGCTGCCGGTGCTGCTGTTGGCGTTGCCCGCCGGGGTGTTGGCCGACAACTTCGACCGCCGGCGCCTGCTGATCGCCGTGCAGTTGTTCCTGGTCGCGGTGGCGGTGGCGTTGACGCTGCTCACCCAGACCAACCGGATGCCGCCGGCGCTGCTGCTCACCCTCACCTTCGCGTTCGGGGTCGGGCAGGCGCTCACCCTGCCGGCCTGGGCGGCGGTGATCCCGGAGCTGGTGCCGCCCGACCAGTTACGGTCGGCGTCCGCGCTCGGCTCGATAAGCGTGAACGTGGCCCGGGCGGTCGGGCCGGCGGTGGCCGGCGTGCTGATCGCCCGCACCGGCGTCGCCCCGGTCTTCGGCCTCAACGCCGTCGCGTTCGCCCTCTTCACCTACGCGCTGTGGCGCTGGCGGCCCGGCAACGCCCGCGCGGTCGAGGTGCCCGAGCGGTTCACCGCCGCGTTGCGCGCCGGCAGCCGCTACGTACGCCACTCGCCGACCGTCCGCCGGCTGTTGCGCCGGGCGCTTGTCTTCGTGGTCCCGGCGAGCGCGCTGTGGGCGTTGCTGCCGCTGGTGGCCGCCCGGCGGCTGGGGCTGGGCTCCGGCGGGTACGGGCTGCTGCTGGCCGCCCTCGGCGTTGGTGCCATCGCCGGCGGTGTGCTGCTGGCCGTGATCCGCAGCCGGCTGTCGGCCAACCAGCTCCTGCTGATCGCCGGGGCGCTGTTCACAGTGGCGTTGACGGTGGTCGGCACCGTGCGGGTCGTACCCCTGGTGCTTCTCGCCCTGTTGCCCGCCGGGATGGCCTGGGTGACGGTGCTGGCCAACGTCAACGCCGAGATGCAGCTCTTCCTGCCCAGTTGGGTGCGGGCCCGGGGCCTGGCCGTCTACCAGGTGTGTTTCGCCGGCGGGCAGGCGGCCGGCGCGCTGGCCTGGGGGTTGGTGGCCGAGATGGCCGGGCTGGTCCTCGCCTATCTCGCGGCGGCGGCGCTGATGCTCGTCGGCACCGCGACGAGTCGGATCTGGCCGTTGCCGAACCTGCGGTCGGTGAACCGCGAGCCGGCGGCGTACTGGCCGGAACTGCACCTGGCCCACGAGCCGGACCCGTGGGTGGGGCCGGTGCTGGTCATGGTGCAGTACACAGTTCGGCCGGAGCGGACCCGGTCGTTCCTGGCGGCGATGGACCTGGTGCGCGGGGCACGGCAGCGGACCGGCGCGATGCGCTGGGGGCTGTTCCGGCCGGCCGAGACGACGGACCGGTTCGTCGAGGTGTACCTGGTGCCGTCGTGGGACGAGCACCTGCGCCAGCACGGCGGCCGGTTGACGGGCGAGGACCGCGCGGCCGAGCAGCGGGCCCGGGAGCTGACCGACGCGGAACCGGAGGTACGCCACCTGGTGCCCGCCGCCGCCGGCCCGACGTTGTCCGACGATCGCGAAGAGGTCTGACAGCACGGGCCGGCGGGCGACGTACGCCGTACGCCCACGTTGTTAGGATGGCCGCACCATGGCGAGTGAGCGCAAGGCGACCGCGGACCCGGCCCGCAGCCTGGCCATCCTGTGGCGCACCCGGGAGCCGACCAGCCGCAGCGCCGGGCCGGGCCTCAGCGTCGACCGGATCGTGCGGGCCGCGATCGACGTCGCCGACGCCGAGGGCCTCGACGCGCTGACCATGCGCCGGGTCGGCGAGGCGTTGGGTGTCGGCACGATGTCGGTCTACACCTACGTGCCAGGCAAGGCCGAACTCGTCGCCGTCATGATCGACACCGCGTACGGCGAGATGCCGCGCCCCGCCCTGGAGGGCGACTGGCGGGCCCGGCTGGAGCGGATCGCCCGCGACAACCTCGCGCTCTACCAGCGGCACCCGTGGATGCTCCGGGCCGAGACGACCCGACCCGTGCTCGGCCCGCACCTGCTGGCCAAGTACGACCACGAGTTGGGCGCGGTCGCCGGCCTCGGGCTCACCGACGTGGAGATGGACGCGGTGCTCACGCTCGTCCTCGGGCACGTGAAGAGTTCCGCCCGCGCCGCGTCCGAGGTTGTCGACCTGGAGCGGGAGACCGGCATGACCGAAGGCCAGTGGTGGCAGTCGCACGCGCCCTGGCTGGAGACGTTCCTGACGCCCGGTGCCTACCCGACCGCCTCCCGGGTCGGCACGGCGGCCGGCCAGCAGCACGGTGCCGCCTACGGCCCGGAGTACGCCTTCGAGTTCGGCCTGCAACGCGTGCTCGACGGGATCTCGGTGGTGGTCGCCGAACGTGCCACCGCTAGCCAGCCTGGTTGAGCTGGCGTCCGCCGCGTGTCAGCCGGGCCAGTGCGCGCGCCGACGGGCTGCCCGGCTCGGCGTGGTAGACGACGAGCGACTGGGTCGTGCCGTTGATCGTGAGCTTCTCGTAGCGCAGCTCCACCTCGCCCACCCGGGGATGGTGGAACGTCCGCAGTCCACCGCCCGCGCGGGCGGTGACGTCGTGCCGGGCCCACAACCGCCGGAACCGCTCACTGCCAGTCGCCAGCTCCTCGACCAACTCGGTGAGGCGCGGGTCGTCCACCTCGGCGCCCACCTGCGCGCGTAGGCCGGCCACCGCGTTTGCCGCCACCGCCGTCAGGGCCGGGTAGAGCGCCGGCACGCCCGGGTCCAGGAAGACCGCGCGCAGCAGGTTCACCCCGGCCGTGAAGATCGGTGCCAACGCGGTCGCGGCGGAGTTGGCGAAGAGCACGTCCAGGTGCCGACCGTGGACGAAGGCGGGCGTCTCGGCCCACGAGTCGACAAGCTGCCGGATGCCCACCGGCACCCGCTCCGTCGGCCGTGCCGCACGGCGGGCCGGCACCGGCCGGGCCAGCCGGTGCAGGTGTGCCGTCGCCTCCGCGTCCAGCAGCAGCGCGCGGGCCAGGGCCTCGATGACCTGTGTCGACGGGTGCCGGTCCCGTCCCTGCTCCAACCGCAGGTAGTAGTCGGCGCTGATGCCGGCGAGCAGGGCGGCCTCCTCGCGCCGCAGGCCGGGCACCCGCCGACGGCCGTGCGCGGGCAGCCCGACGTCGCCCGGCCCGATCAGCTCGCGCCGGGCCCGCAGGTACTCGCCGAGCGGACCGGCAGTGCTCACCAGCCCATCGTAGGAGCGACCCACCGGCCGCCCTCCCGATCCTGCCGCCACCGGGAAGAACAGGCACCCGCTCGCCTGTCGAAGCCGGCGGGCCTGGCGGAACCGGCCCGAGCCCGGCCCTCCGGGTGGTACGACTGTGACGGCAGGTGATGTCGAGAGAGGGGGGCGATGGCGAGCTGGCTCCCCGAGCGGCTGCTCCAGAAGCGGGAGAACCCCCGTCGGACGTCTTTCCTGGAGCTCTTCTTCGACCTGGCCTTCATCTTCGCGCTGACCCGGCTGTCCCGGGCACTGGTCGACGACACCAGCATCACCGGCGGCTTCCAGGTGCTGGTGCTGCTGGCGGCGCTGTGGTGGGTGTGGTTCGTGACCGCCTGGTCGGCGGACTGGTTCGACCCGCGCGCCCCGCTGATAGTCGTACTCCTGCTCTGGGTGATGTTCGGCGGCCTGCTGATGGCCGCCGCCGTGCCCACCGCGTTCGACTCGCACGCCGGCTTGTTCGCCGGCGCCTACGTGGCCATCCACCTCGGTCGAGGCGTGCTGCTGATCCCGGCGCTGCGCGGGCACCCGCTGCAACTGCGCAGCCTGCGGGTGGCGATCTGGTTCGCGATCTCCGGCGTGCTGTGGGTGGTCGGTGCGCTCGTCGCCCCGGCCCGGGAGGCGCTCTGGGCGCTCGCCCTGGTGCTGGAATATTCCCTCGCCCGGCTGCGCTGGCCGTTCCCGTGGCTCGGGCGCAGCTCCTGGCCGGACCTTCAGGTGAACGGTGAGCACCTCTCCGAGCGCTACCAACAGATCTTCATCATCGCGCTGGGCGAGTTGATCCTGTTCTCCGGCATCGCCTACAGCGGCTCCGGGATGAACCGGGGGAGCACCGTGGCCTTCGCCCTGGCGTTCGTGACGGCGGTGGCCCTCGCCCGGCTCTACCTGGTGCCGGCGGGCACGCGACTGGGCGCCAGCATCGTGGCGGCCGGCCCGCCCGGCAGCAAACTGGCGCTCCTGGCCGGCTACCTGCACGTCGTCATGATCGCCGGGGTCCTGGCCACAAGCGTCGCGATGGAGCTGACGATCGAGGATCCGGACTACCGCGACACGGGACACCTGGCCGTGGGCGTCATCGGCCCGGCGCTGTTCCTGACCGCCCGGATCCTGCTCTCGGCGGTGGTCGACGCCAGTGTGCCCTGGGCGCGCCTGGTCGGCGTGCCGGCCATCATCCTGCTCGGGTCGGCGACCATGAAGCTTCCGCAACTGGCCAACAGCGCCGTCGTCGCCGGGGTGTTGCTGTTGATCGTCGTGGTCGACGGGATGCCCGGCGTGTGGCGGGCTACCCGACCGGGCGGCGCGACCGACGCGCCCGACCAGCGACGGCACGGGTAGCCGCCCCGATGCCGGGCAGGCCACCGCAGCACGGCGACCACCCGCGCCGCGCTGACGTTGTCGAGTTGCGGGTGCACGGCGTGTCGGGGGCACAACCCGCAGCCGTCCTGCACGAGGCGAGAGGGCGGCAGGTCGCGGGCGACGACAGCGGGGGATTCCACCGCCGAGCCGGGGCGGACGACACCGACCCGGACGGGTTGACGCTCGAGGCGTACCGCTGGGCCGACCTGCCCTCGGGCACCGTGGCCCGGACACTGTCCATGGTCTTCCTGCTGCCGTTCATGCTCAGCAACCTGGCGGTGTGGATGCGGCCCGCCGGCCGCCGCGCCGCCGGGGTCACCATCCTGTGCCGGCTCCTCGCGCTCAACCTCACAGTCCTGTACGTGGTGTCCATCGCCGGGGTCGCCCTCGACCTGCTCGCCTGGCGGTGTCTCGGTGCGGCCCGTTGCCGTGCACCCTTCGACACTCTGGCCGGGCTCGACGATGGGCCCGTGGGGCAGCGGTTGGCCGTGCTGACGCTGCTGCCGATCGCCGCGATCGTGCTCCTGCGGCTGCTCGGGACCCGCCGGTCCCGCCCGGCCGGCAACCCACTGTGGGCGGTGGAGCCGCTGGTGGCGCGGCTACGGGCGATCCACGTCGCCGCCGCCTTCGCCGTCCTCGATCTGCTGTTGCTCACCGCCCGTCGCGCCGGCGGCGCGACGCCCGCGACGACGCTGCTGTGGGCGCTCAGTGCGGCGGTCCTGCTGGTCTGCGTCGCTCTGCTCGCCGCGCCCGGCCTGATCGACAGTGCGTCGACCGCGGGGATGTCGACCTGGCTCGCCCGCGCGGTGGGCGTGGTGGCGGTCGGTCTGAGCGTGGCGACCCTCGTCGCCGTCGCGAGCGACGGGCGGGGTTGGCCGTCGCCGGCCGGGCTCCCCGGCTACGGTGCGATCGCGGGCGGGGCGCTGCTCGGCCAGATGGCACTGCTGGTGCTGCTCTGCGGGCTGGTGCTGTGGCGCCACGGTCGCGCCACGGCCCGGTCGGCGCTGCCGCGGGGAGCGGCCCGGTCGGCGCTGCCGCGGGGAGCGGCCCGGTCGGCGCTGCCGCGGGGGCTGGGTGCGACTGTTCTCGCGGCCATCGCCGTCGGTCTGGCCGGTGCGTTCTCCGCCGGGCTCGTCTACCAGGCGGGGGATCTGCTCGGCGGCTTCCGCGGTGACGGCGGGCCGCCGCTGCCGTACCGCTGGACGATCCTCGCGGTGTTCCTGCACGTCGTCGCGGCGGTGCTGGCGTGCGCCGCGATCACCCTCCGGTCGCGGCGTCGCCGGTGCCGTGCGGCGGCGGACATCACCGCCCGCGACTTTCCCGTCGTGCCGCCGGAGGCGACCGGGCGGCTGCGGCTCGCCACGAAGGCCGTCGCCCGTGCCCGGTTCACCGAGTGGCTGGGCGTGCTGGCCACCGCGTACGCGGCGCTTGCGGTGATCGGGCTGGCCACGAGCCTGCTCGGGGGGACCGATCGCGGACCGGAGGACCTGACGTGGCGGTTCCTCGGGCTGCCGGCCGGGTTCGTCGGGATGGCGCTCGCGGGGGGCACCTACATCGTCGCCGCCGTGGTCCTGGTCCTGCTCTCGGGTGGTGTGTTCGCGTACCGGACGGCGTGGTTCCGCCGGCACGTCGGGATCCTGTGGGACCTGGGCACCTTCTGGCCCCGCGCGGCGCACCCGTTCGCCCCGCCGAGCTACGCCGACCGCGCGGTGCCGGAGTTGGCCGACCGGATCACCCAGCTGGCCGAGCGGCACGCCGGTGTGGTGCTGTGCGGGCACAGCCACGGCTCGGCGTTGCTGGCCCTCGCGGTGCTGCGGCTGCCTCCGCACACCCGTCGACGGGTCGCGCTGCTCACCTACGGCTCCCCGCTGGACCGCCTCTACGCCCGGCTCTTTCCGGCGTACCTCAATCGGGAGGTGCTGCGCGAGGTGGGGGAGCGGGTCGGGTGGCGGTGGCTCAACCTGTGGCGGGACACGGACCCGGTCGGTGGTTGGATCTTCGCCGCGCACCGGCCCGGTGATCCGCCGCCGGACGCGGCCGACCCGGCCAGCGGGGTCGACCGGCGGCTGCGGGATCCGCGCGGCCTGCTGCCGGCACCGGGGGAGCGTCGACCGCCCCCGGTACGCGGGCACCACCCGGACGAGTCGGAGCCCGAGTTCCGGGCGGCGCTGCGGGAACTCGCCGACCGGCTGCGCCCCCCGGACGGCGGGTGAGACGACCCGTCACCGGTCCTCGGCCAAGCGGCGGCCGGTCACCGCTGAAGCAGGGCGCGCAGCGCCCCGACCACTGTCGCGGGGGCCTCCTCCGCCATGAAGTGCCCGCAGGTCGCCGTCTGGTGGTCGAGGTCCGGGGCCCAGGCCCGCCACACCCCGGCCGCGTCGTAGCCGCGCGCCGCACCCCAGTCCTGCTGGAGCACTGTCACCGGCATCCGCAGCTTGTTGCCCGCTGCCCGGTCGGCGGTGTCGTGGGTGACGTCGATCCCGGCGGACGCCCGGTAGTCGGCGACGATCGAGGTGACCGCGTCGCGGGACGCGCGCAGGTAGGTGGCGCGCACCTCGGCCGGCAGCGCCCCCGGGTCGCGGGTCCAGACGTCCAGGAAGTGGCCGAAGAACGCGTCCGGGCTGCCGCCGATCAGTTCCTCGGGCAGGCCGGGCGGCTGCGCCATCAGGTACAGGTGGAAGGCGACAGCGGCGTTGAGGCCGTGCAGCACGTCCCACATGTCCAGTGTGGGCAGCACGTCGAGCAGGGCGAGGTGGCTGATCGCCGCCGGGTGGTCGGCGGCCAGGTCGGCGGCGACGTGCCGCCACGTGAGGTGGGTCTGCGGGAAGCCGTGCAACAGCACGATCGGTGGTCCGGAGCCGCCCACTGCGGCGGTGAGCGTCACACCGTCGGCGACGGTGACGCGCTGGTAGTCGAATCCGTTGATCCTCGGCTCCACCGGGAACCCTCCTGGCGAGCAGGGCCGGCTGGGGCGGTGGCCCGTCGCCGTCGTACGGTGTCGAGCCTGCCCGGTGGTGATCAGCAGACGGTCAGCGCCGCATCAGTGCCGGCCGGCACCGCCGCCTAGATTGGTGGCATGACCAGGCAACGAACGCCACCGGTGGGGGTGACGTTCGGCGTCCTCGGGCCGGTGACGGCCGCCACCGAGGGCACCCCGGTCGCGCTGCGGGGGCACCGGCAGCGCCTGGTGCTGGCCCGGCTGTTGATCGCCCACGGGCGGGTGGTGCCGGTGGACCGCCTCGTCGACGACCTGTGGGAGGCCCCGTCGGACGGCGCGGTGGGCGCGATCCGCACCTTCGTCGCCGACCTGCGCCGGGCGCTGGAGCCCGACCGGCCGCCCCGGCAACCACCCCGCCTCCTGGTCACCGAACCCCCGGGGTACGCGCTGCGGACCGCCCCGGACGCGGTGGACGCCGGACGCTTCGAGGCGGTCGTCGGCGAGGCGGGACGACTGCTGGCCGCCGAGCTGCCCGCACCGGCCCTGACCGCGCTGGACACGGCGCTCGGACTCTGGCGCGGACCCGCGTACGCGGACTGCGCGGACGCCCTCTGGGCCGTCGCGGAGATCAACCGGCTGGACGAGCTGCGGATGCTCGCCGTCGAACGGCGGGCCGAGGCGCTGCTCGCCCTGGGTCGGCCGGACGAGGCCGCCGCCGAGCTGCCCGCCCACCTCGCCGACCATCCACTGCGGGAGGACGCCTGGCGGCTGCTCGCGTTGGCCCGCTACCGCGCCGGCCGGCAGGGCGACGCGCTGGCCGCGCTGCGGGAAGCCCGCGACGCCGTGGTGTCCGCGCTGGGGGTGGACCCGGGGCCCGAGCTGCGCCGACTGGAGGCCGACATCCTGGCCCAGGCGGCACACCTCACCCCCATCCCCGCGGTGGCCGTCGCGGCCGGGCCCGTTCGCGGTGGCGGGTCGGAATCGCCGCCGGGGCGGCCGTTCGTCGGGCGGGACGCGGAGTTGGCGCGGCTGCGGCACGCCGCCGAGGCCGCCACCCGAGCGGGTCGCCCAACGCTCGCCCTGCTCAGCGGGGACCCGGGCGCCGGCAAGTCCGCACTGGCCGAGAAGCTGAGCCGACAGCTCGCCGCCGAGGGCTGGAGCACGGCCTGGGGTCGCAGCCCCGAGTACGACGGCGCCCCGGCCGCCTGGCCCTGGACGCAGATCACCGACGCGCTCACCGCGCCGGCCGGGCCGGTGGGCGGCGGGCTGGGCGGGCCGGTGGGCGGCGGGCAGGCGGTCACCGATGGGCCGCGTGATCCCGCCGTGGCCCGGTTCCGTCGGCACCGCGCGGTGGCGGCGCTGGTCTCCGCCGTCGCCGACCGGGGCCCCCTGCTGCTGGTCCTGGACGACCTGCACCGCGCCGACGGCGACACGTTGGACCTGCTCACCGGCCTGCTCGCCGGCCCGCAGCCGGCCACCGGCCCGGTGCTGGTCCTCGGCAGCTACCGGGCCACCGAGATCAGCCCGGAGCTGACCGCCACGCTGGCCCGCGTGGCCGGCCTCGAACCGGTGCGGGAATACCTCGGCGGGCTGTCCGCCGAGGCGACCGGCGAGTTGGCCAGTGCGGTCGCGGGGTCGGAGCTGGACCCGCCCACCGTCCGACTGATCCACCATCGCAGCGGCGGCAACCCGTTCTTCGTCCGGGAGTTGGCCCAGTTGTCCGCGAGTGCGGGGCAGGCGGCGCTGGCGGCGGTGCCACCGGGGGTGCGCGACGTGATCCGGCACCGCCTCGCACAGTTGCCCGCCCCGACCCGTACCGTCCTGCGGCAGGCGGCGGTGCTCGGCCGGGACCTGGACCCCGAGGTGCTCGGTGCGCTGGCCGGCGATCCGGCGGCACTGCTGGACGCCGTGGACCGCGGGTTGCAGGCCGGGTTCCTGACCGAGCAGGAGCCCGAGGGGCGACTGCGGTTCACCCACCTCCTGGTCCGCGACACGCTCTACGCCGACCTGTCCGCGTCGCGTCGCGCGGCCTGGCACAGCGCCGTGGCCGAGGCGATGCGACGGCAGCAGCCTGTCGACCCCGCCGCCCTCGCCCACCACCTGCTGCACGCCGGAGGGCAGGAGGCCGCCCACCGCGCCGCCGGCTACGCCCGTACCGCCGCCGAACAGGCCGAACGGACCGGCAACCCGCACGAGGCGGCCCGGTTGTGGGCCCAGGTCGTCGACGCGTACGACCGGGCCGGGCAGAACGAGCGGCGCGAGCGGGTCGGCGCGGTGCTCGGCCTCGGGCGCGGGCTGGCGGTGACGGGCCGGCTGGCTGAGGCACGGCGGTACCGCGCCGCCGCGATCACCGACGCCGAGGCGGTCGGTGACCCCCGGCTGACCGCGGAGGTGCTTGCCGGTTTCGACGTGCCCGCCATCTGGACCCGCAACGACGACGACGCGCTCTCCGAGCGGATCGTGCACCTTGCCGAGCGAGCCCTGACCGGTCTCGGCCCGACCGGCTCGGCGCAACGCAGCCGGCTGCTGAGCACGCTCGCGCTGGAGCTGCGGGGCAGCACCGGCGACCGTGGCCGCCGGGCCGCCGCCGAGGCCGAGCGGATCGCCCGGACCGTCGCGGACCCCGGGCTGCTGGCGTTCGCGCTCAACGCGCGTTTCATGCACACCTTCCACAGCGTCGGACTGGCCGACGAGCGGGCCCGGATCGGCGCGGAGCTTGTCGACCTGGCCACCCCGCGGCAGTTGGTGACCTTCGAGGTGCTGGGTCACCTTGTCCTGGTCCAGGCCTGCTGCGCACGAGCCGACCGGGCCGGCGCGGACGCGCACGGCCGCGCCGCCGACCGTCTCGCGCAGCGCTACGAACTGCCGCTGGTCGGGGTCTTCACCAGCTGGTACGCCGCGCTGCGCCTGGCGCTGAGCGGCGAGCGGGCCGCCGCGGTGACCGCGTACCGGGCCGCCGCGCAACGCCTGCCCGCCGACGCCATGCCGGGCCTGGCCCCGGGGCTGCTGCCGCTCGCCCTGCTCGGTCTGCGACTGGCCGACGCCGCCAGCGACGCCCCGCCGGCCCTCGGGCGTCAGCGCCCGATTCCCGGGCCGGACGACGAGGACTGGGCGCGGCTGGACTGGGGCCCGCACGAGCCCTGGGTCCGGCCACTGCTGCTCGCCGCAGCCGGCGACCGGGCTGCCACCCTTGAGGCGCTGCGGGCCCTCCCGGACGGGCCGCACGACCTGCTGCGGGAGGTGCGGCTCTGCCTCACCGCTCGGGCGGCGCTCGCCGTCGAGGACCGGCCCACCATGGAACGCGTTTTCGCCACGCTCCGCCCGGCCGCCGACGAGCTGGCCGCCGGCAGTGGGCTGGTCACCGCCGGTCCGGTGGCCGGGCACCTCGCCGACCTGGCCGCCGCTCTGGGCCGCGACGAGGAAGCCGCCGCGCACCGCCGTACCGCCCGCGCGCTCGCCGTCGACGACCTCACCTGAGCGCCACGTGTACGCCTGCCCCGGGTGGGATACCTTACCCGCGAAACACGACACGGGGACGGAACTCATGACACGCGCGAAGCCGGCTGCCACAGCAATCATCGGTGCGCTGACGTCGGCGATCCTGGTGGGCACGACCGGGTGTGCGGGGCAGGCCGACACCCCCGCGCCGGCCACGACCGCGCCGTCATCGTCCACCGTCACGACGACGATGCGCATCGAGAAGCCGGACAAGCTTCTGGGCACCTGGACCGAGTCCGTGGATCGGGGTTTCCATGACCGTGCCGAGCAGGACATGGGCACCTTCAAGAAGCTGCTCAGCGCCGAACCCACGAGCGCGATGGGCACCGCCTACGTGCAGGCCAAAGAGGTGTACTCCCCCGAGCGCGGGCTCCACATTCCCGGCGACGACCAGCGGGTCATCCTGATCAGCGCGGTGTCCGGCACGATCACCGACCCGACCGCGGCGCTGCACGAGACCTTCGCCGGGCTGCCGAAGGTGACCGACATGGCGCCGATCAAGCCGGGTCCGCTGGGTGGCGTGGCCGGCTGCGGCACCGCACCGGCCAAGACGGGCATCCCCGTCGACATCTGCGTCTGGAGTGATCATCAGACGCTCGGCATGGTGACCTTCGTCGGCTTCGCGAAGACGGACGACCCGCAGGGTGTGTTCGGTCAGATCCGCGCCGAGTTGGAGCAGCCAGCTCGGTGACCATTCAGGGGTTCTGACACAACGCGACCACTGACCCGTTCCATCGAATGATCATCCCAGCGGGCGGCAACCAGGTTTTACGCGCGTTCTGTTGCCACCACAACTCCTTGACCGCCGAGGCGGCGCTGGTCGACGTCTTGCGGTTTCCGTCGTTGAGATGGGGAGGTATGCCCCTTGTGTCGGGGCAGAAAGTGCATGATCGCGGAGCGGGGGCCCCCGCGCTCGGCGCTGGCGACTTGTCGGAACGTGGGAAACCGGCAATCGGGGTGCGGTCAGATGTAACAAGCGGCGCGTGCGCCGTCGCGCCGACGATCGAGGGGGTACGCGTGCAGGTGCTCATCCTGATCGTGGTGCTGGGCGCCACCGTCCTGATCGGCACCACCCTGGGCGGTCGGTACCGGGTCGCCCCGCCGGTCCTGCTCATCGCGTTCGGGGTGTTGCTCGGGCTCACACCGCCGCTGTCCGAGGTGACTCTCGAACCGGACCTGGTGCTGCTGATCTTCCTGCCGGCGATCCTGTACCGGGAGAGCCTCACCATCAGCCTGCGGGAGATCCGGGCCAACCTGCCGGTGATCGGTCTGCTCGCCGTGGTGCTCGTGGTGCTGACCATGGTCACTGTGTCGTTCGCGGCGCAGGCGCTCGGGGTGAATCCCGCCGCCGCCTGGGTGCTCGGCGCGGTTCTCGCGCCGACCGACGCCGCCGCGGTCACCGGTCTGGCCAAACGGCTGCCCCGCAAGCTGCTCACCACCCTGCACGCGGAGAGCCTGATCAACGACGGCACCGCGCTCGTGGTCTTCGCGGTGGCTGTGGGTCTGCTCAGCCAGAGCGCCAAGCCGGGCGTGCTGGGCGTCAGCGAGGAGTTCGTCGGCGCCAGCGTCGGCGGTGTGGTCGCCGGTCTGCTGGTGGGGGCCGCCGTGGTGCTGATCCGCAAGCGGCTCGACGATCCGTTGCGCGAGGGCGCGCTGAGTGTGCTGACACCGTTCGGCGCCTTCCTGCTCGCCGACGCGGTGCACGCCAGCGGGGTGCTGGCGGTGGTGGTCGCCGGGCTCATGCTGTCCTATGCCGGCCCACGGGTGATCCGAGCCCGGTCCCGGGTGCTCGCGTTGGCGTTCTGGGACCTGACCACGTTCCTGATCAACGGCGGGCTGTTCGTCCTGCTCGGCACGCAGATACCCCGGGCGGTGCGGGGCATCACCAGCACCTCGCCCGAGCGGGCGCTGGCGATCGTTCTCGTGGTCACGGTGGTCGTCGTGGCCACCCGGCTGGTCTTCATCTACCTCACCGCCCAGTCGGCGCGGCTGCGGCGTCGCCGGATGATGGACGACGGCCAAGGTCCGTCCAGTTGGCGGGTGGGGACCGTCGCCGGCTGGTCCGGGTTCCGGGGCGCGGTGTCGCTCGCCGCCGCCCTGGCCGTCCCGACGATGACTGTCGCCGGTCGACCGGTTGTCGAACGTGATCTGATCATCTTTGTCACCGCGCTGGTGATCGTGCTGATCATGCTGCTTCAGGGCACCACGCTGCCGTTGGTCGTGCGCTGGGCGGGGCTGTCCGGCGACCCGGAACGCGTCGACGAGGCTCGCCACGCCCGGCGGCGGGCCACCGCGGTGGGCCTGGCCGCCCTGCCGCAGGTCGCCGCCGAGGTCGGCGCCCAGGAGGATTCGGTACGCCGGTTGCAGGCCGAGTATCAGCGGCACCTGGAGGATCTCGACGAGAGCGGCGGGAACACCGCCGAGGAACGTCGCCTGGATCGCGAGCTGCGCCTCGGGGTCCTCGCCCACAAGAGGCGCGAGGTCACCCGACTGCGCGACAACCGGGAGATCGACGACCTGGTGCTCCAGGAGCTCCAGGCCGTGCTGGACAACGAGGAGATCCGGCTGCTGGGGCGCGGGCCCAACGAGTGATCTCCGGGTCAGAGCACCTGTGCGAGGAACCGGCGCAGCCGAGGATGCTCGGCCCGCTCGAAGATCGCCTCGGGTGGGCCGGCCTCCAACACCACGCCCCGGTCCATGAAGGCGACGGTGTCGGCGACCTGCCGGGCGAAGCCCATCTCGTGGGTGACCACCACCATGGTCATGCCGGCGGCGGACAGGTCGGCCATCACCGCGAGGACGCCCTTGACCAACTCCGGGTCGAGCGCCGAGGTGGCCTCGTCGAAGAGCATCACCTCGGGCCGCAGCGCCAGCGCCCGGGCGATCGCCACCCGCTGCTGCTGGCCACCGGAGAGCTGCGCCGGCCGGGCGTCGGCCTTGCCGGCCAACCCCACCAGCTCCAGTTGGGCCCGCGCGATGCTCTCGGCCTCGTCCGCGCCGAGCTTGCGGAGCCGGCGCAGCGCGAGGGTGACGTTGCGCAGCACGCTCAGGTGCGGAAAGAGGTTGAAGTGCTGGAAGACCATGCCCACCCGCTGCCGCAGCGCGTCCGGGTCGTCGCCCCGCACGCTGCGCCCGTCCAGCAGCACATCGCCGCGGTCCGGCTCGATCAGCCGGTTGATGGTGCGCAGCAGCGTGGACTTGCCCGACCCGGACGGGCCGATCACGCAGGCCGTCGCGCCGCGTGCCACGGTGAGGTCGACGCCGCGCAGCACCCGGTTCGGTCCGAAGGCGAGGTGCACATCGCGGACGTCGAGGCTGACCGAGGAGCTCGTCACTGTGGTCATCGCCGGTGTCCTTCCGTCGTGGCGTACGCCGATGGGGTGTCGTCGTCCTCGTCCTCGGTGGACGGTGCGGTTGCCGGGCGGCCGTTGCGCAGCCGCCGGTCGATCCAGTTGACGACGTGCGTCAGCGGGACGGTCAGTGCCAGGTAGCACAGCCCCGCCAGCAGCAGCGCCGACTCGTTGCCGGTGGTGGCCGCGTAGTCCTGCCCGATCCGGAACAGCTCGCGCTGACTGGCCACCAGGCCGAGGAAGTAGACCAGGCTGGAGTCCTTGATCAGGGCGATGAGCTGGTTCACCCAGGCCGGCAGCACCCGCCGGATGCCCTGCGGGATGATCACCAGCCGCATCGCGTCGGCCCAGGAGAAGCCGAGGGCGCGGGCGCCCTCCAACTGGGCGGCCTCCACCGACTGGATGCCGGAGCGGAAGATCTCCCCGATGTACGCGGCCGCGATGAGCGACAGCGCCAGGATGCCCAGCGGGTAGGGGTCCGGTCCCCAGACCCGCATGCCCAGCGGGGCGAGCCCGACGCCGATCAGCAGGATCGTCGCCGCCGCCGGCAGCCCCCGGAACACGTCGGTGTAGACCCGCGCCGGCCAGCGCAGCCACCGGCTGCGGGAGAGGCCGGCGACGGCCAACAGCAGGCCCAGGACCGAGCCGAGCAGGGCGGCGGAGACCGCCAGGATCAGCGTGTTGGGCAGCCCGACGGTCAGCATCTCGGGCAGCGCCTCGCGCATCGCGTCGGCGTCGAAGAAGGTCTCCCACAGGGTGCTCAACGGATCCATCGGTCGCCTCTCCTACCGCCCCGCTCGCTCGTCACCGGCTCAGGACGCGGCCGACGCGGCCGTGGCTGGCCCGGTCGGCGTGCCCGAAGCGGTCGGTGCCGGCACCGTGCCGCTGCCCGGCGTGAAGTCCGCCGGGATCGGCCGGCCCGGGTAGTACTGCGTCTGCAACCGGCTCCAGGTGCCGTCCGCGATGACCTCGTCGAGGCCCTTGTTCAGCGCCTCGCGCAGCTTGTCACTACCCTTGGCCACGGCGTACGCGGTCGGTGCCGGGCTGAGCTGCTTGGCCGCCACGGTGATCTTGCCGTTGCTGTCGGCTGCGGACTTCTCGCCGATCTCGGCCGGGGCGATCCACGCGTCGGCGGTGCCGGCCTTGAGCTGGTTGATCGCGCCGTTGTAGTCCGGCACCCGCACCGGGTCGAGCTGTTTTCCGGTGGCGTAGTCGTCCTGCACGGTGCCCTGCACCACCACGACCCGCTTGCCGGTGAGCTGGTCGAAGCCGGTGATCGGCGAGCCGGCCGGGACGTCCAGGCCGAAGTAGCCGAAGTCGTAGCCGTTGCCGAAGTCGACTGTCTTCTTCCGCGCCTCGGTAATGGTGATCGAGGAACTGCCGACGTCGAACTTGTGGTTGTTGACCTGGGAGAGCAGCGCGGAGAAGTCGGTGCCGACGAACTCCACGGTGAGGCCGAGCCTGCCGGCCACGGCGGTCAGCAGGTCGTTGTCGAAGCCGGTGAACCGGCCGTCCTTGAGGAAGACGTTCGGCGGGGCGTCGGTCAGGGTGCCGGCCCGCAGCACGCCCGGCTGGGCCAGGCCGTACGGGTTGGCGGTGGCGTCGGACGAGCTGTCGTCGCCGCAGGCGGTGAGCGCGGTGGCGGCCAGGATGGTGGCCGCGCCGAGGGCGGCGGCACGGGTCAGGGCAGGAAGAAGTCGCACGGGTGTCTCCGAAAGAGGTCGCGTCTCGGCGGGCACGGACGTGCGCCGCCGACGGTGCGCCCGGTGGGCGTACCGCTGGAAAGGTTCGGAAAGAAGAAATGCGTCAGTGCGTGGTGCCGCGACAGGCGGCGCTGCACATTCGCATCATGTCCACGTGCCGTCGCCGGGTCAGTGCCGGCGCGGGCCAACCGGCGCGCAGGCGCGCGAGGTCGGTCGGTGGGGTGGTGCCGAGGATGCGCATGGGTCTCCCGGGTCTGTGCTGACCTGGGTGCCAGGCCACGCTTGCACCGACGTCGTGCCGGTGCCTGGTCTTCACCCGGGGCACCCCACCGCGGAGGAGGGTTGCCGGCCAGCGAGCCGGGGCTTCGCGCTGGCACTCATGACCTGCGCCGAGGCTAGCAGCACCTGCGGGTGGATCGTCCAGTCGTTATGACCACGCTCACCGTGCCCGACCTGGTGCCGGACCGCAGGTCAGCCGGCGTGCACGTGCGGCCGGCGGTGCGGGTCGGGCTCCTGGCGACGCAGGATCTCCCGGGTGACCGAGGCGATGGCCCCCTGCCCGAAGGCCAGGTACCGCAGGGTGTTGCGGCCCGGGCCGCCCTCGCTCCACTCGAAGTAGATGTGCGGGCGTCGCCGGCTCCGGTCGCGGATCTCCAGCAGCAGGGCGGCGAGCGCGGTGGGGACCGAGGAGGCGGCCAGGCTGAGCACCGGAAAACTGTCGTCCACCAGGCCGCCACGCACCAGCAACTCACTCTCGAAGTCCGACGGGTCGGTGACGTGCACCTCGACGAAGATCACGTCGCTGTCGTCGGGAAAGTCGTTGTCCGCCATGGTCTGGGCCAACTTGGCGCGGTACTCGGCCTCGTCGCGCCGGTCGGGCTCGTGGGCGATGAGCCGGATCCGCCGTCCGGCCCGCTCGTCGATCATCCGGGTCGCGACCGGGTCCAGCTCGACCCGGTCGACGCGCAGCTCGTACGCCCGCGACAGCCGGGAGAGCAGCGACACCACGATGATCCCGCCGATGAAGCAGGCCGCGATCTTGACGCCGTCGGGGCGTTCCACCACGTTCGCCACAGTGGTGTAGACGAAGGCCGCCGCGATGACTCCGAACGCGACACCGCGACCGCGCTGCCGCCGCCGGACCGCCGCGAGCGTCACGGCCGTCGCCGCCGAAGTGATCAACACCAGCACACCCGTGGCGTACGCGCCGCCCTGCGCGTCCACGCTGGCCTCGAAGACGACAGTGATCAGGAAGGCCACCGAGGTGAAGACCAGCACCAGTGGCCGGACGGCCCGCGCCCAGGCCGGCGCCATGCCGTAGCGGGGCAGGTAGCGGGGGACGAGGTTGAGCAGACCGGCCATCGCCGACGCCCCCGCGAACCAGAGGATCCCGATGGTGGACAGGTCGTAGACGGTGCCGAACACCTCCCCGAGGTGCTCGTGCGCAAGGTAGGCCAGCGCCCGGCCGTTCGCCGGCCCGCCCGGCCGGAAATCCTCCGCCGGGATCAGCACTGTGGTCGTCACGCTGCTGGTGATCAGGAAGACACTCATGATCACCGCGGCGGTGGTGAGCAGTCGGCGCGCGCCGCGGATCCGGCCCAGCGGGCGCGCCTCCGAGTCCCGCGGGTCGCCCCGGATGCTCGGCATCACGGCCACCCCGGTCTCGAAGCCGGACAGGCCCAGCGCCAGTTTCGGGAAGACCAGCAGCGACAGCCCGACCACCAGCCAGGGATCGCCGTGCGCGGTGGTCAGCGCGGTGGTCCAGTCCTCGACCGCGCTCGGATGCGTCACCACCCGCCACAGCGCGTCGACCACCACCACCGCGTTCAGCGTCAGGTAGACCGCGACCAGGACGACGGCGATCCCGATGGCCTCGGTGAATCCCTTGAGGAACACCGCGCCCAACAGCGCCACGAGCAGCAGCGTGAGCAGCACCTCGTGCCCCTTGAGCCCGTCCGGCCAGAACGGGTTCTCGTCGATGTGCGCTGTCGCGTCGGCTGCCGAGAGGGTGATGGTGATGATGAAGTCGGTGGCGGCGAAACCGAGCAGCACCAGCACCAGCAGCTTGCCGGGCCAGTAGCTCAGCAGACGTACCAGCATCGCGATGGAACCCTCGCCGTGCGGGCTCTCCACCGCCACCCGCCGGTAGACCGGCAACGCGCCCAGCAGCGTCACCAGCACCAACACCAGCGTCGCCACCGGCGACAGCGCCCCGGCGGCCAGCGCCGCGATGCCCGGCTGGTAGCCCAGCGTGGAGAAGTAGTCGACGCCGGTCAGGCACATCACCTTCCACCACGGGTGGTGCCGGTGCTCCGGCGGACGTCCGTGCGGCCCCGGATGCCGCGCGGCCTGGCCCGAGCCCGCGTCGAGCAACCACCCCCGCAGCCGTCCGGCGCGCCTGTCGACCTCCATCGGCGCGTCCCCCGTCATCCGCCCACGGTCACCGTGAGTATCCGCCAGTGCGGGTACGCGCGTCCGCCGGTGCCCGGAACCCGCCCGGCGGCGGTGCGGGTTTCGGGTCGCGGACACGGGGGATGCAGCGCCCCCGGGTTGGCGGGTGCGCGGGGCCGGACGGCACCGGGGGAGGGGACAGGGCATGGTCGCTGGCCGTCGCTTCCGCCCCGGTGGTGGCTTCGGTCGCCAACTGGACGAGTACGAGACGACGGAGGGTGTGCCGCCGCCGACGGAGTCACCCGAGGCGCCCACCGGTGGCCTGGTGGACAGCGCGGTCTACGTGCGCGGGCACCGCTTCGCCTCGCCGTCCGGCCTCGCCGAGACGTACCGCTGCCTACAGGAGCAGGACGGCGCGATGGCCTGGATCGGGCTGTACCGGCCCGACATCGACCAGATCACCTCCCTGGCCCGGGAGTTTCGGCTACACGACCTGGCGGTCGAGGACGCGATCAACGCCCACCAGCGACCCAAGCTGGAACGGTACGGGCACACCCTGTTCGTGGTGCTGCGTGCCGCCCGCTACGACGACCAGCGGGAGGAGGTCGAGTTCTCCGAGCTGCACCTGTTCATCGGGCCGGGCTTCGTGGTCACCGTCCGGCACGGCGAGGCCCCCGATCTGGCCGCGGTGCGGCGGCGGATGGAGACCGAGGCGCAGATGCTGGCCCGTGGCCCGCAGGCGGTCCTGTACGCGATCCTCGACCAGGTCGTCGACGGGTACGCGCCGGTGGTGGCCGGGCTGGAGAACGACATCGACGAGATCGAGACCCAGGTGTTCGGCGGCGACCCGAACGCGAGCCGGCGCATCTACGGCCTCAGCCGTGAGGTCATCCAGTTCCAACGCGCCGCCCGCCCACTGCTCACAGTGCTCGACGCGCTGGCCGACGGTGCCGGCAGTGCCAGCACCGACGAGGAACTGCGCCGCTACCTGCGCGACGTGACCGACCACCTGACCCAGGTGGTGGAGCGGGTGGACGGTTTCCGGCACCTGTTGCAGAACATCCTCACCGTCAACGCCACACTCGTCTCGCAGCAGCAGAACGAGGAGATGCGCAGCCTCAACGCGGCCAGCTACGCGCAGAACGAGGAGCTGAAGAAGGTCTCGTCCTGGGCGGCGATCCTGTTCGCCCCCACGCTCATCGGCACTGTGTACGGGATGAACTTCGTCCACATGCCGGAGTTGAACTGGCGCTTCGGCTACCTGTTCGCGTTGCTGCTCATGTTGCTGGTGTGCGGCACCCTTTACGTGATCTTCAAGCGGCGCGGCTGGCTGTGAACCGCCCGGCCGGGATCACTCGATGCCGCGCAGGATGTGCCGCTCGTCCTCGATGTCGTCGTCGCCGGCGATCCGGCCGAGTAGGACGGCCGCCGCCCAGATCGTCAGTGGTGTCGCCGCCCCGGTCATGCCGCCGCCGGTCCGGTCGTCCCGGGTCTGGCGTCGCTCCGCACGCGCTGGCCTGCGCTGAGCCTCCATGGGCCCCGCCTCTCCTCGTCGAAGCCGCCGTCGGTGGCGCGGCGTCAGCGCGCCACCGGTCGGGCGAACCACACTGGCGGGTCACCACCGGTACGACAGCCACCTCGAACCTTCCCACGCCCGGCCGCATTCGCACCGCTTGTTTTCCGGTTTCCGACTGCGACCCGCCAAACCGGACATTCTCGCCTTCGCCTTCGCCTTCGCCTGATCGTGCTCGATCCTGGTTGTAGTGGCCTCGTGCGCGCATCGAGGGGCACTCGTTCCTGGATCGAGCGCGATCTTCCTGGTACCCGCCGCGGTTTCACGAATATCGGGGCATCCCGGCGTCCCGGATACCGCGTCTTCACCAAACCCGAGTGGATCACCACCGGTCGCCTGAGTCTCGGCAGGCCCATGGGCGGTGCTGCGCCGGGTTTGCCATTTTCGTCCCGGTGGCAGCACGCGCCAGTGCGGAACGCTGCGGCGGTGCACGGACCGACCGGTTGGGTAGGGAGACCGGGTGAGCGGACCTGTTGACACGATCTCGCCCGTCGTCCCCGCCCGCCGAGCGCTGCCCCACTACCTCGTCGCCGCGACGCTCGCCCGGGGGGCGGACGCCGGCGCGGCGGTCGGGGTGGTGCTGCTGGCGACCCTGCCGGAGGTGGGGGCGGCCCGTCCGGCGCTGCTCGGCGGGTCGCTGGCCACCTGCCTGACCGCACCACACCTGCTCGGGCCGGTGCTGGCCCGTTGGCTGGACCGGGCGCGGGACGGCCGGGGCCGGCTGGCCGTGGGCTTCGCCACGTACGCCACGGCGGTCGCGGCGGCCGCACTGCTGCTCGGCCGGGTGCCGGTGGGTGTGCCCGCGGCGGTGCTGATCGTGGCCGGGACCTGCGGGCCGCTGATGACGGGAGGACTGAGCGGCCGGCTGGCCGGATTGCTCGACCCCGACGAGCGGGTGCAGCGTCGAGGTCAGGGCTGGGACGCGGTGACGTACGGCGTGGGCGGCAGCGCCGGTCCGGCCGTGGTGGCGGGCCTCGCCGCGCTGGCCGGGCCCCGGATCTCCCTGGTCGGGTTGGGTGCCGCCAGCCTGCTCGCGGCGGTCCTGGTGCGCACCCTGCCGGCAGGCGCACCCAGCGTAGGAGTGCCGGCGCGGGTGCCCGGGCGACAAGTGCCGGCGCGGGCCGTGCCCGCCGGGCGTGGTGCGCTCCGGGCGTTGCTCGGCCCCGGGCCACTGCGCCGGGTCACCGGGGTCACCACCCTCTCCGCGCTCGTCGGAGGGACGGTGCCGGTACTCGCTGTCACGTTGGCGGCGGACCTCGGTCGGCAGGCGGTCTCCGGTGCGCTGCTGGCCGCCGCCTACGGAGGCGGAAACCTTGCCGCCGCGCTCCTGGTCACCGCGTTTCCGCTGACCGGTGAGCCGGAGCGACTCGCCGTCCGGTGGGCGGCGATCAGCGCGGTGGGGCTCGCGCTCTGTGCCACAGTGCCCGGCTTTCCGGTGGCGCTCGCCGCGTTCGCCCTGGCCGGGGCAGCGACCGCGCCGCTGTTCGTGGCCACCCTGGCGGCTCGGTCGGCGTACGCGCCGGAGGCCGTGCGGGCGCAGGTGTTCGTGTCGACGGCCGCACTGAGGGGGGCTGCCGGCTCGCTCGGCATCGGGCTGGCCGGGGCACTCGCCCCACTGGGTCCGCGCCTGTTGCTGGTTGCCGGCGCGGCGCTCCCGCTCGCCGCCGCGCTGGCGGCGACGGTCTTCGCGCGGCGTGCCTCCACCGCCGCGACCATTCGATCACCGTAGCGACCGAGGTTTGCGCGCCCGTCCTCGGCGGTACCTGATCGGAAACCAACGAGGAGGCGTGCCCGGTGGACGTGAGTGACCTGCTGACCGAGACGTACGACCGGCTGCCCGACCTCATCCACACGGCGGTCGACGGCCTCAGCCCGGAGCAACTGCACCAGGCACCCGGCGAGGGCGCCAACACGATCGGGTGGCTGGTCTGGCACCTGACCCGGGTGCAGGACCACCACATCGCCGACCTGCTCGACACCGAGCAGATCTGGGTCAGCGGCGACTGGGCGGGCCGGTTCGGGCTCACCGCCGACCCGGACGACACCGGTTACGGTCATTCGGCAGCCCAGGTCGAGGCGGTGCGGCCGGAGAGCGCGCAGGCACTCGTCGACTACTACGAGGCGGTGGCGTCGCGGACCGGATCGTTCCTGGCCGGCCTGCGCCCGGCGGACCTGGACCGGGTGGTCGACGAGTCGTGGGACCCGCCGGTCACCCTCGGCGTCCGCCTGGTCAGCATCGCCGACGACGACCTGCAACACGTCGGCCAGGCCGCCTACGTGCGCGGCCTGATCAGGGCCGAGGCGCCCGCCAACAGCGGCCGATAGGCCCGATGCTCAGCCCATCGTCTTCGCGCCGTCGATCGACTCGCGCAGGATGTCGGCGTGCCCGGCGTGCTGGGACGTCTCGGCGATCAGGTGCAGCAGCACCCGGCGGACCGTCCATGTCGCCCCCGGCTCGAACCAGGGCGCCTGCGGCAGCGGGTGTGCCGTGTCCAGGTCGAGGGTGGCGATCAGCGCGTCGGTCTGGTCGGCAACCGCCCGGAACCGCTCGACCAGACCGGCGAGGGTCTCGCCCGGCACCATCTGGAACTGACCGACCCAGTCGATCTCCTCGCGCTGCATCGCCTCCGCCCCGCCCACGGCGAAGAGCATCCACCGGTGCTCGACGCCGGCCACGTGCTTGACCAGGCCGCCGAGGCTCAGCTCGCTCACCGTCGGGCGGGTGGCCGCCTGCTCGTCGGTGAGACCGTCCACGGTGTGCAGGAGGAAACCCCGGTGCCGGCGCAGCGACTGTAGGAGATCGGCCCGCTCGCCGGTGAGCTGCTCGGTGCTGGTCATGCCGCCACCCTTCGTCGATGTCATCGGTGCCACCGTAGGCCCCGGCACCGACACTTCCGGTGCCGGACACGACGTGCGACGTACGAGCCGCCAGCGGTTGCCGATTCGCGTCCGCGGCGGTCCACTGAATGACATGGGTGTGATCAAGGTGGGTACGTCGTCCTGGGCCGACCAGTCGCTGCTGCGCTCGGGGTGGTACCCGCGCTCGGCCAACACGCCGGCCCGTCGGCTCGGTTTCTACGCCGGCCGGTTCCCGCTGGTCGAGGTGGACACGTCCTACTACGCGATACCCGTGCCGGAGACCACGCAGGGCTGGGTCGACGCCACACCCGACGACTTCACCTTCGACGTCAAGGCGTTCAGTCTCTTCACCGGCCATCCGACGCCGGTCGCCGCGCTACCCAGGGACCTGCGTCCGACCGCCGGCCCGAGCCGGATCCGCCGCCGGGATCTGCCGGAGTCGGCGTACGACGAGCTGTGGGCCCGGTTCCGCGCGGCCCTGGACCCGATCGCGGCGGCCGGCAAGCTGGGCGCGGTGCTGTTGCAGTTCCCACCGTGGCTGGTGCGCGGTGCGGCCGCCGAAAGTCGGATCGTCGAGCTGGCGCGGCGCTGCCGGCCGTGGCGGGTGGGTGTGGAGCTGCGGCACGGCTCCTGGTTCGACGGTCCGGCCGCGTCAGACACACTGGACCTGCTGCGCGCGCACGACTTGTCCCTGGTCTGTGTCGACATGCCGCAGGGGCACCCCTCGTCGGTGCCGCCGATCCTGACCACGACGGCGGAGCCGGCGATCGTCCGGTTCCACGGCCACAGCCGGGCCTGGGGCGACGGCGACAAGCAGGAGAAGTTCCGGTACGCGTACGACGACGCCGAACTCGCGCACTGGGCCGGGCGGTTGGCCGAGCTGGCCGGCCCGACCGACGACCTGCACGTGTTGTTCAACAACTGTTGTGCCGGTCAGGCCCAACGCGACGCGACCCGGCTGGCGCAACTGCTCGCCGAGACGATGGTCGCGGACCGGACCGTCGCGGCCGGATCAACCGGCTGAGCGTCCACGGCGCGCTCAGGAGCGTCGGCCCCGACTGCGCAGCGCGTCCTGCGTCGAATCGCCGATGTCGGCGTCGTCCGGGAAGCTCCGGCCGCTGGGTGCCGGGTCCGGTGGGGCGCCGGGGCCGGCGATCGTCGTACGGGTCGGCTCCACCGAGCCGAAGCCGTGCCGTCCCGCCGGGTCGGTCCGGCCCGTCGGGGCGCCCGCGCGCCGTTCCCCGCGTCGTCCCTCGGGCACCGCGGTCTCCTCGCTGCCCTCGTCCATCGGCGAGTCCGCGTCGGCGCCCCAGGGCGCGTCGGCGTCGAAGCCGTCGCCACCGCCCCACGGCTGGGTCGCCTCCGGCTCCTGCCGGTCGTTGTCACCGCTGCGTCCCTTGTGCGCCGTCATGGCCACCCCGCTCGTCGGTCCGCCGCTGCCGGCGGACGGTGTGCCGTTCTCGGGTCGCGCCCGCCCGCGCCGGTGCGGTCGCAGGAGCGTCGTCGCCGCGTCGGGGAGCGCGCGGGACCGGCCGGCGCCCCGCCGTCGAGAGGGCGGCGGGACGCGGGCCGGCCCGGCGTTCAGCGTCCGGCCATCGCCATCGGCCGTTTGCCGTTGCTCATGCCGGCCATCTTGATCATGCCCTTCGAGGCGCCCTTCATGCTGCTGCCCCGGCCGAGAATCCCCTTGAACACCTGGCCGGGCTTCTGCTGCTCACCCATGTACGCGGTGACCACCACAAGGGCCCCGGTCAACGCCGGAATGGCCCACTGGAGCAGCTTCATCTGCCGCTGTGAGGAGGCCACACTCGCCGGGGTCTGGTGGTTCGGCTCGGTGGTCCCGCTCACCGGCGAGGCACCTGCCTTCTCCAGGCGCATGCCGACCAACCGGCTGTAGCCGGTCACGGCCAGCGCGCCGATCGTCAACGCCGTCTTGATGGCGCTGGTGCGGCCCACCCCGGCCTGAGCCGCAACGCGTGGGCTCTCCGTCACCAACTCGCCGACCGCACCGGCCAGGTGCGCGCCGATGGCGGCGGCGTTGACCGGGGTCCATCTGGACCATCCGGCCGACGCGACCGAGAGTCGCTGGGTCGAGTCGCTGATCTTCCCGGCTGCGCCGTTGACGCCGAAGGCACCCATGAGGGAGCCGCCGAACCAGGCCGCGAGACCCAGATCGTGCATCGAGCGCAGTGCGGTATGCCGTTCGGACATGTGATCCCCTTCCGCCGTGTTGGGCGCTGCGGCTTACCCGCCGCCCGGGCGGCTAACCCCGTCACCCGGCGGGCGATCGGCACCGCACCGGCAGGACCGCGACATTCGGGTATCGAGGTGCCGCACCACCGCCGGCAGGAGTCGTTCGCGCGGTGGCGGGTAGATCCCGAGCGACGCTGACGGAGAGGGGAACGGGATGTCGCAGCCGGACGAGAGTCGGGAGAAGACCCCGAAAACCGACGCGGTGCTCATGCACCCGGACAACGACCCACACCGGAACACCGCGGAGGTCGCGCCGCGCAAGGACCACGCGAAGATCCAGGTGGAGCGCGACGGCGAGCTGGCGCCGCTCGACCAGGACGAGTGAGCGGCCCGGATCGGCTCAGCGGGGCGGCAGGTCGCCGGCGAAACGGGCGATCCGCCGCGCCAACGGGGCGCTCGCGCGGACCCAGGTGAAGTGGTCCAGAGCCGCACCGGCCTGCGCCACCGTGTAGCGCTCCCGAGTGAGTGGGGCCGCGGCGAGCTTCGCGCAGAGGGCGTCCATCGTCTCGTGCGGGGTGTACTGGTCGTCGTCCACACTGACCGCCAGCGTGGGCGTGCGCACCGCGCGTACCGCGGCCTCGGTGTCCGTGCCGTTCAGCCGGGGAAAACGGCCGGTGCGCGCGGTGTGGGCCCAGTCGCGGATCACGCCGCGTGCCTGCCGGCCGCCGAAGCCCCAGCCCGGCCAGACCCGCAGCAGGGCCGCGGTGGCGGCGATCCCCTGGGTGTACGGCAGGACGCCGAGGCCGCGCAGGCCCGGGTAGTGTCGCCAGTACGGGATGCCGACCGCGATCAGCGCCAACGCGTCCACCTCGTCGCCGCCGTGCAGGGCGAGGTGCAGCAGCGCGGCCTGACCGCCGAGCGAGTGGCCGAGCAACAGCCGGCTACGCCCGTCCAGCCGTGGCTTGAGGGTGGCCAGAACCGCGCCGACGTCGTCGGCCAACTCGGCGTAGCCGTAGCTGTCGGCCCGGCTCGGCGGCGGAGTGCTCGCCCCGTGTCCGCGCAGGTCGGCGACGACCACGGCCAGCCCGGCGGCGCGTAGCGTGGCCGCGAACGGCCGGTAGTAGCGGGCCCGCACACCCATCGCCGGCCAGATGACGACCACCGGCGCACCCGTCGTGTCGGGCGGTTCGGGGTAGACCTGCACACCCAACCGGCCGCCGTCGACGTCGACGAACTCCTGCGCGTACTCCGGATCTTGATCCACCGGCCCAGCCTACGGTCCCGGCGTTACCGGCGGGTAGCCGACGGTGGGCGGACGCGACGGAGGGCCCCGCCGCGGCGGAGCCCTCCGGTTGGCGACGCGGTCAGGAGACCGAGATCGTCCCGTTGCCGGCGCGGACGCAGGCGACCGAGCGGGCGCTGGTGGTGGCGGCGCCACTCAGGCACTGACCGAGCACCTGGTGACCCGTGGCGTTCGGGTGCCAGGACTCCTGGCAGGTCTGGAAGTAGCTGACGCAGGTGTTGGCGATCCGCTGGATGTCGAGCTTGTCCTTGCCGGACAGGCTGGTGACGAAGGTGCCGCTCGCGCCGTCCTGGAGCCGGATCGGCGTGGCCAGCGAGCCCGTCGGGCTGTTGGTCTGCTCGCACAGCCGGGCGCCGTTGAAGGCCTGCTGCACGTTCAGGTAGACCAGTTCGTCGGCGGGGAACTCGGCCGCGAGGGTGTCCCGGGCGGACTTCACGATGGTGCCCAGGCCCTGCGAGAACCGGTGTCCGGGCGCCAGGCTGGCCCGGTGGATCGGGCAACCCGCCGCGTACCGCTCGGCACCCAGGTCACGGAACTTGTCCCGGGTGTCGTCGCGGCTGTCCTCCTCGTAAAACTGCGGGTTCAGGTCCAGCGGCAGCGGGTTCGTGTAGTCCTGGAACACCACCCGGTGCTGTCCGTCCGCGTCGATCTGGTCCAGGGTGGTCAGGATCTGGCGTACGGCGGCGGTGGTCTCCGCGGTCGCGGCGCTGAGCTGTGCGGCGGTGGCCAGGTCGGCGTCGCTGCACGGCTTCTGTTCCACCGGTCCGTTCAGGTACGCCCAGAACTCCCACCAGCCGGTCCAGGCGTCGGCGATGAACCGGTTGGCGCACTTCTCCGCGACGCTGCCGAAGGTGAACGAGCTGTTGTTGGAGCCCAGGCCGACCAGCACCAGGTCGATGTCCTGGGTCTGCGCGACGGCGCGGAGCTGGTCGAGCTGCGCGGCGACGGTCCGGCCGTTGGCCCGCGCCTGCGAGGCGTTGGCGATGTCGTGCGGCTGGCCGCCGGAGCAGGCCAGGTTGAACCGGTTCTGGATGCCCGGCAGGTTGGCCTGGTGCAGCGAGGCGTTTGCCGAACGGTGGCAGAAGAACGCGTTGTTGTTCGCCGCGGTCCAGCCGGGGAAGCCCTGGGCGACGCCGTTGACGTCGACCACCGGGGTGTACGCCCCGGCGCCCTCGCCGCTGATGAAGCTGTCGCCGAGGGCCACCGCGGCGGTGGGCAACGCGGCGGACGCGGGTGCGGGCAGCGCGACGGCGGTCGACAGCGCGGCCATGGCGATCGTTAGTCCCGCGGCGAGCGCGGTACGCCGGAACCTGGGCATGGGGCCCCCATCCATCGAAAGATGAAAGATTTTCTGAGAGCGCGATCACATCACCCCTGTGCAACGGGCGTCAATGGCCCGTAACAGATTCGTTCGATGAAAGACATGTGGCGCACTCCTGTCGCTTTCCGCAGGCGCGCGTCCAACCGACCGTGATCGTGCTTTCGGTGCGTGGTTCGGCGCTCACCGGCTGACTGTTCGCTGGCTCACGTCCGAGGGCCACCGCGCGGCGGGTCGCGTAGGTCCTCCGGGAGTTGTCCTAGCCTCGGGCTAGGCTCGCTGCGGCGCGCCACGCCGGCTGATGTCGCCGGTGACCGGCAGCACACAGCCGAGACCGGGGAGTACGACCAGTTGACCGCAGAGCCTGACACCCTGTACGGGGCCGATGACCTCACCCACCTTGAGGGGCTGGACGCTGTCCGCAAGCGGCCCGGCATGTACATCGGCTCCACCGACAGCCGTGGCGTGGGTCACCTCGTCAACGAGATCCTCGACAACTCCACCGACGAGGGTGTCGCCGGTCACGCCGGCCACGTCGAGGTGATCCTGCACGCCGACGGCTCGGTGCAGGTCGACGACGACGGCCGGGGCATCCCCACCGACGTGCACGCCAAATCCGGCATCTCCGGCGTCGAGCTGGTGCTGACCCGGCTGCACGCCGGCGGCAAGTTCGGCGGCTCCGGCTACAAGACCTCCGGCGGCCTGCACGGCGTCGGCGCCTCGGCGGTCAACGCGCTGTCCCGCCGCTTCGACGTGACGGTCCGCCGGGCCGGCAAGATCCACACGATGTCGTTCCGGCACGGCGTCCCGGGCGTCTTCGACGGCGCCGGGCCGGACGCGCCCTTCACCGCCGGCCCCGGCCTCCAGGTCACCGGCGCGATGAAGCGCGGCCAGCGCACCGGCACCTCGATCCGCTGGTGGCACGACGCCCGCTACTTCGAGACCGGCGCCGCACTCGACGTGGACGCCGTCCGCACCAAGCTGCGCAACACCGCCTTCCTGGTCCCCGGCGTGACCTACCTGCTGCGTGACCTGACCGGCGAGGCGCCCGCCGAGGAGCGGTTCCACTACCCCAACGGGCTCAGCGACATGGTGGAGTTCCTCGCGCCGGCCGGCGACCGGCCTGTCTCCGGCACCCTGCTGGTCAACGGCGAGGGGACCTACCGGGAGAACGCCGCCGACGCCAACGGCGTCATGCAGTCCAACGTGCAGCGGCGCGCCGAGGTCGAGGTGGCGTTCCGGTGGGGCACCGGCTACGACCGCACTGTCGAGTGCTTCACCAACACCATCCGCAACGCACACGGCGGCACCCACCGCAAGGGCTTCGAGCGGGCCCTCGTCCGCGCCCTCGCCGACGCGGTGCGCAACACCCGCGGCCTGCTCAAGGCCAAGGAGGAGCCGCCCGTCCTGGACGACGTCCTGGAGGGGATGACCGCGGTGGTGCACGTGCGCATCCCCGAGCCCCAGTTCACCTCGCAGACCAAGGACGAGCTGTCCACCCCGGGGATCACGAAGGTGCTCCAGGGCCTGGTCGACGCGCACGTGAAGGCCTGGCTGGAGGACCGGCGCACCAAGGCCGAGGCCCGCACGGTCCTCCAGAAGATCGTCGACGCGGCCCGGGTGCGACTCACCCAGAAGCAGCAGAAGGACGCCGCCCGGCGCAAGACCGCCCTGGAGGGCGCGTCCATGCCGCCGAAACTCGTCGACTGCCGGGCCACCGGCATCGACCGCAGCGAGCTGTTCATCGTGGAGGGCGACAGCGCGTTGGGAACGAGCCGGATGGCCCGTTCCTCGGAATACCAGGCGCTGCTGCCGATCCGCGGCAAGATCCTCAACGTGCAGAAGGCCAACCTCCAGCAGGTTCTGGACAATGCCGAGTGCGCGGCCATCGTGCAGGTCCTCGGCGCCGGCTCGGGGCGCACCTTCGACCTGTCCGCGCTGCGCTACGGCCGTGTGCTGATCATGGCCGACGCCGACGTGGACGGTGCCCACATCCGGACGCTGCTGATCACCCTTTTCGCCCGCTACATGCGCCCGCTCATCGAGGCCGGCCGGCTCTACGCCGCGATGCCGCCCCTGCACAAGATCACCACCAGGGGGCGCAACCCGCAGACCACCTACACCTACACCCAGGCCGAGATGGAGACGACGGTCCGCAAGCTGGAAAAGGCCGGCAAGCAGATCGTCACGCCCATCCCACGGTTCAAGGGTCTCGGTGAGATGGACGCCGACGAGTTGTGGGACACCACGATGAACCCGGCCACCCGTGCCGTCCGCCGGATCACCCTCGACGACGTCGACGCCGCCGAACGCATCCTCGAACTGCTGATGGGGGAGAAGGTCGAGCCGCGCCGCAACTGGCTCATCGACTCCGCCGACCGCGTCGACCGGGACGCGATCGACGCATGAGCGAGCGACAGCGAGCGAATTTTCGATGCCGCGCCCGTACCGTTCCCGTGGAGAGCTGAGTCATGGCACGCCGTAAGGAAAACAAGGTCGACCTCTCCTCGTTCGACCAGGCCGGCGCGCGGGTCTTCGACAACCCGCTGGTCACCGAGGTCTCCGACTCCTACCTGGAGTACGCGTTCTCGGTCATCCACTCCCGCGCCCTGCCCGACGCGCGCGACGGCCTCAAGCCCGTGCACCGGCGCATCCTCTGGTCGATGTACGAGCAGGGCTACCGCCCGGATCGCGGCCACGTGAAGTCTGCCCGAATTGTCGGGGATACGATGGGAAAGTACCATCCACACGGTGACACGGCGATCTACGACGCGATGGTCCGCCTCGCGCAGGACTTCTCGCTCAACGTGCCACTCATCGACGGGCATGGAAATTTTGGATCCCCGGACGATGGTCCGGCTGCCTCAAGATATACAGAAGCGCGAATGTCCCGTGAGGCGATGCTGCTCGTCGGTGAGCTGGGCGAGGACACCGTCGATGTCGAGCCCAACTACGACGGGTCGCTGACCCAGCCGACAGTGCTGCCGGCCGCGTTCCCCAACCTGCTTGTCAACGGCGCGTCCGGGATCGCGGTCGGCATGGCCACCAACATGATCCCGCACAACCTCGCCGAGGTCGTCTCCGCGGCCCGTTGGCTGATCAACCATCCGGACGCCACGCTGGACAAACTCATGGAGTTCGTTCCCGGCCCCGACCTGCCCACCGGTGGGGTGCTGCTGGGTCTGGACGAGGTGCGCCGCGCGTACGAGACCGGGCGCGGCGTGGTGCGCATGCGCGGCAAGGTGGAGATCGGCCCGATCGAGGGCAGCCGGGGTCGCCAGGCGATCACCGTGGTCGAGCTGCCCTACGGCGTCGGCGCGGAGAAGGTCATCGCGGCGATCACCAACGAGGTCACCAAGACCAAGCGGCTCACCGGCATCGCCGACGTCAAGGACCTCACCGACCGGGAGAGCGGCACCCGGCTCGTCGTCGAGTGCAAGGTGGGTGTCAACCCGCAGGCGCTGCTCGCCGACCTCTACCGGCTGACGCCGCTGGAGCAGTCCTTCGGCGTCAACAACCTGGTCCTGGACGGCGGGCAGCCGCGCACGCTGGGGCTGAAGGCGTTGCTGGAGGTGTTCCTGGCGCACCGGTACGAGGTGGTCACCCGGCGCACCTCGTACCGTCGGCGCAAGCGCCAGGAGCGACTGCACCTGGTCGACGGTCTGCTGATCGCGCTGTTGGACATCGACGAGGTGGTCCGGCTGATCCGGGGCAGCGACGACGCGCAGGCCGCGAAGGACGGGCTGATGAGCCGGTTCGGTCTGTCCGACATCCAGGCGACCTACATCCTGGACACTCCGCTGCGCCGGTTGACCAAGTTCGACCGGATCGAGCTGGAGGCCGAGCAGGAACGGCTGCGCGCCGAGATCGCCGAGTTGAGCGCGATCCTCGACGACGAGCGGGTGCTCAAGAAGCTGGTCTCGGACGAGTTGGCGGCGGTGGTCAAGCAGTTCGGCACCGAACGGCGTACGACGCTTGTCGACGGCGACCTCAAGGAGGTGCTGGCGGCGTCCGTGCCGGCCGGTCCGCTGGAGGTCGCCGACGACCCGTGCCAGGTGATCCTGTCCGCGACCGGGCTGGTCGCCCGGACCGCGGCCGAGTCGGAGGAGAGCGCCGAGGGGCGTCGGCGCAACGGCCGGGTCAAGCACGACACGGTACGCGCGATCGTGCACTCCACCGCCCGTGGTCGGGTGCTGCTGCTGACCAGTGCGGGTCGGGCCTTCAAGGTCGACGTGCTGCCGCTGCCGGTGTTGCCCGAGCAGGCCGGCACGGTGTCGCTGCGCGGTGGCATGTCCGCGGCCGAGTTGGTGCCGTTGGCGGCGGGGGAGACAGTTGTCGGTCTTGCCCCGTTGGGTGGGCAGGCGGAGGGCTCACCCGGTCTGGCGCTGGGCACCCGGCAGGGCGTGGTGAAGATCTGCGCGCCGGAGTGGCCGGTGCGCTCCGACGAGTTCGAGGTGATCGGCCTTCGGGACGGTGACGAGGTGGTCGGTGCGACCTGGTTGACCGACGGCACCGAATCGCTGACGTTCGTCACCTCGGAGGCGTCGCTGTTGCGCTTCCCCGCCGGGCTGGTCCGTCCGCAGGGCCTCAAGGGCGGCGGGATGGCCGGCATCAACCTGCCGGCGGGGGCGCGGGTGGCGTTCTTCGGCGCGGTCCGCACCGACGACCCGGGGCATGGCGAACCGATGGTGGTCACCTCCACCGGCGCGACGGTCAAGGTGACGCCGTTCAAGGCGTACCCCGCGAAGGGCCGGGCGACCGGCGGCGTGCGCGCGCACCGCTTCCTCAAGGGTGAGACGGACGTGGTCGTCGCCTGGGTGGGTCCGCGCCCGGTCGGCGCTACCGGCACCGGCGACCCGGTGGAGCTGCCCACGGCGGATCCGCGCCGCGACGGCTCCGGCTTCGCGGTGATGCTCGGCCCAACGGTGGTGGGCCACGTGATCGAACGCGACTGACCCGCCTGCGTGCCGGCCCGGCCCGAAGATTCGCGCAACTTCGGGGAAGTTGCTGCCTCAGACGTGCCGCAGGCAGCAGTTTCCCCGAAGCTGCGCGGATCTTGAGGGGTTGAGCACGATCATGCGGAGGGAGCGTATGGTGGTGGCCTTGTCGTCGGTGAGGGTTTGGGTGCGCCGCTAAGCACCTCTTACATGACTTCTTTCTTGTCCGGCGGAGTCGCCGGGGCGGCGTGAGCGCCGCGATCCGGGTCCGCTCGCCGCGCGAGTTGCGCGCCGCCCGCCGGCCTCGGGCCCACCGCTGCTGGGGTCACCTGATCGCCGCCCCACTCTGGCCGCTGCACGGGGCGAACCTGGGCACCCTGTTACGGACGTGCGACGCGGTCGGTGCGTGCCTCGCCGTGCCCCCGTTCCGCTGGGTGGACGAGGCGGTGGCCCGGGGCAACACGCTGCGTCGGCCGGGTTGCGTCCACCGGGTCGGCAGCCCGCTGCGTTGGCTGGCCGCCGAACGGGCCGCCGGCAGCCGGATCCTCGGGGTGGAGCTGGCCGACGAGGCCGTCCGGCTCGGTGACCTGCCCGCCGCTCGGGGACGCACTGTGGTGCTGCTGGGGCACGAGGCGACGGGCATCCCGCCCGAGGCGCTCGACCATCTGGACGCGGCGGTGGAGATACCCATGGTCGGCCATGGCCACAGCCTGAACGTCGCGGTAGCTGGCTCCCTGGTCCTCTACAAACTCGCCGGCCTCCTCTAGCCCGCCTCCTGCGGGGCTCGGGTTCAGGCGACGTTGTGCGGGCGGAACTGGACGCTGACCCGGGGGCCGACCGGGCGGGCGGTTTTCGGGATGGCGTGTTCCCAGGTGCGTTGGCAGGAGCCACCCATCACGATCAGGTCGCCGTGGCCCACCGGGAAGCGCAGGCTGTCGCCGCCGCCACGAGGGCGCAGCAGCAGGGGGCGGGGCGCGCCGAAGGACACGATCGCGACGATGGTGTCGGCGTGTGCGGAGCGGCCGATGGTGTCGCCGTGCCAGGCGACGCTGTCCCGGCCGGACCGGTAGAGGCACATGCCGGCGGTGACGAAGGGCTCGCCCAGCTCGGGCGCGTAGTGCCGGGTCAGCGCGGCCCGTGCCTCGGTGAGCACCGGGTGGGGCAGTTGCCGGTCGCCGGAATACCAGCAGAGCAGTCGGGGCACGTCGACCTCGCTGTCATACATGGTGCGCCGCTCGGCCCGCCAGGGGACCTTGGTGAGCAGGGTGTCGAGGACGGCGTCGGAGCCGTGCACCCAGCCGGGAAGGTGGTCGACCCAGGCGCCCCGGCTGAGCTGGTGCCGGCGGAGCAGACCGGGCAGCGGCCCCAGTGTCGGCCCGGCGTCGGTCAGGTCGAGCATCGACGGCTGGTAGGCGGCCTGCGTCATACGGCCACCCTAGCAGCACTTTCGTACACCCGTGCTAGGGGCGGAGCGCGTCGGCCCGCTGCCGTCCGGGAAGATCGTGCTCGATCCACGCCCTAGCGGCCTCCCGAGCGTTCGAGGGGACTGTTTCCAGGTTCGAGCACGGTCGTGGCCTGCCGGGGTCAGCCGGGAACGGCGGTGGCGCGCAGGGCGTCGAGCACCTCGTCCACGACCCGGGCCCGGCCCTGCCCGTCGACTGTCGACCAGGCCCGCGCGGCGAGCGTGGCGCGGCGCTGCGGTGCGCTGAGCAGCCCGTGCAGGGTCCGCGCCGCCGCCGCGCGGGCGGCCCGTCCGGCGACGCCGGCGTCGGTCAGCTCCGGCAACTCGCCGAGACCGGCGGCCAGTCCGTGGCGCACCACCCGGGTGTACGACTCGCGTTGGTTGTCGACGACGCACACCAGTGCGGCGGGTGCGCCCAGGCAGCACAGTTCCCAGGTGGACGTGCCGGCGGCGCTGACCACCAGGTCCGCTTCGGTGATCAGGGTCGGTAGTGAGGTGGTGGGCGGGATCGGCCGGATGATCTGCCCACGGCCGGGGGTGATGTCCTCGACCTCGGCCTCCAGCTCGGGTCGGCCGACGACGACAGTGAGGTCCATCGGGTGGCCGGTGGCGACCAGCACCCGGGTCAGCACCGGGGCCGCGCCGACCGCGTCGGTGCCGCCGAAGAAGGCCAGCACCCGGGGGCGGCTCACCGCCGTGGCGGGCTGGGGCACCGCCGGCCGGGCGGTGATCACGGAGTCGCGCAGCAGGGCGTACCGGCTGCCGGCGAGCACCAGGCCCGGCAACCCCGCCCCGGGACCCGGGCCCGGCAGCCCCGCCCGGGCCGCGACATCCCGGCCCGGCGGCAACGCCCCGACTTTCCGGCCCGGCAGCTCCGCGCCGACTTCCCGGCCCGGCAGCCCCGCCGCGACATCCCGGTCCGGCAGCTCCGTCCCGGGACCCCGGCTTGTCAGCTCCGCGCCGAAGTTCTGGTCGAGATAGAGGTCGGCGGCCTGGCCGCGGGTGTCCCCGTCGATGATGGCGAGGGTGAACACGCCGGCGGCGCGCAGCGCGCCCGCCCCGGCCGGGTCCAGCTCATAGGAGTCGAGGACCACGACGTCCAGCTCGTGCCGGCGGGCTGCCTCGACCAGCTCGGCTGGCGAATCCGGGCCCGGGTGCAGGGGGATGCCTCGTGCGGCCAGCTCCGTGGTGGCCCAGGGGAGCTGTTCGACGGTGCCGAACACGGCGACGTGGGCGCCTCGGGCGAGGAATTCCTCGGCGAGCGCGAGGCAGCGTACGAGGTGGCCGACGCCCCGCCGTGGGCTCGCGTCGCAGCGCAGCCCGACCCGCGGCGTACTCAGGACTCCTCCAGTTGTTTCTGTCGGACGTCGGCGTTGAGCGCGCGCACCTCGGGCTGTCCGTGCAGCCAGTCGGCGAGTTTGGCCAGCGGCACGCTGACGTCACCGAAGTGGTCGACGACCGCGCTGACCAGCGCCCAGTCCTGCTCGGTGTCGAGGGTGAGTCGCAGCGCGGAGTGGTCCGGGGTGAGCGTCACACCGAGCACCCGGAACAGCTCCGGATGGGTGTACGCGTACGAGGTCACGTGCACCCGGTGGTGGTCGGTGGCGAGCCGGCCCAGGGTACGCAGCGTCTCCGCTCGGATGATCTCGACGTCCAGCCCGCGGGGCAGGGTGCGGGCGATGGACGTGCTCGCGTAGTCCAGCCCGGGGACCGCCCGGTACACCGACGCGACCAGGGCGATGATCTCCGGATCGAGCAGCGGGCAGTCGGCGGTGAACCGCATGACCGCGTCGCCCGGGTGCGCCGCGAGGGCGCCGACGAAGCGGTCCAGCACGTCGTCGACCGGCCCGCGGTGGCACGCCACGCCCAGCCACGCGCACTCGGCCACCACGGCGTCGTCGGCCGGGTCCGTGCTGGTCGCGACGACCAGGTCGGCCAGGACACCGCTGTGGCGGGCGGCGCGTACCACCCGGCCCAGCACGGAACGCCCGGCGAGCGGGCGGAGCACCTTGCCGGGCAACCGCGACGATCCCATCCGGGCCTGCACGATGCCGACGATCCGGGGGGCGGCAGCGTCCGGAGGGGCCGCGCCGTCCGTCGGGGCCGCGCCGTCCGTCGAGGCCACATCGTCCGGAGGGGTCAGCCCGGGTGCCGGTACGCCCGTCACTGCTGCTCCTCCTCCTTCGTAGTGAGCACTGCGGTGGCTCGGCGCTTGGCGGCGCGGGCACCCCGCTTGGCGAGTCGGGCCGGGGTGATGGCGAGCCGGCCCACCCGGTAGCTGAGTGATCCGCTGAGCAGGCCGATCGTCGTCTCGGCCCGGCGCAGCGCCCGTTCCCGGGAGGTGAGCAGTTCCTCGGTCCAGGCGGTCAGCGCGGCCAGCCGGGTGAGTTCCTCGCGTTGGCGCAGCCACGCCTCGCGCAGTTGTTGGTAGCTGCGCGCACCGACCGGCGGGTCGGTCGGTGCGACGGCGTGCAGCTCGGTGGCGAGGTGGATCCGGCCGTCCGGGTCCAGCCCGTGCAGGGCGGCGGCGATGGCCGCCTCGGCCTCCACCGCCTCGGCGACTGTCGCGCGGTCCAGGTCGTGGCCGGCGAGGCCGCCGAGCACCACGGTCAGGCCGGTGACGTCGAGGGTGGACGACCACGGGTGGGCGTACCCGCCGGTGAGCAGGCCCGCCGCGAAGCGCCACAGGCCGCGGGCCAGCACCACGTCGGCGGGCAGGGCGTCGGTGGCGTGCCAGCTCGGGTCGAGCACCGCGTACCGCTCACCGTCGACGACCACGTTGTCGGTGCCGGCCAGCGCCGCCGCGCCACCGATCCGGCCGTCGGTGTCGGCCTGGTCGGCGAGCCAGCCCGCGTACCCGTGCAGGAGCGTGCGCAGGGCGACCAGGTCGCGGCGCAGGGCCGCGTCGAGCAGCAGGGTACGCAGCAGCCGGCCGGACGGCACCGGCCCGGACAACGCGTCCGTGTCCCGGTACGCGGCCTCGCGGCTGGCGAAGGGCGCGGCGGCCGGCGGGTTCGTGCCGGCGGTGGCGGTCAGCCCCCAGCGCCAGCCCGACGGGCCGTGTCGCACCTCCAGCACGCCGATCCCGGGTTGCCCGGTCTGCGCGAGCACCACAGGCAGATCCGGGTCGACGGCCGGTGCGGTGGGAGTCGCCGGGTCGGCGGGCCGGTGGGCGAGCACCAGCCAGCCCGGCGCGAGGTCGGCGGCGCGGCCGGCGTGCAGCGCGTCCACCGCCAGTCGGGCCGGGTCCTGGAGCACCGTGTCACCGGTGAAACCGCCGGCGCAGGCGCCGTGCAGCACCGCGTCGAAGAGGCCGGATCCGGCGTCGGAGTCGAGGTGGTCGGCGTCGAGCAGCGCGGTCGGGGTGCCGGCGTCGGGGTACGCGGCCCAGCACGCGCCCGGCCGCAGCCCCGCCGCGGTGAGCCGCTCGCGGAGTTGCTCCCGGTTTGCGGGGTGGGCCCGGTCGAGGACGCCGCCGATCGTCCACGCGGAGTCCTCCCGGCCGGCGTACCAGGGGGTGGTGGCGACGAGTCGGTGCAGGCCGAGCGGGTTGTCCACGCGCAGCAGCAGCGCGCCACCGGGTCGCAGGGCGGCGACCAGTCGTGCCAGTACGCCGTCCCACCCGAGGCGGGTGCCCTCCACCGACTCCACCGGGTCCAGGCCGGCGGCGGCGATCACCACGTCGTACGTCTCGTCGTCGGGCAACCCGGCCGGCCCGCCCACCACCAGGTGGGCGGCGCGCGGGGCGAGCGCGACAGCGTCCGGGTGGCTGCGCAGCAGGGCTGTCACCTCGGCGTGGCCGAGCCTGTCGAGCAGGGCCGGGTCGTGTGGCCCGGCTACCAGCACCCGGGCGCCGGGCGGCACGAGCCGGGCGGCCAGCGCGGCGAGGGGCCCACCGTCGGCCAACCGCTTCTGCGGCAGGTCGGACCAGGCCAGCATCTCGCCGCCGGGCAGGGTGATCCGCCCGGCACGTGCCGTCGCAGACGCTGCGAGGTTCCCCGACAGCCTCTCAGTCGTCACTGTGGTCCTCTTCCTCCTGGAGGTTCGTCCAACCGAGCAGTTCCCGCAGCTCGGCCGGGGTGCAGCGGTGGTCGGTGCCCAGTTCGGCGCGGGCGATCTCGACGGCGGTGGGCATGTCGACCTCGGTGCCGTGCAGCTGTGGCCACTGTCGCCTGATGCGGGCCGTCCCGCCGAAGGTCGGGTCCTCGTTGGACAGGATCATCGGGTCGCCGTAGACCGCCGGTTCGCAGCCGGCCGCGATGCCGTAGAAGATCGCACTGGTCAGCCGGTTGGATGCTACCCGGCGGTGTCGACGCAGCTCGGTCAACTGCTTGTCGAGGAACTCCGGGTCGGTGTCCTTCCACCAGTGTCCCCGGTAGCCGTGGCAGATCACCCGGAAGCCGGCGCGCTCGTAGAGTCGACGGACGCTGCGCATCCGGTACTCGTGCCAGTAGAGGCAGACGGTGACCGGGCCGGGTTCGGTGTCCTGGATCAGGGCGATCAACTTCCGGTGGTCACCCTTGACGTGCTGGCCCTCCCACCCGTGGAACGGGTACCAGATGGTGCCCTCCCGCTCCTCGTCCGGCGGTTGCTCGGGGCGCAGGGCCAGCAGGTAGCTGAACGGGGCGCCGATGACGACCACGTTGCGCCGCCCCACCGACCAGGCCCGCCGACGGGTCTGTTCGGACCAGAGCAGGCTCGGGGCGCGCTCGGCGTACGGGTGACCGGGTGCCAGCCCGTCGCCGATGTTCCAGCCGTGCTGCACGTACCCGTTGATCCGCGGTGGGTGCCGGTCGCCGAGACCGGCGTAGCGGGCCAGCACGTGCGCGTGGCCGTAGAAGTGGTTGGCGTGGTGCATCAGGTTCCCATCAGGCGGCGGAACGCACCGAGCCGACCCGCAGAGCCGCGGTCAGCCCGTCGATGACGCGATCCTGCTCGGCGTCGCCGAGCCCCGGGTAGAGCGGCAGGGACAGCTGCTGGGAGTAGAACGACTCGGCCACCGGGCAGGACCCGCGCCGGTAGCCGAGGTCGGCGAAGGCCGGGTGCCAGTGCACCGGAAGGTAGTTGACCTGCACGCCGATGCCGGCGGCGCGCATCCGGTCGTACACCTCGCGGCGACGCCCGTCGAGCACCCGGATCGGGTAGAGGTGCCAGGCCGGGTCCGCCCAGGACCGGCGGGTCGGCCGGAGTACGCCGTCCAGGTCAGCAAGCGCCTCGTCGTAGCGGGCGACCAGGGCAGCTCGTCGGGCCTTGAACTCGCCGAGCCGGCGCAGTTGGCTGCGGCCCAGGGCGCAGAGCACGTCCGGCAGGCGGTAGTTCAGCCCGAACTCGTGCACCTCCTGGTGCCAGCCGCCCTCGTCGGCGAAGCGCAGCTCGTCGCGGTCGCGGACCATCCCGACGCCGCGGAAGCGGCGGGCCCGGCGCAGGATCCACGGGTCCAGCGCGGCGACGGCGCCACCCTCGGCGGTGGTCAGGTTCTTGGTGGGGAAGAACGAGAACGTGGTCAGGTCGGCGAGCGAGCCGACCGGCCGGCCGTGGTACGTGCCACCGATCGAGTGCGCCGCGTCGGCGAGGAGCAACGCGTCGGTGCCCGCGACCGAAGCGCGCAGCGCGTCGTAGTCGGCGGGGTGGCCCGCGTAGTCGACAGCGGCGACGACAGTCGTCCGCGAGGTGACGGCGTCGGCGGCGGCGGCCGGGTCGAGGCAGAACGTCTCGTCGTCGACGTCGGCGAACACGATCTTCGCGCCCAGGGCGACAGCGCTGCTGGCGGTCGCCACGAACGTCATCGGCGGGACCACCACCTCGTCGCCCGGTCCCACCCCGGCCGCCGCGTACGCCACGTGCAGCGCGGCGGTGCCGTTGGAGACGGCGGCGACGCCGACGCCGCCGGTCCACGCCGCGAGGTCGGCCTCGAAGGCGTCGACCTGTGGACCGGTGGTGAGCCAGTCGCCGCGCAGCACGTCGGCGACGGCGGCGATGTCGTCCTCGGTGATCGAGTGCCGGCCGTACGGGAGCATCCCCGTCATGCGGTGAGGCCGAGCATGTCGCGCAGCTGTTCGACGGTGAGCCACTCGTCGTTGGTGTCCGACTGGTAGGCGAAGCCGTCCGGCACCGGGTCGCAGTCGACCGGCGGCTGGTAGCCCCAGGTGGCGATTGTCGGCTGGACGATGAACCGGCCGTCGGCGCGCAGCGTCCGCCGGCTGTCGTCGGGGGCGATCATCTCCTCGTGCAGCTTCTCGCCCGGCCGGATCCCGATCTCGTGGGTGGTGGCGTCCGGGGCCACGGCCTCGACCAGGTCGAGGATGCGCATGCTCGGGATGCGCGGCACGAACAACTCGCCGCCCTGCATCTGGTCGAACGAGTCCATGACGAACTGCACGGCCTGGTCGAGCGTGATCCAGAAACGGGTCATCCGCTTGTCGGTGATCGGCAGGCTCTTGCCCTCGGCGGCGAGCCGGCGAAACAGCGGGACGACCGAGCCGCGGCTGCCCACCACGTTGCCGTAGCGCACGACGGAGAACCGGGTGGGGTGCTGGGCGGCGTAGTGGTTGGCCGAGACGAACAGCTTGTCACCGACGAGCTTCGTCGCGCCGTACAGGTTGATGGGGCTGGACGCCTTGTCGGTGGAGAGCGCGATGACCTTCCGGACGCCGGCCTCGATCGCGGCGTCGACGACGTGCTGCGAGCCGGTGATGTTGGTGGCGATGTACTCGGAGGGGTTGTACTCAGCGGTGTCCACCTGCTTGAGCGCGGCGGCGTGCACCACGTGGTCCACGCCGTGCATGGCCCGGGTGAGGCGGTGCCGGTCCCGGATGTCGCCGATGAACCAGCGCAGCCGGGGGTCGTCACCGAGCTGCTGGCGCAGCTCGTACTGCTTGAGTTCGTCGCGGGAGAACACCACCACCCGGGCGGGGTCGGCCTCGGTGAGGATGTGCCGGAGGAACGTCCTGCCGAAGGAACCCGTTCCCCCGGTGATCAGAATGGACGATCCATTCAACTCACTCAATGTGGTGCTCCCGTGGTCGTGGATGAACGGGCGGCCCTCGGCCGGCCGACCGGGGTGAGACGCTAGCCATGGCGGGTTAACTCCCCGACGCTCGCGGGTTAACCGCGCCCGGTGCTCCTGTGAATGCCGAGCACCGCGTAGGCAAACACTTCCGACCTGTCCGCGATGGGCCTGACCAGGGTGGATCGGGCCGCTACAGTGACCGGCGCGAGTGACCAGGCAGCCCGGTTCGCGGCCGGTCGCGCGTCCACCCGACATCCGCACCGGCTCGGTGCGAGCGGGTCACCCCACGCGTCACCGGCGCCGGCCGCGGGCCCGGCGGTCGTGCGCGCGGGACCGGTCCGGCCGGCAGTTCTGGAGGCGTTGATGGCATCCGGTAGCGACGTGATCGAACGGCCGGCGGCGCTGGCGCGGACACCGGACCCCGCACCGGCGCGGCGCTGGCTGGTGCCGGTGCTGCTTGTCGTCGGCTGGGTGATCGGCGTCGCCTGGCGGATGTGGCTGTCCCGGCACATCGTGCTGCCGATCGCGCACACCGACGAGGACAGCTACCTGAACACCGCCCGCGCGCTGGTCGGCGGACCGGGTGGGTTCAGCAGTGAGAACGACCTGCTGCGCCGGGTCGGCTACCCGATGCTGATCTCGCCGGCGTTCCTCGGGGACCGGGACTTTACCGACAGCTACCGGATCGTCCAGCTGATCAACGCGATGGCGAACTCGACGCTGTTGCCACTGGCGTACCTGCTCGGTCGTCGCCTGCTCGTCCTGCGCCGGTCGTACGCGCTGCTCGCCGCTGTCGCGGCGGCGACCCTGCCGGCCACCGCCTTCTACGCGGGCATCGCCATGATCGACACGGTGATGGCGCCGCTGGTGGTCGCCTGGCTGCTCGCCGTACACCGGTGGATCGGGCGGCCCGGTCCGCTCGCCGCCGCCACCGTCGGCCTGCTGGTCGGCGCGTTCCACCTGCTGCACTCCCGCGGCCTGGTCATCGTGGCGGTGCACGCCGGTCTGGTCCTGCTGCTGCTCGTCCGCCGCCGGATCGGCCCGCCCGCGGTGCTCGCGGCGCTGCTGCCGGTGCTCGCCATGGCACTCGTCAACGCCGCCGCCATCCGCCACCTCGGCGACACTGTCTACCTGCTCGGCAGCACGCCCGGCGGGGGCACGGTCGAGGCGGTCGCCTCGGTGCGGGGTGTGGTCCGCGTCGGTGCGGGCGTCACCACCCAACTCTGGTATCTCGTGGTGATCACGTTCGGGATGGCCGGCGTGGCCTGGGCCGCGGCCGTACGGGAGTTGTGGCGCCCACGGCACGGCGACGCGGCCCGCTGGACGATGGGCGTGGCGCTCGTGGTGACCGTCGGGGTGGCCGGCGGGGCGTCGGTGATCCTGGCCGGCATCACCGGTAAGCCACTGGACGCCATCTACGGCCGCTACGTGCAGATGCTGGCGCCGTTCTGGCTGCTGGTCGGGCTCGGGGTGCTGCTCACCGCCGGCCGCCGGGTGGTGCTGCGCCGGGCGGCGGTCGCGGTGGCCCTGCTGGTCGGCGGCGGTGCGCTGATCGCCGCCCGCCTCGCGTACGTGGCCAGCCAGGGGCACCGGTTGCGCTACGGCGGTTTCAGCGCACCGGACCTGGTGGCGTTGACCGGGGGCTGGCGGGAGATGCGGCCGGTGCTCGGATCGCTCGTCGGCGTCGCCGGCTGTCTGCTGCTCGTCGCCGCCGCGCTGGTGCCCCGACTGCGGTGGCCGATGTTCGGTGTGCTCGTCGTGGCCAACCTCGTCACCATGCAGGTGATCGAGCACCGCATCGTGCGGCCGGCCGTCGCGAGCACCGCCCCGACGCCCCGGGTGGCCGACGTCGGCGTACGCCCCGGCGAGCGGGTCTGGGCCTCGACCGGCGTGCACTACGCCCTCCGGTTCAACCTGAGCCACCAGGTGACCTGGACCGACGTCCGGTGGTTCGGCGAGCAGCCGCCGGCCGACGCGCAGGTGGTGTTCGCCCGCTGGGCGCCCGGTCAAGCTGACGACTGGGACGGCACGGCGTACGGCTTCGTCCGGCTCGGCGGCAACCCGGTGCAACACTGGGCGGCCTGGCGACGGGCCTGACCGCCCCGGTGGACACCGCCATTCGTGAACGGCGGATGTCCACCGGGAACACCATTGGTTAATGATTCGGGGCCATTGCCCGAATGGGTACGACAATCAGCGCTGGCGGCGGTCGGCCCGAGCCAGGGAAATCGGGATGACGGTGATTTCCCGGCCGTCGGACAGCTCCTCTCGCGGGGTGCCCTCGACGAATCGGAAACGCCTGTTCATCTGTCGTACGACGGTATTGTGGCCGAGCACCTCGCCGTCGAGTCGGTCCAGGTGCAACCCGTCGAACGCGTACTCGACGGCCTCCCGCATGACCCCCAGCCAGGCGGGCAGCGTGTCATCCCGCTCGGCCAGCCCGTCGGCGTCGAGATAGAAGCCCCACGCCCCCGTGCGGGGGCCGTCGAACCGCAGGTCGAAGAAGGTGACCACGCCACAGGGCCGGTCGTCGCGGACGTACACCAGCACCCGCCGGGACGGATCGCCGCGGACCGCCGACCACCACCTGGTGTGTTCCTCGGCGGTGATCTCGTGGCTGGTCTTGCTGACCTGGCGATTGGTTTCCTGATTACGCCAGGACAACATCAGGTGAACGTCGTCCGCCGTCGCTTCGCGCAGCACGTGCGTCTCGCTTTCCTCGCTCTTCTCGTCCGGTCGGGGCACCTTACCCGGGGCTACCGGGAAAGCGGATAAGCATTGGTCGGGTTGTAGACTGCGGCGCATGAACGAATTGAGTCGCGCGCAGATCCGCGACCTCATGGCTCAGGTGCTGAAGAACCAGGACAGGGAGCTGCCCACCGACGACGCGGCGCAGTTGCGCGAGATTGGTTTCCGGTCGCTCGACTTCTCCGAGTTGGCCCTGCGGGTGGAGGACGAGACGGGGGAGGAGCTCAACTTCGACGCCCCCGGCCTGCGCCGCATCGCCACCGTCGGAGACGTCCTCGACTTCCTCGTCGAGCTTCAGCACCAGTGACCGTCGCGACGGCGCGTGACCCCATCCCCGCGCCCCCGGAGCCGGCCGGTGCCGACAACCGGATCGTCGTCGGCGGTGCCGCGCTGACCTGGCGCGCACTGCCCACGCCGACGCTGCCCGACCCGGCCGCCGTGCTCGCCCACCGCGCCGTGCACGCGCTCACCGCCGCGCGGCAGCACGCCGTGCACGGCACCGAGTTGCTGCTCAGCACCGCGAGTCGGGTCGACGCGGCGATGCGTACGGAGCTGCTGGAGGCCGGGTTCACCGTCGGCGTGCTCGACGACGACGGGCTGCACCCGAGCCTGCCGGCCCGGCCGCGAGCCGCCGAGCCCGGCCGGCTCTGGCTGCTGACGTCGGGCTCGACGGGCCGTCCCAAGCGGGTCGGGCACACCCTCGACACGTTGACCACAGTGCGGGCCGAGCAGCCCGAGCGGACCTGGCTCTGCCCGTACGCCCCCGGCACGTACGCCTGGTGGCAGGTGGTCACCCTGTCGCTGACCCAGCCCGGCCAGCACCTCGTGGTGGTGGAGCCGGACGAGCTGGACGACTGGCCCAGCATCGCCGCCGCGCACGGGGTGGACGCCGCCTCCGGCACCCCCACCTTCTGGCGACGCACCCTCTACCGCGATGCCGACGCGCTGGCCCGGGTGCCGTTGCGCCAGCTCACCCTCGGTGGCGAGCCGGTGGACCAGGCCATCCTGGACCAGCTCCGGGAGGTCTTCCCGACGGCCCGGATCTCCTGGATCTACGCCTCCTCCGAGGTGGGGGCGTCCATTGTGGTGCACGATGGGCGGGCCGGGTTCCCGGTCGACTGGCTGGGCCGGGAAACGCCCGGCCGGCCGACGCTGTCCGTGCGCGACGACGAACTGGTGGTCACCTCCCCACACCACGGGGTCGGGTTGGCCGGCCCGATCCGCACCGGAGACCGGGTGCAGGTGCGCGACGACCGGGTGCTGATCACCGGCCGACTCGACTCCGACGAGATCAACGTCGGCGGCAGCAAGGTCTCCGCCGGTGTGGTCCGCGGTGTGCTGGCCGGGCATCCGGCGGTGGCCTGGGCCCGGGTGACCGGCCGTCGCGCCCCGGTGCTCGGCCGGATGGTGGTCGCCGACGTGGTCCTCACCCCCGCCGACACCACCGTGCCCGACGAAGCGGCGCTGGTCCGCTGGTGCGCCGACCGGCTTCCCGAGCACGCGGTGCCACGCCGGATCCGCGTACTGACCGAGATTCCCGTCAAGGAGACCCTGAAGAGCGATGTCTGACCCCGCCGCCACCCAGCTCGTTCCGCCCAGCACCGTGGTCCTCGTCTCCGGCGGCTCCCGGGGCCTGGGCCTGGCCATCGTCACCGACCTGCTCGACGCGGGCGTACGCGTGGCCGCGTTCGCCCGCACCATCACCCCGGAGCTGGAGAAGCTCGCCGCCGAGCACCCGGACCGGGTACACGCCGGCTCGGTGGACGTCACCGACCTGCGTGCCGCGCAGAGCTTCGTCCGCGAGGTGGAGCAGCGCCTCGGCCCGATCGACGGCATCGTCAACAACGCCGCAATGGGGCAGGACTCCCTGCACGCGCACACCGCCACCGAGGACATCGCCCGGATCATCGAGACCAATCTGACCGCCCCGTTGCAACTGACCCGGCTCGTGATCCGCCGGATGCTCGCCAAGGGGATGCGCGGGCGGATCGTCAACATCACCTCGATCTGCGGGCAGCGCGGTTTCCCGGGCCTGGTCGCGTACTCGGCCACCAAGGGTGGCATGGACGCCGCCACCCGTTCCCTCGCCCGGGAGTTGGGTGGCCGGATGCTCGTCAACTCGGTCGCGCCCGGCTTCTTCGCCTCGGAGATGTCCGCCGTGCTCGGCCCGACCCAGCTCGACCAGATCGTGCGCCGCACCCCGACCGGTCACCTGACCGAGCCGGTGGAGGTGACGCCGGTGGTGCGGATGCTGCTGCGGGAACACACAAACATCAACGGCCAGGTCATCGTGGTCGACGGTGCCGCCGCCATCTGACCCGGACCGGCTGGTCCGCCCCCGCCCGGTGCCGGGGCTGCTCGCCGCCGCCGAGCAGCACCTGCGGATCGGTGTACCCGAGGACCTGACCGACGCGGTGACCCGCAGCCACCTCGACGACGGGCGCTGCGTCGGCTGGTACGGACCCCGGACGCCCGGCTGGCGGGTGGCCATCGACGCGGAACGCGCGGACGCCCCGGTGCCTCCGGCGCTGGCCCGCCGGTTCGGGGTGGAGGACTTCTGGGCGCGGTGGACCCGCGCCGAGTGCTGCTGCAAGCTGGCCGACGTGCCGGTGGCGGCCTGGTGGCGGCGACACGGCCTGAGCACGCCGGCCGACGGATCAGCGCTATGGCGAACCCTGCGGGTGGCCGACCTGGTGGTCACCGTCGGCGTCGCCCCCGCGCCCGGCGTCGTGCCAGCGCAGCAGACGGGCCGTGTCTGGCGCGGCTCGGTGTCCGCGGCACCCTGTAGAGCTGCCCCACAGCTGGGGCAGCCGCGCGCCGTCGGAACGCGGAGCCGGCGGTGTGCCGCGACAGGAGGACCGCCCCCTGCCCAACCTTGTGCTGGGTAATCAGGGGTTGTCGGCGCCGCTGTCAAGGCGTTGGAGATCGGCTCCTTGGTCGCGGGTCTGTGGTGGTTCGTCGCGATCCTCGCGGCCGAGGGCCGCAACGGCAGGTACGCAGCGGCCCTCAAACCAGCTCATCCCGCGATACCCGTGTCGGATTGTCTACCCATGCGTCGGTGTGCGGCGGTCTCGGTGTGGCCTGCTCAGATGGCGTGAATTGCGACTGAAGCATCGGTCACAGTTCGTCGAATGTCTATGTTCGAATGGCTGTGGGGTGACCTCAGCGGAGTTCGCCCTTCGTCAGTCGGTGCCCCGCGGACAGCTGCCGTGTGTCGGGCGCCGCGAGGGCTGCGGGCTGGTTGGCGTGGACACGGGGGAGGTCCGGGCGGTGGCTGAGTTTCCGGCGCATCTGTTTCGGATGGATGGTGATCCGTCGGCGATTCGGTCGTCGGCGGGGCGGTGGGAGGGTTTTGGTTCGGCGGCGTCGCAGGCGGCAGCCCAGATCTCGGGTTTGGATACGAGTCAGTTCGTGGGGCCGGAGGCGGATCTGTTCCGGGAGGGGCTGAATGCCCAGATGCCGGGGCATTTGCGGGTGACCGGTGATGCGTTCGGTCGGGTGTCGAGCGGGTTGGTGGCGTTCGCGGGGTCGTTGTCGTCGTTGCAGGATCGGATGCGTCCGGTGGCGCAGCGTGCGCCGGGTTTGTGGGCGGCGTTGCAGGCGGCGCGGGGGCGGTCCGACCGCGCCGAGCAGGCTGACAAGCGCCATGAGCGGGAGGTCGCGGATCGGCCGCCGGAGGCGGCGGCGGAGCCGGACACGTATCGGTCGGATGCGGGTGCGGCGGGTGCGGCGTTGTCGCAGGCGCAGCGGGCGTGGGACGAGTGTGTGGCGCAGGCGGGGGCGTTGCGGGGTGAGTTGGCCGCGGCGGTGCGTGATTGCGTGCGGGTGGTCAATGACGCCAAGGGTCTGCGGTTCAAGGAGAATCCGAAGTGGTGGGATCTGAAGGGTCAGTTCACCAACTTCGTCCGCGACAATCAGGAGTTGTTGGCGCAGCTGTCGGGCGCGTTGAAGATCGTTTCTTTGGTCGCGGGGTTGTTGTCGTTCATTCCGATCCTCGCGCCGATCATGGGGCCGATCGCCATTGCCGCTGGTGCGGCGGCTCTGCTCATCGACGCGTCGATCTATGCGGCGACGGGTAAGGGCAGTCTCACTAACCTGTTGATCGACACGGTGCTCACCGTCGTGCCCATCGGCCGGCTCGCGGCGCTCGGTAGGCCGGTTCTGGCTCTGGCCAAGCGGGGGTTGCCGGCGCTGGCTCGGGGGTTGACGAAGGCGCGGGCGGCGCTGCCGAGCATGCCGCGGCCGAGCATTCCGCTGGGGTTGCGCAAGTGCGCGGGTGATCCGATCGACGTGGCCAGCGGCGAGGTGGTGCTCACCCAGACCGACGCCGAGCTGCCCGGCCTGTTGCCGCTGGTGCTGACTCGTAGTCACGTGTCGTCGTACCGGGTGGGTCGGTGGTTCGGGCCGTCCTGGGCGTCCACCCTCGACCAGCGCATCGAGGTCGACGACGACGGGGTCTGTTTCGTCGCCGAGGACGGCATGGTCCTCACCTACCCGACCCCGGACGGTGTCGGAGCGCATACCTTGCCGGAGACGGGTCCCCGGTGGCCGCTCACCCCGACCGCCGACGGCTACCGGATCGACCAGCCTGAGACCGGTCGCGCGCTGCATTTCCGGGCGGTGCCGGACCAGCCTGAGCCGGCGGGTGAGGGCGGTCCCGTCGAGGTGTTGCCGCTGGTGGCGGTGAGCGACCGCAACGGTCATCGGATCGACCTGGACTGGTCCGACGGGGTGGTCGCCGAGGTTCGGCACAGTGGTGGGTATCGGATCGCTGTCGACACCCTGCACGGTCAGGTCGCGGCGTTGAGCCTGCTGGACGCCGAATCTTCCGGTGCGGCCCGGACCTTGGTGCGGTACGGCTACGACGAGGGCGGCCGTCTCGCCGAGGTGGTCAACTCGTCGGGGTTGCCGCTGCGGTTCGGCTATGACGACGAGGGTCGGTTGGTTCGCTGGCAGGACCGTAACGAGCAGGAGTATTGCTACACCTACGACGCGCAGGGCCGTTGTGTGGCTGCGACCGGCTCGGGCGGGTATCTGTCCGCGCGGCTGCACTACGACCCGGTCGCGCGGACGACCGCGGTGGGCGACTCGCTCGGCCACACCACGATCTACGAGCTGACCGAACGCGGCCAGACCGAACGGGTCACCGACCCGTTGGGCCATGTCACGGCCTTCACCTGGGATGCTTTCGATCGGAAGCTGTCCGAGACCGATGCGCTGGGGCTCACGACTCGTTGGTCCTACGATGACGACGGCAACCTGGTCGAGGTCACCCGCCCGGACGGGTCGCGGGCGTCCGCGTCGTACGACGAGCTGCGTCAGCCGGTCGTGGTCACCGACGTCGACGGCGCGCTCTGGCGGCGCGAGTACGACGAGCGCGGCAACCTGACAATGGTCACCGACCCGATCGGCGCGGTCACCCGCTACCGCTACGACGAGGTCGGCCACCTCGCGCAGGTGACCGACGCCCTCGGCAACACCCTGCTGGCGACCACCGACCCGACCGGGCTGATCAGCTCGGTCACCGAGCCCACCGGCGCGGTGACGACCTACCGACGGGACTCGGCCGGACGCGTTGCCGAGGTGATCGACCCACTCGGGAGCACCACTCGTCAGGGCTGGACCGCCGAGGGACGCCTGGCCTGGCGGCGCGGCCCGGACGGGGCGAGCGAGGAGTGGACCTACGACCCGGAAGGCAACCTGGTCAGCCACACCGACCAGACCGGCGCGACCACCGAGTTCGAGATCGGGCACTTCGACCTCATGGTGGCGCGTACCGGGCCGGACGGCGCGCGGCTGACCTTCGGTTACGACACCGAGTTGCGGCTCACCTCGGTCACCAACGCGCAGGGCCTCGTTTGGCGCTACGACTACGACCCGGCGGGTCGGCTGATCGCCGAGACCGACTTCAACGGCCGGACGCAGTCGTACACCCTTGATGCCGCCGGCCAGGTGGTGGCCCGCACCAACGGCGCCGGTCAGAGCATCGAACTGGTCCGCGACCAGCTCGGTAACGTCGTGGAGAAGCGCACCGCCGAGGGCATCACCACCTTTGGGTATGACCCGCTGGGCCGGTTGCTGCATGCCACCAGACCCGAGGTCGGGCTCCGGTTCGACCGCGACCCGTGCGGCCGGGTGCTCGCCGAGACCCGCGACGGGCAGACCGTGACCTCGTCCTACGACGCGCTCGGCCGACGGACGTGTCGACGAACCCCGTCCGGGGTCGAGAGTGTCTGGGAGTACGACGCCGGCCACCGGCCGGTGGTGTTGCGCACCGGCGGTGCCACGGTCAGCTTCACCCACGACGCGGCCGGCCGGGAGACCCGACGCGCGGTCGGCAGCCTCGCTCTCACCCAGAGCTGGGACGCCAGCCACCGGCTGCTCTCCCAGATCCTCACCGCGAGTCCAGCGGGGCCAGCCGCGGTGCCGGACCTGGTCGCGCACCGGGCCTACCGGTATCGCGCCGACGGCTACCTCACCGACATCGCCGACCAGTTCACCGGCGAGCACCGGCTGGAGCTCGACCAGGCCGGCCGAATCACCGCCGTCCAGGCCGACGAATGGACCGAGCGGTACGCCTACGACGGGGCCGGCAACGTGGCCAGCGCCGCCTGGCCCGGTTCAGAGGACGACCGCGCGGCTCGGGGTGAGCGGGAGTACACGGGCACCCTGGTCCGGCGGGCCGGGAACGTGCGGTACGAGTACGACGCCGCTGGCCGGGTCACGTTGCGACAGCGCAAGGAGCGCTCGACCAAGCCGTCGACCTGGCGCTACACCTGGGACAGCGAGGACCGGCTGGTCACCGTCACCACACCGGACGGCACCCGCTGGCGCTACCGATACGACGCGCTCGGTCGCCGGGTAGCTAAGCAGCGACTCGACGCCGACGGCGGTGTGGTCGAGCAGGTCGACTTCGCGTGGGATGGCCCGCGTCTGATCGAGCAAACCCACGGTGGGCCAGCCGGCGACAGGACCAGCACCTGGGAGTACGCCCCCGGCACATTCACCCCGATCAGCCAGACCGACGGCCAGGGCGATCAGGACGAGGTCGACCGCCGCTTCTACGCGATCGTGACCGACCTTGTCGGCACGCCCACCGAGCTGATCAGCCCGGACGGCACTGTCGCCTGGCAGCAACGAACCACCATCTGGGGCATCCCGACCCACACCAGCCCCACCGGCGCGGACTGTCCCCTGCGCTTCGCTGGCCAGATCCACGACCCGGAAACCGGCGCCTTTTCCAACTACCACCGTTACTACGATCCGGACACTGCCCGGTATTTCTCCGCCGACCCACTCGGTCTTGATGCGGGGCCGGACCCGCATGCCTACGTCGACAACCCGACTCATCGTATTGATCCATTGGGTCTTGCCCCCTGCCGGATTCCGCACCGTTCCACCCCGCGGATGGAAGACGGAAATCTCAAGGAGGGGTGGATCCACGTGGATGCCCGGCATGTTTCCGGCAACCACCCGAGTGGGCCGGGGGACTTGTTCGCAAGCGGGACGACGCGCGATCAGCTCACGGCTGCGGCCGAGACCATCGTCCAACGGGGAACCCGAGTCTCGGACCCGGCTCGCCGGCTTCAGACCTTCGAGAAGAAGATGAAGATTAACGGTGTTCGGGACTGGGTGCGGGTGATTGTCGATTCCGACGACGCCAATCGCGTTATCACCATCTTTCCGGTCCGTCAGGGAGTCTAGCGTGCGCTTCGAGTTCTCACGGCACCACGATGGGGCGGCCGCGTCGTCGTTCGACCTGGGTGACCTGCGACTGGTCCTGGATTCAGCGGACGTCTCGTCGGCCGGTCATCGACCCAGCAGGTCAATGATGATCTACTTGGCCATCGTTCACCTGGTGGACGGTCTCTCGGAGATGGCCGAAGGACATTCCTCGCGCTTCCGGTTCGTGGGTCCCGACTCGTCGTTCTCGTTGGACTTCCGGCGAAAGAATGATGTGCTGACCGTGACGGCCGGAAACGCATTGGTGGGCGCCGTCCCGATGTCGGAGGTCCTCGCTGCCCTGCTGGCCGGGATAACAACCTTCTTGACGGATCCCGACAACGCGCTCGCCGCCAACGAATCAGTGGTCGAGGACCTGGAGTCGGCGGTGCGCCGGCTGCGTGGGGTGGCGAGTTCGTCCCGATGACGGCCGGCCAGCCGCACCGTCAGATCAGGTCCCAGCTCAGCGGAGTGCCGCGCGGGACGTCGGTGGCGAAGGTGCGGCCCAGCACCCGGTCGATCTCCACGGGGGGCAGCCCGCCGGCCGGTCGGATCGAGCGGACGTTCTGCGAGGTCACCGGGTCACCGGCGCGGACGTCCTCGACCACGAAGAGCGACCGGCGGAACCGCAGCCCCTCCCGTTCGGCCGGGGTCGGGCCGATCGCGGTGCCACCCAGCGCCGCGTACGCCCGCTCGGACTCGGCGACAAGCGCCGTCAGCTCCGCCGGGTTCAGCGAGAAGTCCGAGTCCACGCCGCCGTCGGCCCGGTCCAGCGTGACGTGCTTCTCGATGAAGCAGGCGCCGAGCGCCACCGAGGCGACCGCCACCCCGATGCCGGGCGTGTGGTCGGACAGCCCGACCGGCACGTCGAACGCACCGGCCAGCACCGGCAACCGGCGCAGGTTGCTGTCGGCCGGCGGCGCCGGGTAGGACGCGGTGCAGGCCAGCAGGACGATGCCCGCCGCGCCGCCGGCACGGGCCGTGCGCACCGCGGCGTCGATCTCGGCGACCGTCGCCATCCCCGTGGAGATCACCATCGGCTTGCCGGTGCTGGCCACGAGCCGGATCAGCGGCAGGTCGACAAGCTCCGAAGAAGCGATCTTGTACGCGGGCGCGTCCAGCGACTCCAGCAGCTCCACCGCCGTCGCGTCGAACGGTGACGAGAAGACGGTCAGGCCACGCTCGCGGGCCCGTTCGAAGATCGGGGCGTGCCACTCGTACGGGGTGTGCGCCCGCTCGTAGAGGCGGTAGAGGTTCTCCCCGCCCCACAACTCGTGCCCGCTGGAGATCCGGAACGCCGGGGTGTCGACGTCGATGGTGATGGTGTCCGGCCGATACGTCTGGAGCTTCAGGGCGTGCGCCCCGCTCTCGGCCACCGCGTCGACGATGGCCAGCGCCCGGTCCAGATCGCCGTTGTGGTTGCCGGACATCTCGGCGACCACGAACGGTCGCTCCCCGGCACCGACCAGGTGCGGTCCGATCTTGATTGTCGCCGTCATTCCGACCTCTGCTCACTGTTGCCCGCACCCGCGTGCGGTGGTGCTGCTGTCGTCGTCCACCCGGCGGGCGGACGACCTGGAGGACCAGTGCGCCGGGAGCCGACCCGGCTCCCGGCGTGGTCTGTGGTGGGCGCTGTCACGGCAGGCGGCCCCCGGCCAACGCGTCACGCCGATCCGGCACCGTGTCGTCGTCGCGTGTCGTCGCGACGTCCGCCGTTCGCCCCGGGTCGTCGTCGGCGCTGACCGCACCGGCCGCGGTGCCGCCGCCACCCGCCGGGGCACCACGGCGCAGGCGACCGGCGACCCGGTGGGCCTGGCGAAGTGCCGAGTACGCCAGCCAGTCGCCGCGCCCGACGAGGCGGTGCTTGAGCCCGGTCACGCCCGACGGCAGCGGGTAGCCGCCGGTGGGCAGGTACCGACGGTAGTGTGCGGCGGCCCGGTGGAAGAAGTCCCGCCGCAGGTGCGGGTGCAGCCGGTCGTCGTTGCCCACCACCACCAGGTAGTGGTTGATCATCAACTGGAACAGTTCGGCCTGCCACCGCTCGTCCGGGTGCTTGCGGGCGACCCAGTCCAACAGGCGCTCGTACTGGGCGAACGCGTCGAAGTGCCGGCCACTGCGGGTGGACGTGATCGCGCCGTGGCGGCCCTGCCGGTACAGGTAGCAGACCCGGTCCAGCACGGAGATCTTCTCCGCGCCGATCAGCAGCGGGTGGCTGAACGGGATGTCCTCGTACCAGCCGGGGAAGAACCGCAGCTCCAACTGGTCCAGGAAGTCCCGGCGGACCACCTTGTTCCAGGCGGTGTGCTGCACCCGCAGCAGCCGCGGCTGGTCGGCCAGACGGGTCACGCCGGGAATGCCGCGCAGCAGGTGACTGCTCGCGTCGACCTCCCGCCGGCCGTCCTCGTGCACCCGCAGGTGGTCGAGCATCAGCACGTCGGGCTGGTGCTGGCGCAGCCGGTCCAGCACCGCGGCGATAGTGCCGGCGGGCAACCAGTCGTCGCTGTCGACGAACCAGACGTACCGGCCGGCGGCCACGTCCAGCCCGGCGTTGCGGGCCAGGCCCAGACCCACGTTGCTGCCCAGGTGCACGACACGGACACCGTCGTGGCCGGCGGCGTACGAGCGGAGCATGTCGCCGCAGCCGTCCGGGGAGGCGTCGTCGACCGCGACCACCTCGACCGCGTCCGACTCACCCGCCGGGATGCCGGCCCGGATCGACTCAAGGCACTGGTACAGGTACGCCTCGACGCCGTAGACGGGCACGACGATGCTCAGCAGCGGTGCGTGCGTCGGCTCATTGACCACGCCCGCCACCCTCGACGACCCGGGTGGCCGGCCCCGGAACCGTGCGTGGCCGACGATGGTGGAGTCGCTGAACTCCCGCCCAGCAGAAGGTTAACGACGACCGGCGGAACCAGGCCCGCGATGGGCGGGACGCGTCCGGTTCACCCGGGAGTGACCCGGTAGGGTGCCCCGGGTGCGGCCCTGCCGGGCCGTCGCGGGCGTCGCCGTCGCGCCGTCCACGCCGCGCCGAGGAGGATACGAACGTGCTGGTGACCCTGCCAAGCCTCGGTATCCCCGCATGACGAGCACCGACGCGGTGTCCACCGCCCGGCCCGGCCCCGCGCCGGCCCGGCTGCCCTCGCTGACCGGGCTGCGGTGGATCGCCGCGTTGCTGGTCTTCGGTTTCCACGCCGGCACCATGCGGATCATCGCCGAGCCGGACTACAAGGCCGTTGTCGACAAGGTGTTCAGCCTCGGCCTGTCCGGGGTGCAGTTCTTCTTCATCCTCAGCGGGTTCGTGCTCGTCTGGTCGGCTCGCGAGGGCGACTCCCGGCGCACCTTCTGGCGGCGACGGGTTGCCAAGATCTACCCCAACCACCTGGTGCTGTTCGGGGCGACGGTGCTCGTCGCCTGGTGGTTCGCCGACCCGGTCCTGCCGGCGGCAGCGTTGGAGAACGTGTTGCTGTTGCAGGCCTGGGACCCCCGGCCGGGCTGGTTCTACAGCATCAACACGGTGAGTTGGTCGCTCTCCTGCGAGTTCTTCTTCTACCTCTGTCTGCCGCTGGTGCTGCCGTTGCTGCGCCGGGCCCGGCCGAAGCTGCTCGTCGTGCTGATCGTCGCGCTGCCCCTGCTGATCCTCGCGCTCTGGCCGGCCCAGCACCTGGTGCCGGAGGTGAGCCGGTGGTGGTTCACCCAGATCTTCCCCCCGGCACGGTCGCTGGAGTTCTGGTTGGGCGCGGTGGCGGCCGAGCTGATGCGCCGGGGGCTCTGGCGCGGCCCGGGGCTGACCTGGGCCAGTGTGATCTTCGTGGGCATCTGGGCGGTGGCCGCGCAGTGGATCCCCGCGGAGCTGTGGACCACGCTGCTCGCTGTCGCGTACCTGCTGGTGATCGCCGCCGCCGCCGATGCGGACGTGCGGGGCAGGCGGTCGCCGTGGCGGTCCCGGCCGCTGGTCTGGCTCGGCGAGGTCTCGTTCGCCTTCTACCTGGTCCACGTGCTGGTGATGACGAGCGTGCTGCGCTTCACCGGTGACTGGGGGACCGGCTTCGAGGGCTGGCGCGGCCCGGCCGTGGTGCTCGGCTTCCTGCTGGTGAACCTGGTCCTCGCCGGGCTGCTGCACCGCTTCGTCGAGACCCCGATGATGCGCCGGCTCGCACCGCGCCGTCCGGCCCGACAGGTGTCCGTGCCCGGACAACGCACCGCCGCGACCCAGGCCGCCGCCGACGCGACCGGCGGCGGCGGTGCCCGAACCGAGCCCGGCGGGCCCGACCAGACCGACAGTCGATCGACGTACGCGGACACCCGCTGACACTGTCCACCCAGGTCAGCGTCTCGGCGCGGCGTGCGCCGACACGCCCGTGGTCGATGCGTCAGGCACCGGCACGACGGTAGCGTGGGGACGTGCTTCCGGTCGCGTTCACCTGTCCGCTGTGGTGGGTGGCGCGCTGGGCGACACGGGTGCTGACCAGCCTCGCCGTCGTCGCGGCCCTGGCGCTCGGCGCGGGCCCGGCCTCGGCCGCCGCACCGACGCCAGGCGCCCTACCAGGCCTGAGCGCCGTGCCGAGCCAGAGCGCGGTGCTGTCGCAGTTCGGCTCCGGTTCGCTCGCGACGTCCTGCCAGCCCACCTGGCGAGCCGCGGCCGAGGATGCCGCGCACCCGGTGCCGGCGGCCCGTGCGGGTGTCGCCGAAGGGGTCTTCCCGGCTTGGTCGGTCGATGCGCAACCGGCTCTTCCCGGCGCCCAGGGCGCCATCGCGACCGGCGTGCTGCCGGTGTGCGAGACCAGGTCCGACCGGCTGCCGCTCGTCGACGGTCTGCACAGCTCGCCGCCCCGGGGCCCACCCGGGCGCTGAGCCATCCGGGACACGCGTCCCGTCGCCGCGCCCTGTCGACCCACCAGCTCCGCACCCTGCCGATCCGTGGCCCGCCGTGGCCGGGCGGCCGGTGGGGCTCCCACCGCTCTGCTTCCTCCGCGAGGTGCCGACCATGGAGACAACCGTTTTCTACCAGTTCGTAACCGAGGTGCCGCAGGCCGCTGCCATCTGGTCGGCCCTGTTCCTGCTGGCGCTCGGCGTACTCGCCGTGCTTGTCGCCCGGCCCGAACGGGACCGACCCGCCGACGACCCGTCGCCGCCCGTCCCGACCGCCCGCGAGGTGGCCGCGGCCGAAACCGTCGACAGGCACCGGTACGCCGAGGAGGTGGCAGTCGCCGCGGCCGGCGCTGCCAGGACGGCCGGGCGGCGACGGGATGCCTGGCTGACGGCTCAGGACCAGATGGAACGGGCCTGGGCGCGCTACGACAAGGCGGACACCGCCGCGCGTCGCTTCGCGGGGTCCGGGGCGCTACCCACCCCGGGTACCCCCCGCACCCCCGCCGAGTACGCCTCGCGGGAGCGCTACCTGCACCGCGCGGCGACGGCGGCGTACTGGCGGGGTGACCTGACCATGGCGCAGCTCGGTGACGTCTTCGGGCGACGGGGCTGGGATCCCCGGCGGCACCCGGTCGAGCAGGAGGCCCTGCTCAGCCGGGCGATCCGGGACGCGAGGCTGGCCGACTACCAGGCCGCGGCCACGGCGGAGCGGGCCGCCTGGCGGGATGCGGACCTGGCCGCCTCCTCGGCGCGTACCCTCGTCGCGGAGGCGGCCACGGCGGTTGCCCGGTTGCGGCCGAGCCCGGCACCCGCCCGCCGGTTGGTGCGCGGGGTGCCCCGGCCCGCCGTGGTGGCTCGCTGGCGCCCGGCCCGTGCCCTTCGAGCCCGATCCGTTATGTGAGCCCGGTCACGGGATTTGCGATTCGGGCGTCCGGCACGATCGGCTCGATTTTTCCCGGGATTGTGGCCGCATTGTCGGCGGCCTGTCCGGTTGTCGACCGTAGGCGCCGCCGTAACCGGTTGTCCCATCGAGTCACGTCATCGGCAATACGCGCAGAAATTGCGGCGCGTATTGAGGTTTACGCAGGTGAGGACGGCTTGGCAGGGTGCGGACGGGCCAGTAGTGTCGTCCCGTCCGGTGCGGTAACCGATCGCAAGAGGCGACGCCGCGCCGACCCGCTCAATCGTGATCAACGAACCGGGGACCCATCAGTAAGTCCGGGGTGAATCCGCGAGCCACGGCCCGCGGTAGGGCGATCTTCCCGCCCGAATCCGTCAGCTAACCCGGTAGGCGGTGTCGGAAGGAGTTCCAAACTCGTGCAGCACCTTTCCACCCCTCGGCTGTTCCCTCGCCTCCACGGCGCAGCGGTGCCCCCGCTCATCCGTCCAGTGACGGTGAGCTGACCCCCCGGGTCATCGCCTCTCCCGCCCGGCCGTGCCGGGCGTTCCCCTGAGCGGTTCACCATCCGCGGACCACGGTCCGCGCGCTGGCGCCTGCCCGGACGCCGATCGCGCCCCGGTGTGCCGCTCTCCCCCCGATCCGTGGAGGACCCCGTGAAGCACACCATGCAGCGTCAGCTCCGCCGCATCGCGACCGAGCGCCCGTACCAGATCGTCGCCGCCTCCGCCGCGGCCCTCGTGCTCGCCGCCACCACCGGCACCCTGCTCACCGTCGCCGACGACGCCCCGGCCGCTCAGCGCACCGCGACCACTGTCGCCGAGATGCGCAGCGACGTCACCACCTCGCACGACGACGCCTCCCCGTTGGCCAGCGCCGCGCCGTCCAGCGCCGCCCCGGCCACCAGCGCCCCGGCGCCCGCCGCCAAGGTCAGCAGCAACCCGGATCTGACCCGCAAGCCGACGCGGCCGAAGCCGCCCGCGACAAAGGTCCTCGACTACGAGTACGAGGCGCAGAACACGTACTACAACTGCGGCCCGGCGGCCACCCGCAACGCGCTCAGCGCCACCGGGATCGACCGCACCCAGGAGGAACTCGCGGCCGAACTGGGCACCACCGAGATGGGCACCAACTCGGCCGAGGACACCACCCGGGCGCTCAACGCCGAGGTGAAGGGTTCCCCGTACCGGACCCGGATGTTCCCCAGCGCGCCCAGCCCGGCGCAGATGGACCGGCTCCAGGCCGACGTCGTCCGGGCCATCACCGACGGCCGGGGTGTGGTGGCCAACGTCGTCGGCGACGCCACCGACACCGACGGCAGCTGGCATTCCTACGGCGGCGGCCACTACGTCGCCGTCGTCGGTTACAAGGACAACGGTCGCACCGTGCGGATCGCCGACTCGGCGAACCCGACCGACCCGTCGTACTGGATCACCACCATCGACCTGGCCAACTGGATCACCAGCCGGGGCTACTCCGCCTGACCCAGGCGCACCGACCGCCGCGGGCGTCGTCCCCCACGAGGGGCCGACGCCCGCGGCGTCTCTTCCGCCGGCCCGGGGTACGTCCCCTCCGTCGCGGGTGCGAAACCCGTGGTGGCGCCGCACCCCGACGTCTACCATCCCGCGGTGATGTCCACTGTTGAGCATGCCCTGATCACCACCGTGAGCCTGAACGTCGTCGACACCCGACTCGACGACGCGGCAGGTCGCTGCCGGCCGCTCGTCGCGTCGCTCGGCGCGGTCAGCCTCACGGCGTCCCGAACCGAGGTCGACGGCCCCCGCAGCGGGGTGAACCTGGACCTGACGCTGACGCCGGCCGCCCCGTCGGCGTCCGGCGGGGAGGCGGTGCGGCAGCTGGCCGCCCCGCTGCTGGAGCGCTTCCGGTGGGGCCGTGGTGACCTGGACGTCGTGGAATCGGCGGCGGGCTACCCGATGGGTTTCGCCGCCGGTCGGGAGCGGACGACCGACGGGGTGACGCCGTTGAGCGTGTCCGTCGGCGCGGTCGGTGACACCGCGGAGCAGTGGTGGGATCCACCGGAGTGGCTGCCCGCCGACGCATCGGTCCTCGCCGTCCGGCGCCGGGTCAGGCGACTGCCGGTGGCGGCGTCCGACGACGACGTGGTGGTCCGGGTGCACGCCCGGCTGACGGCCCCGGATCTCGACACCGCCCTGGTCCGCTGCCTTCCACTGCTCGGGAGGGCGGACGTGTGGTCCGTCGACCTGCACCCGGTGGCGGTCGACGGGGGCGGCGTCTGGGGTCTGGCGCTGCTCCTGGTGCTGCCCCTGGTCGAGGTGTCACCGCAGGCTCCATTCGGGACCGGGGTGGACGCCCTGGCCGCCGAGTTCGGATTGCTGACGGGGCGCCTGCGCAGGTCGCCGCTCGGCGTCTGGATGGTGGCGGCGATGGAGGCGACCCGGCCGCTCACCGATGCGCCGACGGTCGAGGCGCTCTACGTGCGGACCGGCATCGACCCGTTCGACCCCGGGCCGGTTGATCGGCCGGTGGAGACCCGGGAGATGGGGCTGCGGGGCCGGGAGAAGGACGGTCCGGACGAGGCCGAGTTGGCCAACGCGATCGAGGAGGCGTTGCGGGACGCCGTACGGGTCGTGCTGACCGTCGACGTCGTCGGGCCGGTCGCGGACGCCGCGGCCGTCGTCCGGGACGTCGTCGGGATCGACGAGGAGGACATCGAGTCGATCAGTAGCGAGACCCTCGCCGACGGGCGGCGGAGAATCGTGGCACACCTCGGGGCCACGATGATGAGCGCCGAGGAGGTGCTGCGGTTCGTCGTCGCCTCCACCGAACTCCAACCGTGGGAGTTCTCGCTCCCCGAGTCGGCAGACGGTCTCGCGGCAGCCGAGTGGCAGGGGCCGTCCGGCACGTCCGGCATCGTCCGGATCGAGCTGAACGCGGGGAAACGGCTCGGCTTGAGCTAGCCCTCTCGCCGGGCCCGACAGTCCGGGTCAGGCGAGGGGGGAGAGCTGCGGCGAACGCTCGGCCGCCGGGTCCTCCGCCGCCGCCAGCTCCCGGCGGGCGGCGGTCAGGAACGCCTCGGCGTACGACTCGGCGGGGAAGTCACCCAGGTAACGTCGGCGGGTGGCCCAGCGTTCGGCGGCGAGCGGATCGGTGTCCAGCAGTGCGGTCAGCACACCGTCCAGGTTGGACAGATCCCGCCGCAGCACGTAACCCGACGCGGCAAGCGGGAAACGCTCGGTGAACCGGTCGCCCTCGTCGCCCATGTCGGTGACCGCGTACGGCTTGCTGGAGTAGAGGTAGTCCGAGATGACCCCGGACACGTCGGAGACCAGCGCGTCCGATCGGTTCACGCACTCGGTCAGGCTCAGCTCGCGGGCCGCCGCACCAACCACGTGCTGGCGACCGCTGCGGGCCCGGTCGGCGACGAGCAACTCGGTCAGCCGGCCCAACTGGCGGGCCGAGGCCGGGTTCTGTGCCGTGTACGGGTGGGCCCGCAGGATCACTGTCGCGCCGCGCTCCAGCAGCCGCCGCAACAGCCCCTCGGCCACCGGCAGCGAGCAGTAGTCAGCGTCGGCGTGGTGCCCGGTCCACGTCGGCGTGTACAGCACCGTCGGATGCGCCAACCCCCCAGCCGGCTCCGGGCGTACCTGGATCGACTCGACCTGTGGGCGGCCCACCACAACGAACTTGTCCGCCGGGATCCGCACGCCGGCACGGGCGTACCTGTCGATCGCCGCCGGCCCGGCCACGAAGATCCGGTCGAAGATCCCCGACACCGGGTTGGCGCTCGGCGCCTTGTCGCTGTCGCCGTGGTGCAGTTGCACGTGGGTGAGCTGGGTGAAGCGGATGCAGTGGCTGTTCTTCGCGCCGTGGTTGACGTAGAACGCCGTCCGCAGGCTCGGCACGAGCGCCTCGTCCATCGCCCGCAGGGTGGGGCAGTAGACCACCGGCGCGTCGGTGGCCGCGGCGATCGGAGCCAGGAACTCCGGCTCGCGCAGCACGACCAGGAACGGCCGGCCGATCCGTTGCAGGTACGGCAGCCACATGGTGACCTGGTATTCGGAACCGGGCGGCGCGGAGAAGTAGAGCAGGAACTCCGGCTGGTGCCGGCGCAGCGCCCGAGCCACCGGCCCGCCACCGGCTCCCGGCCGCAAGCGCCGCCGGGCCAGGTCCAGGGCGACCACACCGGTGCCGACGCCGACCAGCAGGCTCGCGGCCAACGCCACACCGGGCGGCAGGGTGAGCGCGGCGGCGACCGCCAGGACGGCGAGCAGCCCGAGCAGGATGGTGCCGAGCCGGTCGGCGACCAACGGCGTCCAGGCCCGGACCGGCAGGTTGGCCGCGCGGATCTCCAGGTTGCCGGCGGTACGCAGGGGCCCCACCAGCAGCACCAGCCCCAGCAGGACCAGGGCGGTGGCGACAAGCGTGAGGCTGAGCCCGTCGTCCAGCCGTCGGGAGTAGCCGACCAGGATCGCGGCGGCGATGAGCGTCGTCTCCGCGACGAGGTCGGCGTTGGGTCGGACCCGCTGCTCGGCGGCCGAGGCGGCCAGCGCGGCGACGGCCAACGCCAGCCCCCAGCCGGTGGCGCCGGTGAGCGCCAGCACGACAAAGGCCAGCACCGCCAACCCGGTGCTCAGGCACCGGGCGGCCAGCTTTCGGACCAGGTCGCCGCGCATGTCGCTCCGTTCGTGGTTTCGCCGCCGGTCGGTGTCAGCTCGTCGACGCCGCGCCGGCCGGCGCCTCGAGGAGACTCGGCCCGGTCTGGGCCGGCAGGCTCGGCGCGGACCCGTCGCCGGGTGCCCGGCGTACGTCGATGACCTGGCCGGTCAGATCGGAGATCAGCACGTCCAGTGACGACTGGGCGACGGCCTCCGCGGCGAGCAGGGTGTGCTCCGGCTCCTCGCCGAAGGCCCGCGTACGCATCGGCGTGGCGGTCCGCTCCGGGTTGATGCAGTTGACGCGGACGCCGACGTCGGCCCACTCGTCGGCGAGCGCCTGGGTCAGGTTGACGAGCGCGGCCTTGGTTGCCGAGTACAGCGCGTAGCGGGCCCGCCCCCGGGTGTAGGAGCTGGACGTGTAGAGCAGTAGTTGGCCCTTGGTCTGCTGGAGGTAGGGCAGGGCCTGCCGGGCGATGGTCACCGGGCCGACGAAGTTGACCTGGAGCACCCGGTCCATGGTTTCCTCGTCCATCTCGGCGAGGGCGCCCTTCTCCAGGACCCCGGCGGTGACCACCACGTGGTCGATCCGGCCGGTGGCCTCGAAGGCGCTGGTCAGCGCGGCCTCGACGTCGGCGGCCCGCTCCACGTGGGTGCCGGTGCTGGACCGGCTGAACGGGAAGACCTGTGCGCCGTAGCGCCGGGCCAGCTCGGCCAGCTCGTGGCCGATGCCGTAGCTGCCGCCGAACACCACGATGGTGCGGCCGGTCAGCTCCTCCGAGTAGCTGCGGTGGTCGGTCAGCCGGGGTGCCTGCGCGGCGGCGAGCTGGAAGAGCTTGTCCGCCAGGTGCACGTCGACCGGGTGGGTGACCTTGATGTTCTCGTCGGAGCCGTCGATCACCTTGATCGGGGTGCCGGGCAGGTACCGCAGGACCACACCGCAGTCGTCGGTGGCGGCGAAGTCGGGGTCGTCCTCGGCGATCCGGTACGCCTCGCGGATGGTCGGCGAGCGGAACGCCTGCGGGGTCTGCCCGCGTCGCAGCCGGGAGCGCACCGGGATGTCGGTGATGCAGTCGTTGTCGTCCACCTGGATGATCGTGTCGGCGGACGGGATGGCCACGTCCACGGCGTCGTAGGTCCACAGCGCGTTGACGCACTCGCGCACGATCCGGCCACTGAGCAGCGGGCGTACCGCGTCGTGGAAGAGGATGTTGCAGTCCGCCGGGCCGACCGCGTCAAGTGCGATCCGGGTGGTGGCGTTGCGGGTGTCACCACCCTCGATCACCTTGGTGACCTTGCGCAGGCCGGCCTTCTCGACGATCTGCCGGGCGTCGTCGACGTGGCCGGTCGCCATCAGCACGATGATCTCGTCGATCTCTGGTGCCGCCTCGAAGACCGCCAGGGTGTGCTCGATGATCGGCTTGCCGGCGATCTTCAGCAGTTGCTTCGGGATGCCGAGGCCCAGTCGCGTCCCGGTGCCTCCGGCCAGGACCACGGCCACCGTCCGCGAGGGCCGCCACGGCGTCGGGGTCTCCGCCACGGCGTCCGGGCCAGTGGTCTGGTCCTGCGTCATTGCCGGATCCTCACTCTCTTCGGATGCGTTAACGGAAGGTTCCGCCCGAGCGGCGACGGGATGAACCTTAACGCGCGGACCGCGCCGCCCCAACGCGGGCGACGCGGTCCGTGGTGCCGTGTCGATGCCGGCTGCCTACTTGCTGTTCGCGTACGCCTCGTAGGCCCGGATGACCTCGTCGGTGGGCCCGTCCATCCGCAGGACGCCCGATTCCAGCCAGATCGTTCGTTCGCAGGTGTCGCGGACCGAGGAGAGCTGGTGGCTGACGAGGAACACAGTGCCCGCGCCCTCCCGCAGCTCGCGGACCCGCTGCTCGCTGCGCTTGCGGAAGCCCTTGTCGCCGGTGGCGAGCGCCTCGTCGATGAGCAGCACGTCGTGCTTCTTCGCGGCGGCGATGGAGAACCGCAGCCGGGCCGCCATGCCGGACGAGTACGTCCGCATCGGCAGGCTGGCGAAGTCGCCCCGCTCGTTGATCCCGGAGAACTCGATGATCTCGGCGGCCTGTTTGGCCACGTCGTCCGGGTGCATGCCCATGGCCAGGCAGCCGAGGGTGACGTTGCGCTCGCCGGAGAGGTCGTTGAGCAGGGCGGCGTTCACGCCCAGCAGCGACGGTTGCCCCTGGGTGTGGATCGCGCCCCGGTTGACCGGCAGCAGGCCGGCGATGGCCCGCAGGATGGTGGACTTGCCGGAGCCGTTGCTGCCGATCAGCCCGATCGCCTCGCCCCGGTACGCGGTGAAGGAGATGCCCTTGACCGCGTGCACCTCCCGGATGTTCGGTGCGTGGGTGCGCTTGACCAGCCGGCGCAGCGCGGCCACCGGCGTGGTGCCACCGGCGGCGCCCTGGTGCACCCGGTAGATGATGTGCGCGTCGTCGACCACCACGGTCGGGATGCGCTCCTGCGACGCGGTCATCGTCGCGCTCGCCTCGGTGGGGGCCTCGAAGTGCTCAACCACGGCCGTACTCCTGTTCGCCGCGCCAGAAGTAGATGAAACCGCCCAGGCCGGCGAGCAGTGCCCACCCGCCGCCGACCAGCCAGAGCTGGGCCGGCGACTCGTTGAGCAGCGGTGCCTCCTCCAGCAGCGTGTACCGCGCGAGCTCGATGTAGACGAGCAGCGGGTTGTACTGCACCAGCGTCGTCGCCCAGCTCGGCAGCTGCTCGAAGAGGCTGACGCTGTAGAGGACGCCGGAGCCGTACATCCAGGTGCGCATGATGAACGGCATGACCTGCTTCAGGTCGCTCGACTTGCTGCCCAACCGGGCCACCACGAGCACGACGCCGGCGTTGAACACCGCCTGGAGGAACAGGGCCGGCACCAGCAGCAGCCACTCCAGCGTGATCGGCTCCCCGGTGACCAGCACGATGCCGATCAGCACCACCATCGACGCCAGCAGTTGCTGGAACTGCGTCAACGTGGTGGACAGCGGCAGGCTGGCCCGGGGGAAGTGCAGCGCCCGGATCAGACCCAGGTTGCTGCTGATCGCCTGGGTGCCGGCCAGGACCGCGCTCTGGGTGAAGTTGAAGATGAACAGCCCGGTGGTGAGGTAGGCGATGTAGTTCGGCATGTCGTTCTGTGCCAGCACCACCCCGAAGATCAGGTAGTAGACCGCCGCGTTGGTCAGCGGGGTGAGCACCTGCCAGAGCTGGCCCAGCTTGGCATTGCTGTACGAGGCGACCAGCTTGGCGTTGGCGTACGCGGCGATGAAGTGCCGGTAGGCCCACAATTGGCGGCTGTACTCGACGAGGGTCGGTCGCTCACCGGCGACCCGTAGCCCGTGCCGAGCGGCCAGCTGCGCCTGGGTCAGGCCCGTGTCGGGGTCGACCAGCGCGGTGGTGGCCATGGAAATGGCGCTCCGATCTTTCGTGCAGACGGGTGGCTCACGACGATGGAATCCTAGTGGGAGATGTGCGCGGGGCGCCGCCTCGTCGCTGCGAGGACAGTAGTCCGAAACACGTCGGGACGCAACCGTACCGTCGTTGCGCTACTGTAGGCCCCGTGAGCTGCGATAAGAGTCCCTGGTGACGACCGAGAAGAGGCGTGCCCCGGCCGGCGCGGCAGTGCTCCGTGACGAGATCACCACGGCCATCCGGCGCGCGCTGACGCAGGAGCTGGCCGCGGTCGGCTACGGCCGGCTCTCCATCGAGGCGGTGGCTCGGCGTGCCGGCGTCAGCAAGACGGCGATCTACCGACGGTGGAACTCCAAGCTCGACCTGGTGCTGGAGATCGTCGCCGCGGCGGCGCACGGCAAGCTGCCGGCACTGGACACCGGCACCCTGCGCGGCGACCTCGCGCTGCTGTTCCAGGCGGTGGCGCACGCGCTGCGCCACCCGCTGGCGTCGCAGATCATCCCGGACCTGCTGGCCGAGGCGGCCCGCAACCCCAGCATCGACGCGACCCTGCGCCAGGTGTTGCACGCCCGGCAGCAGGAGATCGGCGGTCGCCTGGTCGCCCGCGCCGTGCGGCGCGGCGAACTGCCCACCGACACCGACCCGGACGCGGCGATCGACCTCATCGTGGGCCCGCTCTACTGGCGGCTGGCCATCGCCCGTCTCCCGCTCACCGACAGCTACCTCGACAACCTCGTCGAATCCGTGGCCGCCGGGCTCGGCGCCGACAGCGCCCTACCCCGCCCCCGAGCAGCCCCGATATCGGGTTGACCAGGCTCCGACACTCCGTCGCCCGCAGCGGCGGTCCCGCTGTCCGATTCCGCTACGCTGCCCCCTGTCACCCGGCCAGCACCGCGCCGACCCCGCATCCGTCTGACGAGTAAGGACGCCCGTGGCCAACGTCGACAGCATCGCCGTAGCGCCCGCCGATTCGGACCCGACACCCCCGGAGCCGGCACCGCGTCCGGTCGGCCGCCGCACGGCGACGTCCCGGGTGCGCGCGCTGGTGGCCGTCGCCCCGGCGCTGCTCACCGATGGTGCCGTGCTGGCGTTCGCGCTCTTCACAGTGATCTACCACCTGGCCTTCCTGGGTGACCTGCGCCCGTCGGTGACCTTCCGGATCTGGCTGGTGGCCTGCGCGGTGCTCGCGGTCGTGGCCCTGCTGCGCGCCCGCCGCCGGCTCGCCGGCACCCCGGCCGTGCGCGACGAGCCGGCCGCGTCGGCCGACAGCGCACCGGCCGAGCCGAGCGGCGCGCGGCCCGCCGTCGACCGCCGCCTGCTGATCGGGGTGCTGGTCGCCGCCGCCGTGGCTGCCGTCACCGCCGGTGTTGTCGCCGGGCCCAAAGTCACCGTCTGGTGGTGGATCCCGGCGGTGACCGGCCTGCTCGCGGCGATCGGCGGGATGCTGCTGCTGCGCCGGGCCTGGCTGAGTGACCCGGTGTCCAGCACCGTCGCCCCGGCGCCGACCGCGGTGCAGTCGGCGTACGCGCTCGTCATCTCGGGGCTGGTCGGGATCTCCTCGTTCTTCCTGGCCCGCAACACCCCCGACGACGTCTACTACGTCGGCAAGTCGGTCTGGATCGCCGAGCGTGACCTGGTCCCGCTCAACGACTTCCTGTTCTCCGAGAACGTGCTGCCAGCGATGGGCTCGCAGCCGCCGATCCCGTCGATCGAGGTCTTCGACGGCGCGTTCGCCAACGTCGTCGGCATCCACGCCAGCTCGGCCCTCTGGTACGTGCTGCTGCCGATCATGGCGGTGCTCGCGGCGCTGGCGCTCTGGCGGTTGACGCACCGGTGGGCCCCGCGCCGTCCGATGCTCGCCTTCACCGTGGCCATCGCGTACCTCTACCTCGTCGCCGGCGCGGACGCCGCGCTCGGCACGTTCCACCTCCTGCGGCTGCACGAGGGCAAGGGCATGTTCGTCTCGGCGGTCATTCCGCTGACGTGGCTCTACCTGACCGAATGGTTCGACACCCGGTCGCGGCGCAGCCTGGTGCTCATCGTGGCGCTCTCGATCACCGCGATCGGCCTCACCAACACCGCGGCGATCATCCTGCCGATGCTCGTGGGCGCCGCCGGCTTCGCCATGCTGCTGGTCGGCCGGTGGAAGGCCGCCCTCGTCGCGGCCGTCGCCGCCCTCGCGTACCCGATCGGCTCGCTCGTGGTCTCCCGCCTGCTGCTCGGCGGGATGACCGCCGAAGGTGCGGACGACGCCTTCTTCGACGCGGCCTACACCTACCGGCGGACGCTGCTGTTCGGGGTGGTGGGCGTGATCAGCGGCCTGGCCCTGTGGTGTGGCCCGCTGCTGGCCCGACGGCGTACGCCCGCACTGCTCGCCGCCGGCGCCACGCTGGCGTTGAGCGTGATGTTCGTGCCCGGCGTGCTGGAGGTGATGAGCGCGTTGAGTGGCATCTCGGTGGTGCTCTGGCGCGTACCGTGGCTGCTCGCCCTGCCGACGCTCATCGGTCTGCTCAGCACCGTGCGCGTGCCGACACCGAGGCCGGCTCTCCACCGCGCGGCGGCCGGCGGGATCGCGGTGCTGCTGGTCGCCTCGTTCGCGCTGTTCGCCACCCCGATGTGGTCGCCGAAGAGCTGGGTCGACACGCACTCGCGCCCCACCTGGAAGCTCCCGCAGCAGCGGCAGGCGATCGCCTTCTGGATCAAGGGACTGGACCGCCCGCAGGGCATGCTGCTCGCACCGAAGACGATCATGCGGACGGTGCCGATCGTCACCAGCGAGGTCCGGGTCGTCCTGCCCCGCGACTTCTACCTCGTCGAGTACGACCTCACCTCCCAGTTCGCCAAGGACCGGCTGCTGCTCGCCGAGTTCGCCGACGGCACGGCCAGCCCGTCGCCGGCGGAGTTGACGCCGGCACTGGACCGCCTGGACGTCGGCACCATCTGCGTCTACAACGGCAACCAGTACGCCCGCGCCACCGCCCCGCAGCTCGGCTACCAGGAGTTCGCCACCCGCCCGGCGCCCGGGGCGATGACCTGCTTCGGGCGGGCCGACTGAGCGCCTCACCCGGTGCCGCGCACCCGACGCCGAGGCGGTGGCGGGTGCGCCGAAGCGCGGGACTTTGACCGAAATGATGCGGGATACCCGAGCGACACCAGCCTGTCCCTTCGCGTTATGGTCGCAGTCACGCGCAGCCGGCCGCGGTTGAGCCGCCGCGCGAACGGGGGAGTGACGTCGACCCAGCACGGGCGCAGCCCGCACCGCATTCTCGTAGGGAGCGAACTCGTTTTGTTCGGCACGTTGACAGGACGTCTCGGAGTGGCCGCCCACAGTGCGCTACTGGTACTGGCCTACCTGGTCATGCTCGTCGGTGGCGTATTCGGCTGGGTCGGCCTCTTCGCCGTCGCCGGGTTGGCCGCCATCATCGGCGAGTTCGCCGTCGCCCGCTGGTCGCCCCCATCGCAGCTGCTGTTGGAGAAGGTGGGTCTGCACTGGTCGTACCGGCAGCTGACCCGGGACCTCGCGGCCGTGTTGCTTGTCGCCGCCGAGGTGCGGCTCAGCGGCGGTGAGCTGACCCTGCTGCTGGCGCTGCCGGCCGCGGTGTGGGTCGTGTCGGTCTTCGCCGGTGCGCTCTCCATCATGATCGAGCGTCGTAACCCGCTCTCCGCCATGGTGCGCAACATCGAGCTGGGTGAGCTGCGCTTCGCCCCGCAACTGCCGGCCTGGGTGGCGGCGGTCACCGGTGAGCGGATGCCCCTGCTCAACCTGCTGCTGGTGCCGGCCGCCGTGGCCGCCGCGGTGCGGCACGACCCGACGCCGTTCCTCGCCGCCGCCGCGGTGGCGGTCGTGGCGACCGGCCTGGTGGGCGCCATCACCGCGCTGACCTGGCTGCGTGGTCGGGGCCGCAGCACGGGGGAGGGGCCGCTGCTGCCGGCCGTGCAGCGCTGGCTGGACACCTACCGACCCGAGGTGGCGCTCTACTTCGCCGGGCCGGCCAAGGACGTCTACCAGGCCAACATGTGGCTCGCCCCGACCGAGGCGCTCCAGCAGCGCGCGGTGGTGCTGCTGCGCAGCCGGGACGCGTTCCTGGAACTGGCCGACACCCGGCTGCCGGTGATCTGCGTGCCGACCGGTGTCGACTTCATGAACCTCGACCTCACCGGCATCCGCGCCGCGCTCTACTCCGCGAACGTCGGCGCGAACATCCACATGCTCCGCGAGCCGAGCACGAAGCACGTCTTCGTCGGGCACGGCGACAGCGACAAGCAGGCGAGCGTCAACCCCTACAGCAAGGTGTACGACGAGGTCTGGGTCGCCGGCCTCGCCGGCCGGGAGCGCTACGCCCGCGCCGGTGTGGGAGTGCTCGACTCGGACATCGTCGAGATCGGCCGCCCGCAGCTCGCCGGTGTGCACACCTTCGGCGCCGAGTTCGTGGACCGGCAGTTCACGGTGCTCTACGCCCCGACCTGGGAGGGCTGGCTCGACGACGACCCGTACCACACCTCCCTGGTGCTGATGGGTGAGCGGATCGTCAAGGGCCTGCTCGCCACGACGCCCCGGCTGCGTCTGATCTACAAGCCCCACCCGCTCACCGGGTCGCGGTCCAGGGCGGCCAGGACGGTGCACGACCGGGTCGTGGCGGCCATCCGCGCCGCCGGCGGCAACCCGAACGCGTCCTCCCTGGACGGCACCGCGCACCTGGTGGTCACCGGCCGTACGCCGGCGCTGTTCGACTGCTTCAACCAGACCGACCTGCTGATCAGCGACGTGTCCAGTGTGGTCTCCGACTTCGTGCAGAGTCAGCGGCCGTACGTGGTGGCCAACCCGTCCGGTCTGTCGGAGGACGACTTCCGTCGGGAGTACCCGACGGCTCGGGCCGCGTACCTGCTGTCCAAGGACTGCGGCGAGTTGGAGAAGATCGTGGCGCTGACCCGGGCCGGTGACGACCCGATGACCGAGGCCCGCCGCGAGCTGAAGACCTACCTGCTCGGCCCGGCCGAGGCGAACCCGATGGACCGGTTCCAGGAGGAGATCGACCGCCTCTGCCGCTGAGCCGTACGCATGGCTGCGCGCCCGGCCCGGGACCTCTCGGGCCGGGCCCGACCGGCTCAGCCCAGCAGCGCGGCCACCGCGTCGGCGGCCGGAGTGTCCGCCGGCAGCGCCTGCGCCGCGACGACCGCCGCGACCGGCAGCGGGCCGTACACGTGCGGGAAGAGTTGCCCGCCGCGCGACGGCTCCCAGCGCAGCGTGTCACCCAGCCGGTCCTCCGCCACACTCAGCAGGGTCAACCCGGTCGCCCCGGCGAAGTGCCGCCGCGCCGTCTCCACCACCTGGTCGGCGCCGGAGAGGTGGATGAACCCGTCCTGCCGGTCCACGGCGGAGCCGGGAAAGGCGCCGGCGGCGAGGGCGTCGTCCCATTCCGCGCTCGACAACAGTTTGTAGATCACCGCCGCAGCCTACGGGGGTGCGGTCGGCACACTCGCCCGGTTTTCCCCGGTACCGCCGCGCCCGTCGCCCCGAGCCGGGCATGCTCAGGTCAAGGGCCGCGGAGGGATGGGCGATGCAGAGCTACGACGACGACTGGACCGACAGCCAGCGCGCACTGTACGACGAGTGCTACCGGGCCGGTGGTGAGTGGGCCGAGGACCCGGACACCCCGTCCGATGACGTACAGCACGTGATCAACCTGGCCGAGGCGGACGACGACGCCTTCAACGACGCCGAGATCGACTATCCGCCCCTGGTCGACGCGGTCACCCAGGCGAGTGGGGTCACCGTCACCAGCGTGCCGGCCAGCCACGAGGACCCGGGCTTCCGCGGTTTCACCGACGGCGTCCGGGACGCCACCGCCGACGACGTCTTCGGCCTGTAGGTCCGACCCGACACGCGGCTTTCCGCCGGGTGCGCTGTTCTGCCACCATTCGCAGAACAGCGCTGCGACGGACGGGGGCACGGGTGCGGATCCTGCTGGTGGAGGACGACCGTCGGGTGGCCGCCGCGCTCTCCTCCGCCCTCACCCGCCGGGGGTACGAGGTCGAGCACGCCGCCACCGTCGCCGCCGCGCTCTCCGCCGCCCCGTGCGACCTGGTGCTGCTCGACCTGACTCTGCCCGACGGCGACGGCACCGACCTGTGCCGGGAGCTGCGCCGGCGCAGCAGCCAGCTCGGCATCATCGCGGTGACCGCGCGGGGTGAGGAACGCGATCGGGTGCTGGGCCTGCGTCTCGGCGCGGACGACTACGTCGTCAAGCCGTTCTCGATGGTGGAGTTGCAGGCCCGGATCGAGGCGGTGCTGCGCCGGGCCGCGAACGCCGCGCCACAGCGGCACCTCATCCAGGCCGGTTCGGTGCACATCGACGTGGCCGCGCGGACGGTGACCGTGGACGGCCGCGCCGTCACGTTGACCCGCAAGGAGTTCGACGTGCTGCTCTCGCTGGCCCGCCAGCCGGGGGTGGCGGTGCCCCGCGATCGCATCCTGCTGGACGCCTGGGGCACCACCTGGGCCGACCGGCACACCGTCGAGGTGCACGTCGGGTCCCTGCGCGGCAAACTCGGCGACGCCCGGCTGGTGGAGACCGTCCGTGGCGTCGGCTACCGGCTGCGCGATGCGTGAGGGGCGGACATGCGTCGTCGACTGGTGATCAGCTACCTGCTGCTGATGGTGCTCGTCCTCATCGCGTTGGAGACGCCGTTGGCGGTCACCATGGCCAGTCGCGAAACCGAACAGGTCCGTGCCGACCGGCTCGCCGACGCGACCCGGTTCGCCTCGCTGGCCGGGCCGGCGCTGCGCGACGGCGGGCCGGGCCCGATCGAGTCGGAGCTGACCAGCTACGACAACCTGTACGCGATCGGTGCGGCGATCGTCGACCGGGACGGGAGCACATCTGTCGCGTCACCGAGCTGGCAGCCCGGTGCGGGGGCCGCGTCGGTGCTGGACATGGCCCTGTCCGGGCAGCAGACCAGCGCCCCCGAGTTGGTGTGGCCGTGGACGACCGGCCCGGTGGTGGTGGCGGTGCCGATCAACGACGGTGGTGAGGTGCTCGGCGCGGTGGTGATCGCGACCCCCGCCGACCCGATCCGCCGGGCGGTCACCGTCTGGTGGTTGCTGCTCGCCCTGGCCGGTCTGCTCGCCGTGTCGGCCTGCGTGCTCACCGCGTTCGGGTTGGCCGGTTGGGTGCTGCGCCCGGTCACCGAGCTGGACGCGGTCACCCACGAGATCGCCGAGGGCGACCGGGGTGCCCGGGTGCAGCAGCGTCCGGGCCCGCCGGAGCTACGTCGCCTGGCGGCCAGCTTCAACCACATGGCCGACGTGGTCTCCGACGTGATGGACCGGCAGCGTGCCTTCGTCGCGCACGCCAGCCACCAACTGCGCAACCCGCTCACCGCGCTGCGGCTGCGGGTGGAGGAGCTGGGCCCCAGCCTCACCGACCCGGAGGGCCGATCCGAGCACCGGCTGGCCCTGGAGGAGACCGACCGGCTGGCGTTGGTGCTCGACGCGCTGCTGACCCTCGCCCGCGCCGAGCGGGAGGAGAACGAGCGGGTCACCGTTGACGCCGCGGCGGTGGCCGCGTCCCGGGTGGCCGCGTGGGCGCCGCTGGCCCGGCACCGTTCGGTCGCCCTGCGGCTGACCACCACCGACGCCCCGGCGTACGCCCAGACCGTGCCGACAGCCGTCGACCAGGCGCTGGACGCGCTCATCGACAACGCGGTGAAGTTCAGCGGGGCCGGCGGGGCGGTGACGGTGACAGTGGACCGCCGCGACGACGGGGTGGCCCTGGAGGTGCGCGACTCCGGACCGGGCATGACCGGGAGTCAGCTCGGCCAGGCGACCGAGCGGTTCTGGCGGGCGCCGGACGCGCAGAACGTGGACGGCGCGGGGCTCGGCCTGACCATCGCCGCCGTGCTGGTGGACGCGTCCGACGGTCGGCTCACCATGCGCCCGGGCGAGACCCGGGGGCTGGTGGCCGCCCTGTGGTTTCCGGCGCCGGAGCCAGACCCGGACCTGTCGGCGGAGCCGGACCCGGAGCCGTCGGCGGAGCCGGTGGACGACGCACCGGCCACCGGCCGGCGGCCCACCCTGGCGCGGTAGCACCCGCGGTCAGGGTTTGTCCTCCCGGTACCAGGCGGCGGCACCTGGGTGCAGCGTCAGCGGCGCGGTGACGATCGCCGAGCGGGGGCTCATCCGCCCCGCCGCGGGATGCGCGGCGGCCAGCTCGGCCCGCCCGTCCATCAGCAGGCGGGTCACCTCCCGGACCAGCGGCTTCGGCAGGCTGGCGCTGACGATCAGATAGTTCGGGTCGGCCACGGTGGTCACCGCGTCCACCCCGTACACGGAGCGGGGGATGTCCCGGGAGACGTACACCTGGCCGTAACACGAGCGCAGCTGCTCGGTCCATTCGCTGAGGTCCACGATCCGGGTGGCACGCTGCCGGGCCAGGTTCTCGATGCCCCACACCGGCAACCCACCGGAGAAGAAGAACGCGTCGATCTGCCCGGAGCGCAGCGCCGTCACCGAGTCGTCCAGCCCGAGCCGCGTACGGCGTACCGCGTCGCCGTCGAGGCGGGCCACCTCCAGCAGCCGGGTCGCGGTGATCTCGGTGCCCGATCGGGGTGCGCCGACGGAGACTCGCCGGCCGCGCAGGTCGTCGAGGGTGCGCACCGGCCCTCCCGCCGTGGTGACCAGGTGCAGTTGGTCGTCGTACACCCTGGCGATCGCCTCGACCGAGGAGCTTCCCGCGGTGTTGGTGGGCAGGACGTCGGCCTGGGTGAAGCCCAGCTCCGCCCGGCCGGACTCGACAAGCTGGACGTTCTCCGCGGAGGCGGCGGTGATCACCACGCGGGCGTCGACGCCGGGCAGTTCCCGGTTGAGGATGGCCGCCAGCGACTGCCCGAACGCGTAGTACACGGCGGTGGGGCTGCCCGTGGCGATCCGGATCAGCATCCGCTTGGTGGGGGCGTCCTGGCAGCCGGCGGTGCTCGCGGTTACGGTCAGTAGCACCGTCAACAGAGCCGCCAACGGCGCGCTGTGACGTCGCCGGCGGGATGAGGTACGTCTCACGCGATGCACTGTGCGCCGTCGGACCGGTGCGCGCAAGCTCCGTGCCGGCGGTCAGCAGGCCGGGCGGGCCGGCTCCAGCTTCGCGTTGCTCAGGATCCGCGTCCGGTCCGGGCCGTCGGCCACGCTGACCAGGAAACAGCCGGTGCCCGCGCTCAGCCGGGCCGGAACGTCGAGCACGGCGGCGCTGCGGATCAGCACCGCCGCCAACTCCCGGTCGGCGAGCCGCACACCGAGGATGTGCCGGCGGACGTGTCGACCGGCCGCCAGCAGCGCGGAACGCCAGGCCGCCGCCGCGAGTCGGGTCACCGACCGCCGGCGGGCCGGCGAGGCGCCGGGGAGTGGCCCACCGAGCAGCTCACGCCGCCCCTGCCACCAGCCCGCGTCCAACATCCGGGAGTACGCGCCGCGTTGCTGCGGTGGCACCCACAGCCGGTGCAGCTCGTAGCGGCGGCGCAGGCCCCCGACGGCGACCTCGTGGGTGACCGGGATGTCCAACCGGGCGAGCAACTGCCGCATCCGCTGCGCGGCGTCCTCCCTGTTGAACTCCACCCCCGGCAGGTGCGCGGGGAACGCCGTGTGCGGCCGGGTGGCGGTCGGCGACGGTGTGCAGCGCAGCAGGCAGGCGGCCTCGAACGCGTCGCCCAGCGTCAGCCAGTCCAGCGGGGGTGGCGGCGCCGCCGAGCGCGGCCGGTCGAGCAGGGCGGGTTCGGGGGTCAACGGAGGCTCCCTCGTCGGAGTCTGGGTTCCCCTACCGTGGCCTCTGCGCCGCCGTTACGGAACTCCTCCGGCCCAGCCTTGAGCAAATCTTGCGGCTGGCTACAGGTCGGTGACCACCAGGTCCACCTGCCGCACGCGGCCGGGCGCGGTGGCCTGCTCCTCGACGGTGTGCTTCAACTCCCGCAGCGTGCCGACCAACTCCCTGGCGGAGCGCGGCCGGGCACCGGCGACGAGCAGGTCCCGGACCAAGCGGCCCTTTGTCGCCTTGTTGAAGTGGCTGACCACCGAGCGGACCGGCACGCCGTCGACCTCCCGCTCGTGCAGCACCCGCACGGTGACGGTCCGCTCGGCCAGCTCCCCACGTGGCGTCCAGGTGGCCGCGTACGCGCCGGAGCGCAGGTCCAGCACCGGACCCCGGCCGGCGGCGGCGTCCAGCGCCGGCATCAGCTCGCCGCGCCAGTACGCCGACAACGCCCCGACGCCCGGCAGGCGGGCGCCGATCGGGCAGCGGTACGGGGGGATCCGGTCCGCCAGCCGCACCGCGCCCCACAGCCCGGAGCTGATCAGGATCGACCGGCGGGCCGCCCGCTGCGCCGCGACCGGCAACGACGCCAGCTCCAACGCCTCGTAGAGCACCCCGGTGTAGAGCCGCTCGGCCGGCGCGGTGGCCGCCTCCCGCAGCCGGGCGTTGCGGCGCAGCTCGCCGCGCTGGCCCTCGCTGAGGCCGAGCGCCGCCCGCGCCGTCGCCTCGTCCGGCCCGGCGCTCAACGCCACAAGCGCGTCCAGCACCCGCTCGCGGGCCGGGTTCAGCTCGGGCAGCGAGAGCCGGTCCGGGGCCCAGCGCCGTCCGGTGCCGGCGTCGGCCTTGCCCTCGGAGGGCGGCAGCAGGATGAGCATCGGGGTCTCCTCGACGGGCGGGACGGCGGCCTGGCCAGCGTACGACCCGCCCTCAGCGCCAGGGCCGCACCGGGGTGTCGGGGTGGTACACGCGATAGCCGCCCACCTCGCGTACCGCCGTGGTGTCGGCCCGGTCGGCGAGCAGTCGGCGCAGCCGCCGGTCCATCGGGGAGTCGATCTCCACCACGTAGCCCGGCCGTTCGGCCCGCCCCACCTGCCGCCAGTACGGGCGGTAGCGGTTCTGCCCGGGGGACAGATCACCGTCGAGCACCGCGCAGATCACCGTCTCGTCCGTGTTGAAGACCAGTCGGTTGCAGGTCCAGTAGTCCCCGTACACCTCGTGCGGGCCGTTGGCGCGTAGCGCGGCGGCCAACTCCCGGGCCTGGCGCTCCTCGGTGCGCGACGCGGCGGTGCCGGTGGTCGCGAAGAGCACGGTGATCACCAACATGGTCACGGTCAGGGCGACGAGCACGGCGGCGGACAGCGCGCCGATGATCCGACCGAGCACGCTGCTGGTGCCCCGCCAGACGGTCAGCGCCGCCACCCAGAGCGGCCAGAGCACCGCGGGCAGCGACAGTTGCAGCACCGACAGGTAACGGGCGTTGTCCAGCGGGCTGGTCGCGGCGAGCGGACTGCGCACGTACGACAACAGGGTCAACGCCGCACCGGCGACAAGCGCGAGCTGCACGACCGGCGCGACCCGCTCCCCGCGCGGCCCCGCGTCCGCCCGGCGGTACGCGAGCGTCGCGAGCGCCGCGCCGACCACCAGCAACACCGGGTACAGCACCCCGAACCACTGTTGCCAGCGTCCACAGCCCTCCACCGGGCAGAGCCCGTGTGCCAGCGGTACGCCCTCCAGCAGGCCGCCGCGGATCCGGTCGGACCACGGAGGCGACGGCCCGGCCTTGGTGCTGACCTCCCGGAACACGGTCAGCGAGTCCTCACCCGGCCCGGCGCGCAGGTTGTCGAGGACCATCGGCGCGATCCCGACCACGACCCCCGCCACCAGCAGCAGACCGGACCAGCCGAGCAGTTCTCGCCGCACCGCCCACACCAGGGCGAGCCCGGCCACCGCCAGGTACGGCAGGATCAGCCAGTCCGACCAGGCGGCCAGCCCGACGAGCAGACCGAACAGCCCGACGGCGAGCCGCCGACGGCGCACCGTGCCGGCCGCCAACCCCACAGTGATCAGCAGCATCAGCAGCACCGCCGGCTTCACCTCCGGTCGGCCACCGACGACGGTGAGCTGGTCGCGGACCACCCGCTCGCCGCCGAGCGCGAGCAGGCCGACGACGACTGTGGCGAACCACTGTGTGCAGAGCCGGCGGGTCAGCCGGTGGATCAGATAGAGGAACAGCGCGTACAGCACGAGCATCGGCAGCCGCAGCACCGGCCAGCTCGGCCCGGCCACCGCCACCAGGGGCGCGGCCAGGTACGACTCCAGCATCCCCATGTAGTGCTGGCCGTACAGGAAGACCGGGCGTTCCCGGCCCTGCCCGATGTGCAGCGCGGCGAGGCCGAACGTCGCCTCGTCGCTGTTCGAGACCGGCACCGTGAACAGCGTCAGAACCAGCCGATAACCGACGCCGGCCAGCCCGAACAGCAGCGCGACGAGCGCCGGCCGGTCGAGTCGTGGGCGCCGTCGCCCACGGTGCTGCTCTGGATGCGACACGACCAACGCCCCCGTCGTCGTCCCGACCGGAGTGTTTCACGGACGGCGGGCGGGCCGGGCCGGTTCGGCGCAGCCGGGATCGGCGCGCGTGGCCGGGCCGGTTCGGCGCGGCCGGAGTCGGCTCGCGTGGCCGTGGCTGTCGAGGTGTGGCAGGGTTGGCGCGTGCCACCCACTCCCGCCGGCCAGCTGGCCGTTCCGAACCTGCACCGGGCTGCGCGGATCGAGGACGCCGTGCACCAGCTCGTCCAGCGCCGGCTGCGGCGCACCGGCTGGCGGGTCAACATCGTCGCGTACACCGGTTATGGCGCCCCGGGCTGGGTGCGGGTGATGTGCCGGGTGTTGCTGGGCCGACCGGACACCCGGCAGCGGGGTCGGCTGGACAAGGTCCGTGGCTGGCGCAGCTTCACCACCCTGCCCAACAAGCACGTCACTGTGACCATCGAGGCCGGCGGGGTGCGGCACGAGACGCAGGCCGACCGCAGCGGCTTCGTCGACACGCTCGTCGAGGCCGACCTGCCACCCGGCTGGGGCACGGTCCGGCTCAGCGTCCCGGACGCCGAGCCGGTCGACGCACCGGTGCGCATCCTCGACCCGGAGGTCAAGTTCGGCATCATCTCCGACATCGACGACACGGTGATGGTGACAGCGCTGCCCCGGCCGCTGCTCGCGGCGTGGAACACGTTCGTGCTCGACGAGCACGCCCGCAACGCGGTGCCCGGCATGGCGGTGCTCTACGAGCGGCTGGTCACCGCCCACCCCGGCGCCCCGGTCTTCTACCTCTCCACCGGCGCGTGGAACGTGGCGCCCACGCTGACCCGCTTCCTGTCCCGACACCTCTACCCGGCCGGGCCGCTGCTGCTCACCGACTGGGGCCCGACCGCCGACCGCTGGTTCCGCAGCGGAATGGAACACAAGCGGGTCACCCTGGCCCGGCTGGCCCGGGAGTTCCCCGAGGTGCGCTGGCTGCTGGTCGGCGACGACGGCCAGCACGACCAGGAGATCTACCGGGAGTTCGCCGCCGCCCACCCGGAGAACGTCGCCGGGGTGGCGATCCGCCGACTCTCCCCGACCCAGTCGGTGCTGGCCGGCACCCTGCCCGCCCCGGCCGGCCGCCCGTCGTCGGGGCCGGTGGGGCAGAAGTGGCTCTCCGCGCCGGACGGCGCCGGCCTGTGGCAACTGCTGCGCGACGCCAACCTGGTCTGACCCCGCGCAGCCCTCGGGCGCTCAGCTCTGGCGGAGCCAGACGGCGCCCAGCGGCGGGACCTGGAGTGCCGCGGAGGCGACCATGCCGTGCCAGGGCACGTCCTCGGCGCGTACCTGGCCCAGGTTGCCCACCCCGGAGCCGCCGTAGTGGTGGGCGTCGGTGTTGAGCACCTCCGTCCACGTGCCGCCGGCCGGCAGGCCGATCCGGTAGTCGTGCAGCGGCTGGGCGGAGAAGTTCGCCACGCACACCAGCGTCGAGCCGTCCGGGGCGATCCGGACGAACGACACTGTGTTGTTGGCGACGTCGTCGCCGGCGATCCAGCGGAACCCGGCCGGGTCGGTGTCCTGTGCCCACAGCGCCGGGGTGTCCCGGTAGACCCGGTTGAGGTCGGCGACGAGACGCTGCACGCCGGCGCGGGCCGGGTCGTGCAGCAGGTACCAGTCGAGGCCGCGTTCCTCGCTCCACTCCCGGTCGTCGGCCAGCTCGGAGCCCATGAAGAGCAGTTGCTTGCCCGGGTGCGCCCACATGTACGCCAGCAGCGCGCGCACGTTCGCCAACCGCTGCCAGGTGTCGCCGGGCATCTTGCCGGCCAGTGAGCCCTTGCCGTGCACCACCTCGTCGTGGCTGATCGGCAGCACGTAGTTCTCGCTCCACGCGTACGCCAGGGAGAAGGTGAGCTGGTGGTGGTGGTGCTGGCGGTAGATCGGGTCCTTCGAGGTGTAGAGCAGGGTGTCGTGCATCCAGCCCATGTTCCACTTGAACCCGAAGCCCAGCCCGCCCTCGGCCGTCGACTGGGTGACGCCGGGCCAGGCGGTGGACTCCTCGGCGATCATGACGACCCCGGCGTGGTGCTTGTAGACAGTCGCGTTCACCTCCTGCATGAGCGCGATGGCCTCCAGGTTCTCCCGACCGCCGTACTGGTTCGGGGCCCACTGCCCGTGCTCGCGGGAGTAGTCCAGGTAGAGCATCGAGGCGACGGCGTCCACCCGCAGCCCGTCGACGTGGAACCTGTCGCACCAGTAGAGCGCGTTGGCGACCAGGAAGTTGCGCACCTCGTTGCGGCCGAAGTCGAACACGTACGTGCCCCAGTCGGGGTGCTCGCCCCGGCGCGGGTCGGGGTGCTCGTAGAGCGGGGTGCCGTCGAAGCGCGCGAGGGCCCACTCGTCCTTCGGGAAGTGCGCGGGCACCCAGTCCAGCAGTACGCCGATGCCGGCGGCGTGCAGCCGGTCGACGAGGTACCGGAAGTCGTCCGGGTCACCGAACCGGGAGGTCGGCGCGTAGTAGCCGGTGACCTGGTAGCCCCACGAACCGCCGAACGGGTGCTCCATCACCGGCAGGAACTCCACGTGCGTGAAGCCCAACTCGGTGACGTACACGGTGAGCTGCTCGGCCAACTCGCGGTAGCCCAACCCGGGCCGCCACGAGCCGAGGTGCACCTCGTAGACGCTCATCGGCTCCTGGTGCGGTCGCCGCTCGGCCCGCCGGGCCAGCCAGTCCGCGTCGTTCCACAGGTACGTCGAGTGGTGCACCACCGAGGCGGTCGCCGGCGGCACCTCGGCGTACGCGGCCAGGGGGTCGGCCTTGTCCCGCCACTGCCCGTCGGCACCCAGCACCCGGTACTTGTAGCGGGCACCGACCCGGGCGTTGGGGACGAACAGCTCCCACACGCCACTGGAGCCGAGCGACCGCATCGGCCAGCCGTCGTCGGGGGCCCAGCCGGTGAAGTCGCCGACCACCCGCACCCCGCGGGCGTTGGGCGCCCACACGCTGAACGCCACACCCTCGTCGAAGACCCGCGCGCCCAGCGCGTCCCACAGCCGCTCGTGCCGGCCCTCCCGGATCAGGTGCAGGTCCAGCTCGCCGAGGGTCGGCGGATAGCGGTACGGGTCGTCGTGCGCGGTGCCGTCGACCTCCACCCGGTAGTCGAGCACCGTGCCGTCGACCTGGGCCTCGAAGACGCCCACGTCGTGCACCCGCTTCATCGGGTGCCGCTCGTCGCCGACGAGCAACACCACGTCCCCGGCGCCCCGACGCATCGTGCGGATCGTCGTCGAGTCCTCGGCGGGGTGCGCGCCGAGCAGCGCGTGCGGGTCGTGCGTCGCGCCGGTGATCAGCTGGTCCATCTGTCGTCCTTCGGGGCGGCGGCGGTCGGTGCGGTACGGGAGTGGGCGGCAGCCGAGCGGGCGGCGGACAGCCGGGACGCCACAGTGGCCGGGGTCGTGGCGGCCGGAGTCGTGGTGGCCGGGGTCGTGGTGGCCGGGGTCGTCGGCGCGGTGCCGCCGGACAGGTCGTCCGGGACGTCGGTGACGGTGAGGTCCGCCGGTTCGACGCCGACGGGCTCCGGCGCGGCGGGCGCGACCGGGCGGCGCACTGTCAACACGTGTGCCGGTTGCAGGTACGGGTCGAGCCGCACCGCGTTGCGCTGACCCCAGTCGTAGCTGGTGCCGGTCAGCTCGTCGTGCACGGTGAACCGCTCGTGCCAGTCGAAGCCGAGCGCCGGCATGTCGAGCGTCGTGTTGCCCCACTGCACGATGCGCGGGTCGAACGAGCAGATCACGATGACGGTGTTGCCGGTGGCCGGGTCGTGCTTCGACCAGCACAGCAGTGCCGGGTTGTCGATCTCGTGGAAGACCAGGTTGCGGAGCTGGTGCAGGGCCGGGTTGTCCCGGCGTACCCGGTTGAGCGTGGCGAGGAACGGGGCCAGCGAGCGGCCCTGGGCCTCGGCGCCGGCCCAGTCGCGGGGGCGCAGCTCGTACTTCTCGTTGTCCAGGTATTCCTCCGCGCCCGGCCGGGCCACGTGCTCGAACAGCTCGTAGCCCGCGTACAGGCCCCAGGAGGGGGAGAGCAGCGCGGCCAGCACCGCCCGGATCTTGAACATCGGCGGGCCGCCGTGCTGCAACGACTCGTGCAGGATGTCCGGGGTGTTCGGCCAGAAGTTCGGCCGCATGTGGTCGGCCGAGGCGACAAGCTCCTCGCAGTACTCCCGCATCTGCGCGGCCGTCGTGCGCCAGGTGAAATAGGTGTACGACTGGGTGAAGCCGATCTTGCCGAGCCCGTGCATGATGGCCGGCCGGGTGAACGCCTCGGCCAGGAACAGCACGTCCGGCTCGACGGACTTCACCTCGGCGATCAGCCAGTGCCAGAAGTCGAACGGCTTGGTGTGCGGGTTGTCCACCCGGAAGATCCGGATGCCCTCGCCCACCCAGTGCAGCACCACCCGCAGCACCTCGGCCCGGATGCCCTCCGGGTCGTTGTCGAAGTTGACCGGGTAGATGTCCTGGTACTTCTTCGGCGGGTTCTCCGCGTACGCGATGCTGCCGTCGGCCCGGGTGGTGAACCACTCCGGGTGCTCGGTGACCCACGGGTGGTCCGGCGCGCACTGCAACGCCAGGTCCATCGCCACCTCCAGGCCCTGCGCCGCCGCCGCCTGGACGAAGGCGCGGAAGTCCGCAGGCGTACCCAGGTCGGGGTGGATCGTGTCGTGGCCGCCCTCGGCGGCGCCGATCGCCCACGGCGAGCCCACGTCGGTCGGCCCGGCGGTGAGCGCGTTGTTGCGGCCCTTGCGGTTGACCCGGCCGATCGGGTGGATCGGCGGCAGGTAGAGCACGTCGAAGCCCATCGCGGCCACGCCCGGCAGCCGCTCGGTGGCGGTCGCGAAGGTGCCGGACCGGTCCTGCGTCGCCCCCTCGGAGCGGGGGAAGAACTCGTACCAGGCCGAGTAGAGGGCCCGCTTGCGGTCCACCCAGATCGAGTACCTGTCACCGACGGTGACCAGCTCGCGCACCGGGTGCTCCCAGAGCAGGTCGGCCAGGGCCAGCGCCGGGCCGACCCGCTGCGGCAGGGGCAGGTCGGTGTCGACGAGCGCGGTGAGCGCGGCGGCGACCCGGGGTTGGTCGGCGGTCGGCACGAGGCCCTGGGCGGCGGTCAGCACCCGGGCCCCCTCGGCCAGGTCGTTCGCGAGATCCTCCGGCCCCTGCCCGGCGGCGATCTTCTTGGTCACCGCGTTCTGCCAGGTCAGGTACGGGTCCTGAAACGCCTCGACGGCGAAGGTCCACTCGCCCACCGCGTCCGGTGCGATGGTGGCGTGCCAGCGGTCCTGGCCGGGCTCGCCGGGGCGCATCCGGGTGAACGGCCGGCTCGCGCCGCCCGGACCAGCCCACACCACGTTGCAGCCCAGCGCGTCGTGCCCCTCCCGGTAGGCGCGGGCCGACACCGGGACCGGTTCGTCGACCACCGCCTTGGCCGGGTACCGCCCGCACGAGACGACGGGGGAGACGTCTTCGATCGGGAACCGTCCAGTCACCCCGCCAACCTACTGCGCGAGATCAGTTCGCGCGCGGCCAAGCCCGCCGGTCCATCCCTCACCCCGGGGCCGCGGTCCAGCCCTGTGACCCGGCCGCCGTCAAGATCCACACGCGTTTCCTGAAAGCGCGGTATCGGGGCGATGCGGATGCGGCGGCTTCCTGAAACCCGAGCCGAGGGGCGCCTCCGCATCATGTGTGATGCGTCGGGATCAGTGTCGCGTATCATATGTGATACGTGACAGGGGGTCGGGTATGCGGTTGAATAGCAAGGGCCAGGTGACCATTCCGGCAGCGTTGCGGGCCCAATACAACCTGCATGAAGGCGACGAGGTCGATGTGGTGGAGGAGGGCGGGGCCCTCCGCATCGTGCGCGTGCACGGTGCCGACACCCGGGGCGAGCGCCTCGTGCGCCACATGCGGGGTCGGGGAAGTGCCAAAGAGACCGAGCACATGTCCACCGAGGAGCTGATGGAGTTGCTGCGTGGTGAGTGATCGGCTCCGCGCGGTGCCGCCACGTCCGCCAGAGGCGGTGACGACCCTGGTCGACACCAACGTGCTGCTGGACATCCTGACCGATGACCCCAAGTGGGCGGAGTGGTCCGGCACCGCCCTCGCCGAGGCCCGCGACGCGGGCTACCTGGTGATCAATCCAATCGTGTACGCCGAGGTGTCGGTCCGATTCGACCGCATTGAGGAGTTGGACGAGGCACTGCCGGCTGGGGACTTCCTTCGCGAGGAGCTTCCGTACCTGGCGGGCTTCCTCGCCGGCAAGGCCTATGCGCGATATCGGAGGCTGGGCGGTGCGAAGCGGTCGCCGCTCGCCGACTTCTACATCGGCGCGCACGCGGCCGTGTGCCGGTACCACCTGCTGACCCGTGACGGGTCGCGATACCGCACATACTTCCCGACCCTGACGCTGATCACGCCGGACGACTGACCGCCTCTTGGCTACCGCCGGGCCGTAGCCCGGCCGCGTGGCCGGCCGCCGTCAAGATCCACGCGCGTTTCCTGAAAACGCGGTATCGGGGCGATGCGGATGTGGCGCCTTCCTGAAACCCGAGTGGATCTGGGTCGGGCAGGGGTCCGAACGGCGTCAGGCGGGCGGGTTCGGCGCCACAAGCGAGCCCTTGCGCCGCAGTCGGAGCGGGCGTCGCTCACCGGGCGGCAGCACTCCTACGGCGTCGCGATCGCGGTGGTCGTACTCCTGTTGTTTGTGGGGTTCTGCGGTGAGCGCGACGGGCCGGCGGTGAACGAGTTGCCGCCGAGTCGCGCAGTGGTGGACGGGGTTCGGACGGCGCTGGCCCGCTATTACCCGCCGAGCGCGGACCGACGCCGCTGGTGGAGGAGTTGAGGGCTCGGCTGGAGCATGCCGAGCAGAGCTGTCGGCACGCGGACGGCGACAGGGCTGGCAGCGGTAGCGGTACCGCTGGCGCAGGCTTCGGTGGCGCAGGCTCTCCTGCCCGGGCTTGGGCGGCGGGGGTTCGGGTCCGGGGGGAATCAGTCAGCGCGGTGGACCTGCGGGGGATCGACCGTCGTGACCGAACACGGAGTCGACAAGTGCGGTCAGTCCCTCGTGCCACCGCGCTTCGGGCCAGTCGCGTAGGTGCTCGACCAGGTCGCTGCGGACGGCGGCGAGCAGGGCATGGGCCAGGTAGTCCGCCGCCTGCGGGCCGCGTGCCTCCGCGACGAGGCCGGCCAGCAGGGCGTGCCAGTGGTCGTACGCCTCATTGCGGTACGGACTGCCGCCCCCGGCGCTCTCCAGCGCCAGGGTGAGCACCCGGTTGTCGAGCTTGAAGCGCAGCATGGCCCGCAGCAGCACGGGCGTACGCCCAAGCAGCGCGCACAGCGGGTGTCGCCTTCATCAACACCACGTCCGACCCGGTCGCCCGCGATCCGGACGTGCTGCACAGGTTCGATCTGAGCGGCGCGGCCGGGGTCAACATCGACCTGATCCGGGTCGCGGCGAGCGCGCTCCGCAACGGGCGTGGCGGTCACTCCGCCGAGGCGACTCCGTCACTCAAGTCCCCTCCGGGGACGGCGATCTGAGGCCGGTGGTGAGCAGGCGTTCGATCCGGGTGTACTCGGCGGTCATCTCCGGGGTGGCGAGGACGTCGTCGAGGTCGACCGAGACCTGGAAGTCGATCTCCTCGACCGAGCGGATGGCCAGCTCGTACAGCTCCCCGCGCTGGTTCTCCTCCAGGTAGGTGGTCCAGTGTTCGAGGGCGGTGATGACCGTCAGGACTCCCTGATCCAGGTCGCCATCGGCGAGGATGCCCTCGTCGATCCGTACCAGTTGGGCGCGCAGCTCCGTCGCGTCGGCCGTCCGGACGTTCTCGCGGGCACTGGTCAGCGCCGCCCACGCGTCGTCGGTCAGCTCGTCGTCGTCGGCGGTGTCGAGCGGGTCGCTGCGGACCAGCCGGGTGACCGTGTCGAGGCCAAAGGCGCGCAGCTCGTCCTCACCGGCCGCGACTACCAGACGGAGGATCGCCGCTTCGAGTTCGTCGTACCGCATGTCGCCGGCCGCCTCAGCCCGCGGAGCCTGCGGAGCCCGTGAAGCCAGCGGAGCCCGCGCCGACCGAGCGGTACACGTCCAGGGTCTGACCGGCGATCGCGTCCCAGGAGAAGTGCTCCACCGCGCGCTGGCGGCCGGCCAGGCCGAACCGCCCGGTACGCGCCGGATCGGCGAGCAGCGTGTTGATCGCCGCCGCCAGGTCGGCGACGAACGTCTCCGGCTCCAACGGGGTCCCCGACCCGTCGCTGACCTGCTCGATGGGCACCAGCAGGCCCGTCTCGCCGTCGGCCACCACCTCGGGGATGCCGCCGGTCGCGGTCGCCACCACGGCCGTCTCGCAGGCCATCGCCTCCAGGTTGACGATGCCCATCGGCTCGTAGATCGACGGGCAGACGAAGACTGTGGCGTGGGTGAGCACCTGGATCACCTCGGGCTTGGGCAGCATCTCGGCGACCCAGACCACGCCGGAGCGGTTGGCCCGCAACTCGGCGACCAGCTCCTGCACCTCGGCGGCGATCTCCGGAGTGTCCGGCGCTCCGGCGAGGAGCACGAGCTGGGTGTCGGCCGGAAGCTCCCGCGCGGCCCGCAACAGGTAGGGCAGCCCCTTCTGCCGAGTGATCCTTCCCACGTAGACCACGCTGGGGCGGGCCGGGTCGACGCCGAGCCGGTCCAGCACGTCGGTGCCGGAGTCCGGGGCGTACTGAATGGTGTCGATGCCGTTGTAGACCACCCGGACCCGGTCCGGGTCGATCCGCGGGTAGGCGGTGAGCACGTCGTTGCGCATCCCGCCACTGACCGCGATCACCGCGTCGGCGGCCTCCATCGCGGTGCGCTCGATCCAGGAGGAGAGCGCGTAGCCGCCGCCGAGCTGCTCGGCCTTCCACGGCCGCAGCGGCTCCAGGCTGTGCGCGGTCACCACGTGTGGCACCCCGTGCAGCAGTTTCGCGGTGTGACCGGCCAGGTTGGCGTACCAGGTGTGGCTGTGCACCACGTCGGCGCCGGCCGCGCCGGCGGCCATCTCCAGGTCCACACCCATTGTGCGCAGCGCGGCGTTCGCGCCGGTCAGGCCGGGCGGTTCGGGGTACGCGGTGACGCCCGGCTCGGTGCGCGGCTGACCGAAGCAGTGCACCCGGACGTCGGCGCGGCGGCGCAACTCCCGGGCCAGGTACTCGACGTGCACCCCGGCGCCGCCGTAGACCTCCGGCGGGTACTCGCGGGTGAGCAGGTCGACGCGCAGCGGGGTGGGTTCCGTCATGACCCCGCACCCTAATGCAGAAGAGTCCCCGTACGAGTGGTGAAGTCCGACGCGGGTGGATAGCGTCGGGGCATGGCTGCCAAGGTGCTCGCGATCGTCCTGGCGGGTGGGGAGGGCAAGCGCCTGATGCCACTCACCACGGACCGGGCCAAGCCGGCCGTCCCGTTCGGCGGGATGTACCGCATGGTCGACTTCGTCCTCTCCAACCTGGCCAACGCCGGCTATCTCAAGATCGTCGTGTTGACCCAGTACAAGTCCCACTCCCTCGACCGACACATCACCAAGACCTGGCGGATGTCCACGCTGCTCGGCAACTACGTCACCCCGGTGCCCGCGCAGCAGCGTCGTGGCCCGTGGTGGTTCGCCGGCTCGGCCGACGCCATCTACCAGAGCTTCAACCTGATCCACGACGAGCAGCCCGACTACGTGATCGTCTTCGGCGCCGACCACATCTACCGGATGGACCCGCGGCAGATGGTGGAGGACCACATCGCCTCCGGCGCCGCGGTCACCGTCGCCGGCATCCGCCAGCCGCTGTCGATGGCCGACCAGTTCGGTGTCATCGAGGTCGGCGAGGACGGCAAGCGGATCCGGGCGTTCCGCGAGAAGCCCACCGACGCCGTCGGTCTGCCGGACGCCCCCGACGAGATCTACGCCTCGATGGGCAACTACGTGTTCACCACCCGTGCGCTGTGCGAGGCGGTCGAGCGCGACGCGGAGGACAAGACCAGCAAGCACGACATGGGCGGCAGCATCATCCCGATGATGGTCGAGCGGGGCGAGGCGAACGTCTACGACTTCCGCGACAACGAGGTGCCGGGCAGCAACGACCGCGACCGCGGCTACTGGCGCGACGTGGGGACGCTCGACTCGTTCTACGACGCGCACATGGATCTGATCAACGTGCACCCCGTGTTCAACCTGTACAACTTCGACTGGCCGATCTACACCGAGCAGCCGCCGTGGCCGCCGGCGAAGTTCGTCCACCAGTGGGGGGAGCGGGTCGGCCGGGCGGTCGGCTCGATGGTCTCCCCGGGAGTGGTGATCTCCGGCTCACTGGTGGAGAACTCGATCGTGTCGCCGAAGGTGCGGGTGCACTCCTGGGCGCACGTCGAGGGCTCGGTGTTGATGGAGGGTGTGGAGATCGGCCGGCACGCGGTGGTCCGGCGGGCCATCCTGGACAAGAACGTGTTCGTCCCGGAGGGCGCCGAGATCGGTGTCGACCTGGAGAAGGACCGGCAGCGCTACACCGTTTCCGACAACGGCATCGTGGTGATCGGCAAGGGCCAGAAGGTCGTACCGTGACCGAGCCGCACTCCCCGAGGAGGTTCCCGCAGTGACCCACCCCCGTGCCGGCCAGCCCGCCGAGCCCGCCGACCTGGTCGACGTGCCGCGCCTGGTGACCGCCTACTACGCCGAGCATCCGGACCCAACGGACCCGGCGCAGCAGGTTTCCTTCGGCACCTCCGGCCACCGCGGCTCCAGCCTGCGCAACGCGTTCAACTCCGACCACATCCTGGCGGTCACCCAGGCGCTCTGCGACTACCGACGCGAGCAGGGCCTGGACGGGCCGCTGTTCCTCGCCCGGGACACCCACGCGCTGTCCGCCCCGGCCGCCGTGGACGCCCTGGAGGTGCTCGCCGCCAACGGGGTCACAGTGCTCGTCGACAGCCGCGACGGCTACACCCCGACCCCGGCGCTGTCGCACGCGATCCTCACCCACAACCGGGGGCGGACCAGGGGTCTCGCCGACGGCATCGTCATCACCCCGTCGCACAACCCACCGGACGACGGCGGCTTCAAGTACAACCCCACAAACGGCGGGCCGGCCGACACCGACGTCACCCGGTGGATCCAGGACCGCGCCAACACGATCCTCGCCGCCGGGCTCAAGGAGGTCCGCCGGGTCACCTACGCGCGGGCCAGGGCCGCGGACACCACCGGGGAGTACGACTTCCTCGCGCACTACGTCGACGACCTGCCCGCCGCGATCGACATCGACGCCATCCGCGACGCCGGGATCCGGATCGGCGCGGACCCGCTGGGCGGGGCGAGCGTGGCGTACTGGGGCGAGATCGCCGAACGGCACCGACTGGACCTGACAGTGGTCAACCCGAACGTCGACCCGACCTGGCGGTTCATGACCCTGGACGGCGACGGCAAGATCCGGATGGACTGCTCCTCGCCCAACGCGATGGCGTCCCTGATCGCCGCCCGCGCCGACTACCAGATCTCCACCGGCAACGACGCGGACGCCGACCGGCACGGCATCGTCACCCCGGACGTCGGCCTGATGAACCCCAACCACTACCTGGCGGTGGCGATCGGGCACCTGTTCCGGACGCGTACCCAATGGGGTCCGGACGCCGCGGTGGGCAAGACGCTGGTCTCCTCGTCGATGATCGACCGGGTCGCCGCCGACCTGGGTCGGCCGCTGCTGGAGGTGCCGGTCGGCTTCAAGTGGTTCGTGCCCGGCCTGCTGGACGGCGCGGTCGGCTTCGGCGGTGAGGAGAGCGCCGGGGCGTCGTTCCTGCGCCGGGACGGCTCCACCTGGACCACCGACAAGGACGGGCTGCTGCTCTGCCTGCTCGCCGCCGAGATCCTGGCCAGCACCGGGCGTAGCCCGAGCGAGCACTGGGCCGAGCTGGCCGAGAGGTTCGGCGCGCCCGCGTACGCCCGAATCGACGCCCCGGCCACCCGGGAGCAGAAGGCCGTGCTCGCCAAGCTCTCCCCGGAGCAGGTGACGGCGACCGAGCTGGCCGGCGAGCCGATCACCGCGACGTTGACCACCGCGCCCGGCAACAACGCCCCGATCGGCGGCCTGAAGGTGAGCACGAAGTCCGGCTGGTTCGCCGCGAGGCCCTCCGGCACGGAGGACGTCTACAAGATCTACGCCGAATCCTTCCAGGGCCCCGACCACCTCAAGCAGATCCAAGAAGAAGCCAAAAACCTGGTAGACCAAGCCCTAACCCCCTAACCCTCCCCACCCCCCTTTGCCCGCGTTGATCATGGAGTTATAGCCCCGCACCTCGGCGTGTCGCAGCAATAACTCCATGATCAACGCGGGCGGGGTGGGGTGGGTGGGCAGGGTGGGGTTAGCAGGGTGGGGGGATTTGTTGTTGGGCTCTTCTTCGTAGTTCTTCGGGGAGTAGCTCGCGGAGCTGTTCCGGCAGGAACGGCAGGTCGAGCAGTGTCATCTTCAACTGGTTGCGTTCCTGGTAGCGCAGCGGGTCGAAGCGGACCACCAGGCCGGCGTCGCGGCGGTACGTGATGTCCACGGCCCCCTCCGTGGCCGCGTCGCGGAACACCAACCCGTCCATCTCCACCACGACCGGCGACGAGTCGGGCCGGAGTTCCAAGCGGATCTTCTCGTCCGGCGAGAGCACCACCGACCGGGAGATGCCGGCCATCGGTGCCGACGGTGTGATCACCACCGAGTCCGCGGCGGGGGAGATCAGTGGGCCGCCGGCCGCGTAGCTGTACGCCGTCGAGCCGATCGGGGTGCTGACCACCACGGCGTCGCTGCGGTAGTAGCCGTACTGCTGGCCGTCGATGCCGAGGGTGACGCTGACGAAACCGGAGCCGGGCTGGCGGACCAACGCGATGTCGTTGAACGCCACGACGTCGTCACCGCACACGTCACACGCGAGGCAGGCGTGCGACTCGACGGTGAAGTCCTTCGACAGCAGCCGGCTCAGCGCGTCGGGCAGCTCCGGCGGCTCGATCTCGACGAGGAAACCCAGCCGACCCAGGTGTACGCCGAGCACCGGCTTCGGGTCCGCGACGGCGGAGCGCAGCGCACCCAGCATGGTGCCGTCACCACCGATGCTGATCAACGCGTTGGAGCGGGTGACCAACTCGTCGGCCGGGACCGGCTCGACGCACCCCGGTACGCGGTGCAGGTCCTCCTCGCGCACCATCAGTGTCTTGCGATGGCGAGTGGCCCACCGTTCGATGATCCCGACCACCTCGGTGACATCCCGGGTGGGGTGCAGCACAAGTCCCAGCCCCGACACTCGTACAGCTCACCACATCCGCGGTGGCCGCACCCGGCGTACACCGAAGGTGCGCCGGCGGTCGGACAACCGCCGGCGCACCTCGCCACCGTCAGGGTCGGGGTCGACCGCTGAGGTGTCTCAGCGAGCGGGCGACCAGGTCGTCGCGGGCCGCCGGGGGCAGACCCTCCAGCCCGAAGCCCAGGTAGACCGTGTCGCCGGTGACCACCACCGAGCCCTCCTCGAACGCCCGCTGGCTGCGCGACCAGTCGGTGGCGTTGCCACCGGACCCGGCCGGTGGACCGGCCACCGTCCAGCCGCCCAGGTCGGCCGACTCGAACGAGGTCTCCGCCACCGTCGCCCCGCCGACGAGCACCCGGGCGTCGTCCACGAAGACGCCGAGACCCTGCGTGGCCCAGTCCGAGGCGTACGTGATCGACACCTCGACCTGCTTACCGGCGTAACCGGACAGGTCCGCCACCCACTCCTTCCAGCCGCCGGAGGCACCGGACGCCGCGTTCCAGCCGCCGGTGGTCCCGGTGGGCGAGCAGTCCGCACCCTGGTAGTGGGCGAGGAACGGGTGCAGCTCGTCCCAGTTGCCGAGGCAGCTCTCCCCGGTGGCCGTGCTGGTCTTGCCGTTGGCGTCCGGCAGGGTCGTCCAGTTGTCGCTGCCCACCTCGTGGGCCTCGACGAAGAGGAAGTCCCAATCCTGCTCGATGTCGTACGAGGTGAAGAAGCGCAGCTCAGCACTGCTCGCCCCGGTCAGGTCCACGGTGCGGGTGAGCCGCTTGTACGACTCGTCGCTCTGCCCGCTGTGCAGGTACCACTCACCGGTGCGCGGGTCGAACGGCGCGGCGCCCGGTCGGGTCCAGCCCACCGGCGCGGAGCTGGCGAACTGGGGGAACTCGTCCGGCGGCAGGAAGCCCGACGTGGTCAGGAACGACGCGCCGTGCTCCTGGTTCTGCGCCGATCCGGGGGCGTTGAGCTGTCCGCTGAAGCCGGTGAACGCGCCGTCGGTGCCGGCGACCGGGTACGGGCCCCCCTCCGGGGAGGTGCCGCCGTCGCTGACGTAGGTGTACGCGCCCAGCCAGTACTGCTGGAAGTCGTTCAACAACGGCAGGCAGTCGTCCGACTCGGCGTCGGTGCACTCGGGCGGTGCGTCCGGGTGGTAGACGTACGACCCGTTGGCGCCCTGGGCGTACAGCGCGTACTGGCCGCTGATCAGCAGCTTGCCGCCCTCGTTGAGGTAGTCCCGGACGGCCAACTCGGTGTCCAGCGCCGCCTTGGCCGTGGTGCCGGGCACCTGGCTGGGCGCCCGCAGGATGACGTCGTCACCGGTTTCCCAGACCACAGTCCTGTAGTGCGACAGCACGCCCAGCGGGTGTGGCGCCGTGCGTCCCATCGTGTCGAAGTCGTACACGTCGCTGCTGCGTCCGGCGGCGCGCAGCGACGCCGCGACCTCGTCGGCGTACTTCGCTGTGGTGCCGGTCTGCGTCGGGCTGAGGCCGGTGACGTCCTCCATCGCGAGGACCAGCACGTCGCCGCCGATGTCGCTGTGCACCCGGTAGGTGAAGTGGGTGCTGGCGACCACTCCGGCCCGGGGTTTGTTCCCGGTGAACCAGACCTCCACCCGGTCACCCGGTCTGGCGCCGGTGACAGTGCCGCGCAGTTCGGCGTAGTAGTCGTCGTGCGTGTCCCCGTACCGCTCGCCGCCGCGCCACTCGCGGACCGCGACAGTCTTCGGCCGTCCGCCGTTGACCGTGTAGTGCATCCGGACGTTCTTCAGCGCCCGCCGGGTGATCGAGGCGACCTGCTGGGTACGCCCGTACGAGGTGTCGAACGCGTCCACCACGAAGTCCGGGGTGCTGCGGCCGACCACCGACACCGGGTCGTCCGGGTCCGCCGCGGACCGAGCCACCGCCAGCGCGAACGGCAGGTTCTTGCGCACCTCACCGGCGATGAGGGCCTCGTCGTCGGGGAAGATGAACTCGCTGACGCAGTCTTCCGGGCGCCACCGGTCGTCCGGGTCGACCGCCGACGCGGCCTCGCAGGTGGACATCTCCGGGGTGAAGCCCAACGTGCCGTACTTGACTGTGGCGTGGCTGTCGGTGTCACCGTTCGTGGTGTACAGCTCGGCGGAGATGTCCGGGTCGTAGCCGGGCACCGCCGGGTGCGCGTCGTCGCCGGCCATCGCCTCGTAGATCACGTCGTCCGGGGTGGGCGTGCTCACCTGCCAGCCGACGCCGTAGAGCAGCAGCTGGGCCGCCGAGTGGTAGTTGACGAAGAACTCGAACCCGACCCGCTTGAACAGCCGGTCCAGGGCCTTGGTCTCCGGCTCCGAGTTGGGGCTCGGGCCCCGGTAGGTCTCGCTGTTCGGCACCGGCGACGAGCCCTCGTTGTCGTACCCCCACTTGTAGCTGAAGTTGCGGTTGAGGTCGACGCCGTCGACCGAGGTGATCTGCCCGTCGCCGTTGTTGTCCCGCAGGTTCTTGCGCCACAGCCGGTTGCCGGGGGTGAAGGTGTGGTCGTAGCCGTCGGGGTTGGCGACCGGCAGGAACCACAGCTCGGTGGTGTCCAACAGGCGGGTGATCTCCCGGTCGGTGCCGTAGCTGTCCAGCACGTGGTGCATCAGCCGGCGGGTCATCTCCGGCGTGATCCACTCGCGGGCGTGCTGCGCACCGGCGTAGAGCACCGCCGGTCGCTTGCCGTCCGCGACGGTCCGCGCGTTCTTGGTGACCTTGAGGGCGAGGATCGGCTGGCCCTGCTGGCTGCGGCCGAGCGTCTCCACCTTGGTCAGTCTGGGGAACCGGGCGGCGGTGGCGTTCAGCTCGTCGCGCAGGCCGCCGGGCTCCCCGTAGGGGCGGAACGACGTCCAACCGGCCGCGGCCTGCTCCCGCAGCGCCTGCGACGCGTCCTTGCCGCGAACCCTCTTCACCGACAGGGGGACGCCCTTGTCGGTCAGGCGCTTGGCCTGCCGGCGGCTGAGCACCGTCTCGACAGTCGTGCGGCCGGCCGAGTCGGTCTTCGCGTCGTGGCCGAGGTCGACCCCCGCCGCGCGCAGTTGATCCCGCTGTTTCGCGTCGACGGTGCCGACGTACACCTCAAGGCCGTCCCGGGCGTTCGGGTCGGACGACGGCCGCGCGCTGGCGGGTGGGGTCAGTGCCAGTGCGCCGAGCAGGGTGACCACGCTGGCGATCGCCAGTCGTCTCGGTCTCATCGCGCCTCCTTGGGTGAAGGACCTGTAGGCGCGAGCCTTCGGTGTGGCGTAAACGATGTCAATAGTTCGATGGGCGCGAGGTGGCTGACCGTGTTGGTGCGGGTGCCGCCAGTGATCGAGTGGTACCGGCTACCGGAGCGTCGTCGAGATGACGTCCGCGATGCGGGCACCCGCCGCACCGTCCCACAGCGGCGGCGTGGGCCAGCTGGCGAGTCGTCGCGCGGCCACAGTGCTCGCCACGGTCTCGGCGAGCGTCGACCGGGTCACGAGGCGGTTGGTGCCGTGCGTGATCGTGATCGGTCGCTCGGTGTTGGGTCGCAGCGTCAGGCAGGGCACGCCGAGCATCGTCGTCTCCTCCTGCACCCCGCCGGAGTCGGTGACGACGACTGCCGCCCCGCGGACCAGGCTGACGAACTCAAGGTAGCCCAGCGGGTCGACGACGCGCAGCGCGCGATGTGACAGCAGGCCCGCGTTCTCCAGGTGACGCCGGCCGCGCGGGTGCAGCGGCAGGATGACCGGGAGCTGGTCGGCGACCGCGTGCATCGCCTTCACCAGGCCGACCGCGTCTGCCGCGTCGTCGACGTTGCCCGGTCGGTGCAGCGTCGCCACCACGTAGCGGTCGGGGAGCGAGAGCGCCGCACGGATGCCGGCGACGTCGAAGCGGTCGAGATTGGCCAACAGGGTGTCGATCATCGGGTTGCCGACCAGATGGACCTTCTCGGCCGCGACGCCCTCGGTCTCCAGGTGCGCCACGGCGTCGGGGCTGGTGGCGAAGAGCAGGTCGGACACGTGGTCGACGACGATGCGGTTGATCTCCTCGGGCATGGACCTGTCGAAGCTGCGCAGGCCGGCCTCCACGTGCGCGACCGGGATGCCCAGCTTCGACGCGACGAGGGCCGCGGCGAGGGCGGAGTTGACGTCACCGTAGACGACGGTGAGCGCCGGGCGGTCGGCGATCATCAGCTCTTCCAGGCCGGTCATGACACTCGCGGTCTGACGCGCGTGGCTGCCCGAACCCACCCCGAGGTTGATGTCCGGCTCGGGGAGGCCCAGTTGCCGGAAGAAGACCTCGGACATCCGCTCGTCGTAGTGCTGTCCGGTGTGGACGAGGCGCTGCGGCACGCCGTGCCGCTCCAGGGCACGGATCACCGGCGCTGCCTTGGGGAAGTTGGGACGGGCACCCGCGACGTGCAGAACGGCGTCGGCTGGCATGGATCTCCTCGTGATTTCGGGGCGAATCAGCGACGACGCGCCAATAGTGCAAGTTATCCAGTTTAAGGCATCTAATCGGCATAGAATGCTGAATGGCGGATGCGTCGCGGTGTGTGTTGCCCGAGCGGCGACCTGCCGTAGCCGACGCTCTTACCTCCCGAAGGCAGGCAGACCCGCGTGAAGCAGATCGTCCAATCGGTGTCCGGCGGAGAGTTGCGAGTCGTCGAGGTTCCCCAGCCGGAGCCCGGCCCCACCGAGGTGCTCGTCGCCACGCGCAGGTCCCTGCTCTCCGCGGGCACCGAGCGCGCCGTGCGCGAGCTGGCATCGGCGAGCCTGCTGCGTAAGGCGCGGGCCCGGCCGGATCTGGTCCGCCAGGTCGTCAACCGGGCACGCACCGGGGGAGTCCGCTCGACGCTCGCCGCGGTGCGCAGCCGGCTCGACGAGGACATGCCGCTCGGCTACAGCGCCGCGGGTGTCGTCGTCACCGCCGGCGCGGCCACCGACGGCATCCGACCCGGGATGCGGGTGGCCACCGCCTCCGTGGGGCACGCCGAGTACCAGGCGGTGCCGGGCCTGCTCGCGGTGCCCGTCCCCGAGTCGGTGTCCGACGAGGCTGCCGCCTTCGGCGCGGTGGCGGCGATCGCCATGCAGGGCCTGCGGCAGGCCGAGGTGGGCCTGGGTGGTGCGGTCGCGGTCGTCGGTCTCGGGCTGGTCGGGCAACTGACGGTACGACTGGCGCTCGCCTCGGGGCTGCGTGTCATCGGCATCGACCTGCGCGACTGGACCGCTCAGTTGGCCGGCGAGTGCGGTGCGGTCGGCCTGGTCGAGGCGGGTGCGACGACCACCGACCAGATCATGGAGCTGACCCGTGGCCGGGGCGTCGACGCCGTCCTGATCACGGCGGCGACGCCCTCGTCGGAGCCGGTCGCGCGCAGCACCGAGATCGCCCGTGACCGGGCCCGACTGGTCGTGGTCGGTGACGTCGGCCTGGACCTCGACCGTCGACGCTTCTACGAGCGCGAGCTGGATCTCCGGTTCGCGCGCAGCTACGGGCCCGGACGGCACGACCGGTCCTACGAGGAGTGGGGCATCGACTATCCGATCGGCCACGTGCGCTGGACGGCGCGGCGCAACATCGAGGCCTACCTCGATCTGGTGGCCGCTGGCCGCGTCGCGGTCGACGACCTGGTGACGCACGTCTTCGAGGTCGAGCGCGCGACGGCGGCCTACGAGGTGCTGGCCTCGGACCCGCGCTCGCTCGCGGTGCAGCTCAGCTACTCGGCTTCCGCGCAGCCGTCCCGGCAGACCATCACGATCCGTCCGCGCCGGACCTCGACGTCGCCGCGGGCCGGCCTGATCGGGGCCGGCAACTACGCCAAGGCGACGTTCCTGCCCGCGCTGAAGGCGGCGGGTTGGGGAGACGACCTCGTCGCCATCACGTCGGCCCGGGGCCTGTCCGCGCGGCACGCCGCCGAGCGCAACGGCATCGCCGTCGTGGCGCCGACGGTCGAGGACCTGTTGGTCCGCGACGACATCGACGTGGTGTTCGTCCTCAGCCGCCACGACTCGCACGCTGGCCTGGTGGGGCAGGCGCTCGACGCCGGCAAACACGTCTTCGTGGAGAAGCCGCTCGCGCTGACCCAGGACGAACTCGACGAGGTCAGAGCCGCCTACGACCGCAACTCCGGGCACCTGTTCGTCGGGTTCAACCGTCGGCACGCGCCGATGGTCGTGCACGCGAAGAGGGCCCTGGCCGCCGGGTCCGGGCCGATCACCGTCGCCTACCGGATCAACGCCGGGCAGTTGCCCGCCGCGCACTGGTACCACGACCGACGCCAGGGCGGCCGCATCCGGGGCGAGGTGTGCCACTTCATGGACCTGGCGTCGTGGCTGGTGGGCGAGCAGCCGCGGGTTGTGCACGCGTACGGCAGCGGTCGCGGCGAACCGGGCCTGGAGGAGGACGTGAGTGTCCTGCTCGGATATCCGGACGGGTCCACGGCGACGATCACGTACTCCACCCAGGGGCACCGGCGGACGCCGAAGGAGCGCCTGGAGGTCCTCGGGCGCGGGCACACCGTGGTGATCGACGACTTTCGGCGGCTGGAGGTCGACGGCCGGGAGGTGAAGCGGGTGCCCGGCGGCAAGGGGCACCAGGACCTGCTCGCCCACATCCGCGCGGTGCTCGCCGGGAACGCGCCCGCCGAACGGGAACTCGACGCGTCGTTCGGCACGACGAGGGCCGCGCTGTCCGCGATCGCCGCCCTGACGGGCATCCAGGAACACCCGTCGCGACTGCCCACCCAGGTCGACCTGGAGAGCGTGCGGGCCGGCTCCACCCCGTGACCCGCCGCGCCCGGCGGCCGGCGTCCGCGTGCCGCGCCCGCCGGGTCCGCGTGCCGCGCCGGCAGGCGTGCCGGCTCAGCGCGGGGCGTCGTCGCCGACGAGCGGCGCGAGTAGTCGTCCGAGGGCGTGGGACATCGCGGTACGCGACTGGTTCGCCCGGATCCAACTTCGGCCGGCCGCGCCCATCTTGGTCAACTCGTCCGGGCTCGCCTGTGTGATCTGGGCGAGGCTGTGGGCGAGGTGGCCCGGTGGCGTCACGTACCCGGCGTCGGCACCCAGCACCAGGTCGCCGACGGTCCCCGGGCTGTTGGTGACGATCGGCAGCCCGGCGGCCATGTAGTCGAACACCTTGTTGGGGCTCACCCCGGCACGGAACAACTCGACGTCGGCGAGCACGTGCACACCGACGTCCGCGGCGTGCAGGAGGTCGGGGATCTCCGACTTCGGCACCGGGTCGAGGAAACGGACGTTGGGCCTGCCGAGGGCCGACGCCTGAAGGCGCGACTTCTCCACACCGGCACCCACCAGCACGACGTCGATCTCGGGCACCGCCTCGGCGGCGGCCAGCAGCAGGTCGAGCCCGTTGGCCGGGCCGTGTGCGCCCGCGTAGACGGCGGTCCGGCGGGTGAACCCGTACCGTCGCCGCAGCTCGGCACGGCCCGCACTGGGCACGAAGTCCTCGGGGTCCGCCGCGTTCGGGATGAAGGCGATCTTCTCCGGTGCCACGCCGGTGGCCTCGATCGCCGCCCGTACGCCGGGCGCCATGATCACCACGCGGTCGGCGCGCTGGTACAGGAAGCGTTCGAGGCGCGCCAACGCCCGGTAGGCCACCGACGTCTCCGACAGCGTGCCCATCTCGACGAGCACCCGCGGCCACAGGTCCCGGACCTCCAGAACGAACGGTGTACGCCGCAGTGTCGCCACGACGCAGCCGGAGAGGCCGGCCAGGAGGTGCGGCGAGGAGGCGTAGACCACGTCGGGTCGGGGTTGCCGCAGGCCGGCCACCGTGGCGGTCACCGCGTAGCTGGCCCAGTTGACCACCCGGCCCAGACCGTTGCCCCGGTACGGGGTCACCGCGACCAGGTGGAACCCCGGCTGTGGCCGCTGCGGCTGGCCGGTGATCATGTTGCGGCGGCCCGCGATGATCACGTGCGTCCAGCCGGGTAGTCGGCTGAACAGCTCGGTGTGCCGGGTGCCGCCGGGATGACCCGGGGGGACGGCGAAGTGGTTGAGGACGAGGACTCTGCGTGTCGTCATCGCGGTGCTCGCACGTTGTGGGTTTCCCCTGATCCGAGGTGGGTGACGGTGAGCAGGGCGCCCGCGTCGTTCCAGGTCACCCGGAACCGGAGACCGTCGAGCGCGTCCGGCTCGGGCGGCGCCCCGGGTATCGCGCCGAGCCCCCACACCGTGGTGTCGGCCCGGCTCTCGGCCGTGATCCACGTCGCCGGCTCCCAGCGTCCGTACGTCCGGCTGTGCCAGCCCGCGAAGGGCGCCGACCGCCCGCGCACCGCCTCGTGTCCGGCCAGTCCGACGAGGTCCAGCTTGGCCTCGCCGGCGACGAGCGTGTCGTTGTCCACGACGACGTCGGGGTGCAGCGGAACGGTGAGCGACCAGGACCGGGCGGCCGTCGGCGGGTCGGCGAACTCGACGATCGCCACGTACTGCTCGGCCACCACCACCGCTCGACCGACGCGCACCGGGTGTTCGCCGCGCGCGTACGCGTCGTGCCACCCGAAGAGGATCGTGCGATCCGGCAGGACGAGTGGTGCCCCGAGGTGGCCACGGCCGGAGTTGAGCCAGCGGAACGCCCGGTGCGGGACGAGCTGGTCCTGCCCGTCCGGGCGGCGCACCGGGTGGGCGGCCGAGGTGCGCAACCCGTTGCGGACCTCCAGCGGGCCGTTGTAGGTGCCGGTGCCCGGGTCGGCGATCAGCCACCGGTCGCCGTGCTTGATCCAGACCGAGGTCAGGTCGGCGTGGCCGTGCGAGGGACCGCCGTCCACCTTGAACCACACGCGCCAGGGCCCCCGCTCGACAAGCGCGATACCACCCGAGGTCGTCGCGGTAGACCGGGTGCGCATCCGCGCGACGAACTCCTCCGACGTGGCCTCGGGACCGGGTGCGGGCGCGTACCACGCCAGTTCGTCGAAGTCGGCGTACCACCGCGCCGGCAGCCGTTCGCCGCACAACGCGAGCCCGAGCGCGGCGGAGCCGGCCACGTCGAGCGGGTCGCCGGAGGACGCGAGCACCCGCCCCTCGTCCCAGTCGCCGTACTGCGGGACGTCGCCGTCGAACACGCCCAGCCGGGCCAGGTGCAGGCTGGCGGCGTGCAGGTCACTGTGGACGCGCGACGGCGCGCCGCCGAGCAGCACCCGCACGACGAGCATCTCGAGGACGAAACGGTGGTACGACACCGAGTCCTCGATCATGCGGCCGTCGGGCCCGAAGTGTCGGCGTTGCTGAGCCGCGAACATCCGCTCGCCGGTACGCGCCCACCAGCGCGCGCGCCGGGCCGTGGGAAACATCCGGGCGAGCAGCAGCAGCCCGAGCGCGTCGCCGAGCAGGTGGTTGTTGCGCATGCTGCTCAACGTGTAGGGCAGCTCGACCATCAGGTGCCGGGCGCTGGACAGCAGCAGTCGCTCCATGCCGGTCGCGACGTCACGGGGTAGTCGGTCGCCGACCAACGCGAGGATCTGGTTCCAGGCGATCGCGCGCAGCGCGAGTTCCAGGCTGGAGTACCAGTTGACGCCCCGCTCCGGCGGGGACTGCGCACACCAAACCCGCAGCAGCTCGTCGAGGCCGTCCTGCCACGGGCCGGTCGGGTCGAGGCGGGCCGCGCGGGCCAGGACGACCAGGTCCCGGTGGCGTGCCGCCTCCCAGGTGTGCTTCACGTCCGACAGGCGAGCCTCGGAACGGATGTCGATGCGCCACCACGGGTCGCCCGCCGGCCACTGCCGCCCGGTCAGCGGGTCGGTGCCCCACGGTGCGGACACACCCGTCGCCACGCGGGCGCCGAAGACCCGTAGCCCGTCGTTGAGCACGTGGCCGGCATCGTCGAGGCACCGCTGCCGCGCTCCGTCGCCGATCGGCAGCACGCTGGTCAGCGGCACCAGCGCGGCCGGATGGTGCCGGTGCGCCCGTCCGTGGAACAGGACGGCGTGGAATCCGCTGCGCTTGGATGCCTCGTACGCCGCGCGCAGTGGCGCCGACAGGCCCAGAGCGCGCGCGTCCACGGCGATCGCGCGGAGATCGGGTTTCACCGGCACCTTCCTCGGGGGCATTGGCACGGAGATTCCGTCGTTTCGTCCCGAGCGGGACGGCGTCTATAGCAAGCTGCAATTGCGATCAAATCGGGCATTTCGCACATTTTCGAGGTCGCTGTCAGGTCAGGTGGTTGGCGCGCGCCCGTGGGGGCGAGTCGTCGATCTGTCGGGTGTCCAACGTCGCCGGTGCCGCTTCGGTGACGACGACGCCGGTGCCGAACCAGGGACGAAGAGGAGTGGTCGTGACAGCGCAAACCCGGGTGCGGCTCGGATCCCGTCCGCCGGTGCCGGCTCGGGCCGGTGTCGGATTCGCCCCCACCGGTGGGGCCACGGCCGGTGCGGCCGGGACCAGGCGGGGCGGCTGGCGGGCGTGGACGACGACCCTCGCCGTCGGGCTGCTGTGTGTCGCGGCCTTCCAGGCGTCGTCGGCGAACGCCTGGTTGGTCGTCTTGCAGACATCCGTCGCGGCGATCCTGCTCAGCTGTCGTCTTCCCCGTCCCCGACTGCCCGACGTGCTGGCGGTCGCGGTCGCCGGCTGGGCGCAGCTGACCGCCCTCTGGTCCAGTGGCGTCGCGCAGACGCACAGCGTGGCCCTCGCGTACACCTCGGCCTGTCTGCTCTTCGTCGCGGTCCGCCACGTCGCCACGACGCCGAGGCACCTGCTCGCCGTCGGGGGTGCGTACATCGTCGGGTGCGCGACGGCCGTGTGGCGTCTGGTCATCGAGGCGCGCGGGGTCGGCGGGCAGGCCAGCGCGATGGACATGGCGGTGCGCTTCGGCATCGAGGGCACCAACATCAACTTCACGGCCTACTCCAGCGTGACAGCGTTCGTGCTGGCGCTGGGCCTGCTGAAGATCCGCGGTCAGCGGCGGCTCGTCACCGTCGGACTGACCGCCGCGTTGCCGGTGCTGGCGTCCGGGGTCTTCCTGAACCGGACCAAGGGCGCCCTGGTCGCCCTGCTGCTCGTGGTGGTGTACGCGCTGCTCAGCGAGCTCAGCCCCCGGGCGATGTGGGTGACGGTGGCGACCGCGGTGCCGACGCTGCTGCTGACGGTGCCGCTCGGCCTGGGGCAGAGCGCACTGGTGTGGGCCGACGACCTCATCGGCTCGGAGGCGACCGGCGACGTGCTGAGTCGGATCGAGCTGTGGCGGTACGCGTCCTCCTACTGGTGGGACGTCCTGTGGGTGGGCGGCGGCGCGGGAACCTTCGAACTCTGGAACCCGTTGGGCATCCGCCCGCACAACGCCGTGCTGGCCGTCGCCGTGGACCTGGGCCTGGTCGGGCTGTTGGGCGTCGCCGCCCTGTTCGGGGTGGTGCTCGCCCGGCGGGCGGCCCGGTGCCCGGTCGGGCTCCGGGTCGCCGGGCTCTTCCTGGTGGGCGGATTCCCGCTCTGGCTGACCGGAGTGTGGGAGTTCGAGCGGGGGTCGTGGCTGGCACTCGCCCTGCTGTCGATGCTGCCGGTCCAGGCCGTCGGCCGTCGGGTGGCGGCCGACCCGGGCCGGTTGGCGGCCCGTCCGCCGGGACCGGTCGGGGCCCGCGCCGGCGCGCACCCTCCCGGTGGAGCCGTCTCCACCTGACCCGGGCCCATCACCGGTGTGACTACCCGGTCGTTGGCTCGTTCAGTGACTACTGACAGCCAACCGACCGACCCGCGACGTGGCGGAGCGCCGCGACGTGCCGGGGCGCGACAGCCGTACCGCGGTGGTCGAGGGGCGCACGACAGTGTGGAGGGTCGGCGAGTGCAATCTCGGAATCCTGTCCGGGTCGACTCGCGACCGCCCAGGGCCGGCCGTCCGGCACTGAGTGGTCTCCGGTGACCGCCGTCGACCGGATCAGCCACGGCCGGCACCGCTCGCCGGTGGGCGACCTACAGATCGCCGCCGCGCCGCGACCCGGGCAGCGCGGACACCCGCCGGTGACGAAGCGCGCGGCACCGGCAGGTCGAACGACCACCTGGCTGCCACTGGTGCTGGCGCTGGTCTGGATGCTGGGCACGTTCGGGGCGTTCTGGTTGACGAGGCTGGCCCGCGACGTCGGAAACCCCGACCAGCTCAGCGCCTTCGTGCTCGTGGCGACAGCCCTGTTCGCCGGTGGGTACGTGGCGCAGATGTCGCGCCGTGCGCCCTCGGTGGGCGCCGCCACCCACTCCGTCGCCCGCATCCGGCTGGTGCGTCAACTGGTCCTGGCCAGCGCCGTCTACTACGTCGTGGTGAACCTGACGCGGCTGACCCAGTTCGGCGCCACCGGTCCCAGCAGTGTGTGGGCCAACGTCCAGGCGCCCGCCGCCGGCTACGTGAACAAGTTCGACGTCTACCAGCAGGGGCTCGGCAGCACGAGCCCGTGGATGACGGCGCTGTTCCCGCTCGGCGTCCTCAGCGTGGCCCTCGTACCGCTGTTGGTGGTGCACTGGCGCAGTCTCTCCGGCTGGCTGCGACTCGCCGGTGTGGTCGCCACGGCGACGCACATCGCGTTCTACCTCTTCATCGGCACGATGAAGGGGCTCGGCGACGTCGTCATCATGCTCGCGGCGGGGATGTTGGTCGCGTGGGCGTCGGTCCGGCACCGACCGCGGGTCCACTCCCGGCGGCGCCGGGCGCTCCTGCTGGTCGTCGGGGCGTTCGTGCTCCTGGCCACCTACATGATCCACAACCACGCGACACGGGCGGCCGAGTTCGGCACCACTGGCGACGTGGTGCACGTGAATCCCTCGGTGCAACGTGTCGTGGGTAGGCCGATGGCCGAGGGCATCGCCGCCATGATCGGCTACCCGACGCACGGCTACCTCGGGTTGTCCTACAACCTCCAGGTGCCCTTCGAGTGGTCCCGTGGTCTCGGCAGCGCGCCGTCCGCGGCGATCTTCGCCGACCAGACCCTCGACGTGGACCTGACCGAGCATCCGACCTACCCCGACCGGACCGAGCACGAGAAGGGGTGGCCGGCGCACATGTACTGGGCCACCATCTATCCCTGGCTCGCCTCGGACCTCACCTTCCCGGGCGCGGCGCTGTTCATGGGCCTGGTCGGGTGGCTCTTCGCCGGCTCGTGGCGCGCGGCGGTGTCCTCCCGACGGGTGGTCCCGACGTTGATCTTCGCGCAGCTCTGCATCCTCATCATCTACGTGCCGGCCAACAACCAGCTCGGGATGGCACCGGAGTCGATAGTCGGGATGGCCACGCTACTGGCGTTGCACGTCATGCGGTCGCTCTTCGGCGAACACCGGCAGCCCGCCGCGGACCCGACCCCCCTCGCGCGGTCCGCCGGCAGATAGGCCGACCGGGCCGGCGGGACCCGCCCGGCCCGGCGGGGCCGCGCCGGCAGGCGGTCAGCTCCACTGCCGGAAGAACCTGCCGAGAGGCTCCGCGTACGCCCGGTAGTCGAACGATTCGAGCGCCTGGCTGCGCGCGGCCTGGCGCATGACGCTGCGCTGCGCGGAACTCAGCCGCGTCGCCGCGCGGAACGCCTCGGTGACCTCGGCCACCGTGTGGTCCCGGCAGACCAGGCCCTCCAGGTTGGGGCGCAGATACCTGCCCATGTCGCTGGTGAGGTTGGCGATCACCGGTGTGCCGCTGGCGAGACTCTCGCAGAACTTCGTCGAGAAGCCCGCCTCCGCCGCCCGCTCCGGCCTGCGGACCAGGACTGTGAAATCCGCGCCCTGGAGGGCGTTGGCCACCTCGACCTGCGGCAGGCGGCCCAGGCACCGCACACCGTCGGGCAACGGCCGAGCGTCGAAGAGGCCGCGCACCTCGTCGAGCGTCGGGCCGTAGACACGCAACTCGACGCTCGCGCCGGTGCGCTGGACATTGCCCACCGCCTCGATGACCGTACCCAGGAGATCCTTGCGGTTTCCGTGCGGATTCCCCGCGTAGGCGAGCGTGAGCGGCGGGGAGTCGCCAGCGCTCTGCCGGGCGTCCAGCGTCAGGCTCTTGACGTCGAGCGTGGGTGGCACCCGCAGGAGGGGCCGGCCGGAGCGGCGGTAGTGGGCCTCCAGGTGCGAGCTGATCGCGATGATGCCGTCGCACCGCGGGTAGTAGTGGCGCAGGGCCAGCTTCATGCTGGCGTGCAGCGGGCCGAGGTAGCCACCCCGCACGTGGCGTCCGTTGAACCAGTCGACGACGTCGACGATCAGCGGCACCCGGTGCCGACGACACCAGCGTTGCAGGTGGAACATGTACTGGGCCTGGCCGCCGTGCACCAGGACGTGCGAGGGCCTGGTCGGCTGGGCGTCGAGCCACCGGACCGTCCGCTGACCCCAGCGCACAAGCGTCTGAACGGAACTGCCGAGCGACCCGGCCTCCGGCGACGGCCGCTCCGCCAGGCCGATGTGGGAGATCGAGCCCGGCCCGTCGACGCCCGGCAACGGCGTGACGGTGCGTGGTTCCGGCCCGCCGCTGGCGACCACCACGTCGTAGCCGGCGGCAGCCAACGACGCCACCAGGCCGTAGACCCGGCGGGACCCCGCCTCACCCCACGGGAAGAGGAACGGACCCACGCAGGCGACCCATCCGGTACGTCTCATCGCAGCACCTCCACTCGTTTCTAGGCCAGTTGCCCGCGGGCGGCGTCGGCGGTGACGGACCCGGTGCGGGCCGCCGCGCCGAGCGTGGCGGCGAACCGCGCGGCCACGTTCTCCTTGGCGTGCTCCCGCCGGGCGAAGGCAGCCCCGTTGCGGGCGAGCCGCTCCCGCAGGGCCGCGTCCCGGCAGAGATCGGTCAGGCCGCGGACCAGCGCCCCGGTGTCGTCGGTACCGACGATCACGCCCGCGTCGGCCTCCTGGATGTGGTTCATCGACGCCACCTCGGCGGGCCCGTAGCCGAGGATCGGACGACCCGAGGCGAGGTACTGGGGGATCTTCGTCGAGACCGAGTAGCGGGTGTAGCGGCGGATCTCCTCGTCGAAGGACTCGATATGGACGAGGACGTCCGCGCCACGCAGGGCGGCGGGCACCTCGTCGCTGTCCAGTGACGGCCCGAGCCGCACCCGCGTCAGGGGCGCGAAGTGTTTCGCGTACCGGCTGAGGTCCTTCTCCGGCGCGTGGATGGTCAGCCGGACGGGCAGACCGGCCTCGGCCAGGCTGTCCAGTGCGGCGCCGATGTCGCGCAGCGACTCCCAGCGGTTGAGGTGCAGGGCGCCGACGTAGACGAGCTCCGTCGTCCCCTGCTGCCGTGCCGCGTCGCGGGGTGGGGCGAAGAAGGTCTCGTCGACACAGTTCGCGAACGGGGTGAACGGGATGCCGTACCGCCGGGTGTACTCCTGGGCCATCGGCTGACTGATGACCATGCCGAGCGGGGCCAGGCGGAGAAGTCTCGCGATCGTCTCCTGGACGGAGCGGTCGGCCCGACCGAAGAGTTCGCCGTTGTCGTACAGGGTTGCCGGCCAGTCGTCGGTGAAGTGCGGCACCACCGGAACGCCGCAGGTGCGCGCGGCCAGCGCCGTGATCCTCGTCAGCCGCACGCTGCCGAGCATCGAGTAGACGACGTCGGGCTGGAAGTCGCGCATCCACTCGACAAGCGCCGGGGGGACCCGGATCGGGCTGAGGTCGGCACTCGCGCGCAGTTGTGCGTAGATCCTGGCCATGGTGGGACGGGTCTCCGCCGCGGCGTGCACGGCGGCGAGCGGGCGGCTCTGTTGTAGCGGCGTACGGCCGTTCCAGCCCGACATCCGCATGGCGTAGTACTGGATGGGCAGGTAGTGGTCTCGCGGCGGGAAGTGGAAATAGTGTTCACACACCTCCGTCGACGGGGTGATGTTGCCGGTGTGCACCTGCGCGAGACGATCCCTGGGCCAGCCGGAGAAGAGGTTCGACAGGGTCAGGGCGGTCCCGCTGACCCGGCTGAAGGGCGTGTGGCTCACCACCAGCACCCGCGGAAAATCCTCGTCGAACACCATCTGCGTATCCGCCTCTCTCATGTGGTCCGTATTCGCAGTGCCCGCCGGTAGCCGTAGAGGGCCGCCGGGACGACCGTCACGGTGTAGATGACGACGGCGACGAACGGTGTCGCGGCCACCCCCCACCAGTGCAGGCCGAGCAGTTTTCCGACAATGGACAGTGGTAGGTAAAGGAGGTAGCCCCACAGTTGCGGGCGGACGATTCCGGCCGCGTTCTGCACCATGAACCGCGGCGAGATCGCGGCCAGCACGACCCACCAGCAGGCGAGGCCCAGCAGGAGTGACCGGTTTCCTATCGAGATCGGCAGCCAGGCCGCGAAGAACTGCTCGCCGTAGGCCACCAGGAAGATCGACGGCAGCACGGCGATGAGTGTCGACACGATGGTCATCCGCCGAACGGTTCGGCGGATCCAGTCCAGGTCACCGCGCGCCAGCGCCTCGCCGTGCAGCGGCCACAGTGGCTGGTTGACAAGCGTCACCAGTGCGCCGAGCTGGTTGAACAGTCTGGCCGGCACCGCGTACGCGGTGACGCTGGCGAGGCCCAACACGTGCGCGATGAGCAAGGGGTCGGCGTTGTCCGCCAGGACCATTATCAGCGTGACCAGGAAGAAGAGACCGCCGAGGCCGAACAGCTCCCGGACCCCCCGACCGTCGACGAATCTCAGCCGGGGCGCCAGGTGCGGCAGGCGCCAGCCGAATGTCCACACGGTATTGACGATGTTCACAAGTAACGGGGCGATGGCGATGCTGGCGATGACCGCTATCGGCGGCAGCTTCGCGTACACCGCGCCGAGCGCGAGGGGTAGCGAGAGCGCGCTCGACGTCGCCTGCCAGACATTGCTGGCCGCCACCTGCTGATACGCGTACTGCACGCGGGCGACGAGTGACAGCGGAATATTGAGCAGGAACGCGGTCAGGCACACCAGGGCGACGAGGTGGGCGTCCCGCGCCGCCGTCCCCGTCGCGTTGAACAGCAGCGGCCACGGAACGAACCCACCGACCAGCCACAGCAGGCCACACGTCGGGAGCACCACCCCGCAGACCGCGGCGTAGGCGCTGGAGACGTACCGCCGGGCGGTGTCCGAGTCGCCGTCCACCCGGCACGGCGCGAGTCTGGTCATGAGCCCGAGACCGACGCCCAGGTCCGCGAAGGCGACCATCCCGGTGACGGCGAGCACCGCGGCCCAGAGCCCGTACAGGTCGGTGCCCAGGTACGACAGGGTCACGGGGAGCAGGACGAGAGGTACGAGCGCGCTGACCGCCCGACTCAGCGCCGCGGTGGCGATCCAGGACAGCAGCCGGCGACCGCGACTCGGGGCCGGGGGAGCGGGGGCGACCGGCGCGGGTGGCTCCATCGTCTGGACGGCTCGCCGCGACCTGGGCGATGCGGCGGCGTGCAGCGGCTCGTACCGCTGAATCCTGCCGTGGCGGGTCCGCATCTCACGGTCCTATCGATCTGCGGCGAACGCCGGAGGGACGCGGTCGCCGCGACGCGGCGTCGCGTTGGGGAATCCTCACTGTGACAACTGTCGGCGCGGGGATTTGGGTGTGGTCGTCGGTCACCGTCCGCCGCGCCGGTCACCGCGACTGTAGGGGTACGCCCACCGGATCGCCCACCGTCGGGTCGATCGGCTGGGCGCAGAGCAACGCCAGGTGTTCGGTGAGCTTCGCCGCGTCGTCGTACGGGTCGAGCCCGCTCACCTCCATCGGGTCGAGCGCCGGCACGGCCACGTGGGACACCAACGGGTGGAACGGCCGGGTGTCCACCTCACCGGTGCCGAACAGGTCCTCGTGCAGCTTCTCTCCGGGACGAAGGCCGGTGTAGACGATCGGCATCGCGCTGGACGCCTGCTCGGCCATCTGCCGGGCCAGGTCGGCAATGCGGACCGGTTCACCCATGTCCAGCACCAACGCCTCCCCGTCGCGGCCGATCTCGGCGGCCTGGAGCACCAGGTGGACGGCCTCCTGGATGGTCATCAGGTAGCGGGTGACGTCCGGGTGGGTGACGGTCAGCGGCCTGCTGTCCTCGATCTGCCGCTGGAACGCCGTCACCACCGAGCCGCGGCTGCTGAGCACGTTGCCGAACCGCACGCTGAGGAAGGTCCCCGGGAACCGGGACGCGGCGTGCGCGGTCAGTCGTTCGGTGATCCGCTTGGAGTACCCGAGCACACTTGTCGGGTTGGCCGCCTTGTCGGTGGAGATGTTGACGAACTTGGCCACGTCCCGGCAGGCGTCCAGCACCGACAGCGTGCCCCAGACGTTCGTCTTGACCGCCTCGCCGGGGTGGCGCTGCAAGAGGGTCAGGTGCTTGAGGGCTGCCGCGTGCAAAATGATCTCCGGGCGGCGTTCCCGGATGATCCGCCGAAGGCCCTCGTCGTCGCGCAGGTCGGCGAGGATCAGCTCGGGGCCGTCCAGCATGGCCCGCCCGGCGAGCGACATCTGTAGGCCGTGCAGGGCCGACTCGTCCCGGTCCAGCATCATCAGCTCGCCCGGGTCGGCCTTCATCACCTGTCGGCAGAGTTCCGAGCCGATCGACCCGCCGGCACCGGTGACCAGGACCCGTCGCCCGGTCAGGCTGTTCGTGCTCAGCGGCAGGTCACCGACCACCTGGCGGCGGCCGAGCAGATCACCGATCTGTACGTCCCGGACGTCGGTGACGGTGATCCGGTGGTCGACCAGGTCCCGCACGGGGGGCAGCACCTTGAACACAGTGCCGGTGGCGAGCGTGGCCTCGCGGATCTGGCGGATCAGCGCCGCGTCGGCGTTGGCCACCGAGAAGATGACAGCCTTCGCGCCGGTACGCCGCACCGCGGTCTCGACGTCCTGCCGCCCACCGAGCACCCGCACCTCCCGGATGCGCAGGTCGCGCTTGTCCGGATCGTCGTCGAGGGCGCCCACCGGCAGGTATCGGCCGCGCGGGTCGCCGAGCATCGCCCGCAGCAGCTCCTGCCCGGCGTTGCCCATGCCGAACAGCAGGACCGGTGTGGAGGACCGGACGTCGGGACGCATGGAGAGGTCCCGGCGGTGCCGGTACGCGAACCGGGCGCCGAGCATCAGCAGCAGGGCGAGGGCGCCGCCGACCAGCGGGGTGCTCGCCGGCACCGGTCGGTCGCCGGAGGACAGCAGGCCGAGCAGCACGAGGGCCGCCGTCAGGATGGTGGTGCCGGCGACGCCCTGCACCTCCTGGAGACTGCCCAGCGGGTGTCGTCCGGAGTAGAGCCGGCGGACCGCCGCCACCGCCACGTGCACGACCGCCGCGAGCACACCGATCGCCGCGGCCCGAACCAGCTGGCCCGCCGGGAGATCGAACTCGAATCGGGTCCACACGGCCGCGGCGAAGCCGCTGACCCAGGCGGTGGTGTCGGTGGCGAGGAAGCCCGCGGTACGGCGGCGGGCCCTGGCCCGCCGAGTCGTTCGGTCCGCGCGATCCGTGTGCTCAGTCTCCTGCGGCATGTGCTGGCTCCCTGACCCGTCTTCGACCGCTTCCGCCGCGTACGACAGAAGGGACCCAAAGCCCTTTGTCCTTGTTACAGGCAGTTTCGTGTTCCTTGGGCGCTTTCCGGTTAATCGCGGGAAGTTATGCCCGGCCCGGTGAAGATCAGCGCGCCGGTGCGCCCCGCGGCGTCACCTGAACGGGCCATCTCCCGCACCCCGGTCGTCACACCGTGCAGGCTCCTGTCCGGAGGCTCAGGAACTCCTCGATCGCGACGGACACCCGGGCGATCTGCGCCTCGGTGAGCGCGCTTCCGCTGGGCAGCGTGAGCCCGTTGGCGAAGAGTCGCTCCGCCGCGCCGGTGAGCAGGGTCTCCGCACCGACGTGCATGGGCTGGAGATGCATCGGTTTCCACACCGGCCGGGTCTCGATGTCCCGCTCGGCCAGGTGGGCCGCCAGGTCCTCCACCCCCCAGCCGCACCGCTGCGGCTCGACGGTGATGACGGTGAGCCAACAGTTGGACTCGGTGTCCTCCGCGCCGAGCAGCCGGACGCCCGGCACCGGGGCGAAGACCTTGGCGTAGTGGTCGCGCAGGTGGCGGCGTCGGGCGATCATCGCGTCCAGCCGGAGCAACTGGGCTCGGCCGAGCGCCGCGAGGAGGTTGCTGAGCCGGTAGTTGTAACCCGTCTCGCGGTGCTCGTAGTGCCGCGCCGGTTCGCGGGCCTGCGTCGCGAGGTGACGGGCCCGGGCGAGCAGCGCGGTGTCGTCGGACACCAGCATCCCGCCGCCGGAGGTGGTCATGATCTTGTTGCCGTTGAAGGAGAGCACGCCGACGCGCCCGAAGGAGCCGGCGGGTCGCCCTCCGTGGCCGGCGCCGAGGGCCTCCGCGGCGTCCTCCACCACTGGCACGTCGGCGTCGGCGCAGACCGGGAGCAGGGCGCGGTAGTCGGCGCAGCTGCCGAACATGTCCACCGGGACTACCGCGCCGACCCGCTCACCGCGCGAGCGCAGCCGTCGCAGCACCTCGTCGACGAGGGCGACGTCCACGTTGCCGGTCCGGGGGTCGCAGTCGACGAACACCGGCCGCGCCCCGATGTAGCGGGCCGCGTTCGCGGTGGCGACGAAGGTGAGCGTGGGCACGATGACCACGTCGCCGGGCCCGACCCCGACCCCGAGCAGCGACAGGTGCAGAGCCGCCGTCCCGGAGTTGACGGCCACGGCTCCGTCGGTGCCGACCCGGGCGGCGACATCCTGCTCGAAGGCGTCCAGGTCCGGGCCGACCGGTGCGACCCAGCCCGAGCGCAGGGCGGCGAGCAGGTACGACTCCTCCAGCGGCCCGATGTCGGGTGGCGACAGATAGACGGTGTCGCTCACGGGGGCACCGCCGGTCACGAGAGCACCGGGCATCGGCACGATCCCACCTCCAACGGCGTCGGGGACAACGCCGGGTGAGCGTCCCATCGGGGCGGAAACCGGATGACGACCCTGATTGGTGACACACAACCCGCATTCCCCCGATCAACCCCAAAACCCGCAGTCGGACACGGCCAGTTCGGCGGCCTTCTGCGCGACGGTGGCCCACGGCACGAGCCGGGAGCGTCGCGACGGCCGGTCGGGCGAGGGCAAAACTGGCCGGTCGGGCGAGGGGAGGGGCGGCCTCTTCGGCCGGGGGTGGTGCCGCCGCTCATGATCCACTCGGCTTTCATGAAGTCGGGGTGTCGGGGGCGCCGGGACCCCGCGATATCAAGAAACCCGAGTGGATCATGCGCCTTGACCTGATGAGTGACGCTATACACCTATTGTGGAGGTTGCTGAGGTTATCATCGCCCCTGGATCGACAGGGACGAACGGCGGAGATGCGGGGGCGACATGCGTGCGGTGCCCGAGCGGGCCGGCGTCGGGGCGGGAGTCTGATGCGCGTCCGCCTCGACCAACCTGGGGCGCTGCTCGGCCCGGTTTTCGGGTCACTCGACCGTCTCCTGCGCGCGGGGGCGCGGGCCCGTCGGGCGATCCGGGGTCTTGCCCTCGCCGGCCGGTTCGCCGCCCGGGGAGACAACTTCACGTTCGACCCGGACGGCGTCTACACCTGTGAGTCGATCGAGGTCGGCCACAATGTCGATCTCGGGTACCGGCCGATCCTGATGGCGGCCCGGAGTCGGATCCGCATCGGTGACAACGTGATGTTCGGCCCCGAGGTGACGATCCGGGGCGGCAACCACCGCATCGAGCAGGTCGGCGTACCGATGGTCGCGGTCGACAAGGAGGCCGACGACGACACCCACGACCGGGGCGTGACCATCGGCGACGACGTGTGGGTGGGCACCCGGGCGGTGATCCTGCACGGGGTCACGATCGGCCGGGGTGCGGTGATCGGCGCCGGCGCGGTGGTCACCCGGTCGGTGCCGCCGTACGCGGTGACCGCCGGCAACCCGGCCCGGGTGATCCGCCTGCGGTGGCCGGTGGAGACCATCCGGGCCCACGAGCGGCAGCTCTACCCGGCCGATCGTCGGCTGACCGCCGCCGAGCTGGCCGGCCTCGCCGAGCTGCCGGTGCCCGAGCCGCGTCCGACTCCCGTGACGAAGTCGCTGACCACCGGCGTCCAGCCGCGATAGTCGAAACAGTGGGCCCGCTCCCGGGCGGCGCGGCTCATCGCCCGCCAGGCCGCGTCGTCGAGGCGTAGCGCCCGCTCGATGCCCCGCCGGACATCCTCGGCTGCCGCGCCGTCGAGCAGGATCCCCTCCCGACCGTCCACCAGGTAGCGCCGCAGATCGCTGGTGACGTTGAGCAGCACCGGGCAGCCGGCGGCGAGGCTCTCCGGCACCTTGGAGGGGAAGCCCGCCTGCGCGTACCCGGCCGGCGGGCGGACCAGCACGGAGAAGTGCGCCCGGCGCAACTCGGCGAGCACCCGCTCGCGGGGCACCCAACCGATGAAACTCACCTGGTCGTCGAGGTCGGTCGGCCCGGCCTCCCCGAGGTCGGACAGGCTGCCGGCCTGCTCCCGGCTGATCCCGGCGATCACCAGGTGCACCCTGGCCCGGTCGGCGGGCGGGAGCAGACGAATGCCCTCCAGCACCACTGCCAACTGGTCCTTCACACCTGCCGACCCGGCGTAGAGCAGTCGGAGGCCCTCGCCGAGCGAGGCCGGTGCGGGGTCGGCGTAGTCGGCCCTGTCGACCTGCGGCGGCACCACCAGGGTCCGCCGTCCCTGGCGCACGAAGTGCCGCTCCAGCAGCTCGGAGATGACGATGAGCTGGTCGGCGAGTCGTCCGGCCCAGAAGGACGCCCAGCGGTGCCGCAGGAAGTACGGCGTCAGCCAGCCCCGGGGAAACTGGGCCCGGTCGTGCTGCTCCAGCACGTCCACAGTCACCGGGCACCGCACCGCCAGGCGCAGCACCGCCCAGGTCGCCAGGTCCCACAACCCGAGTGGCAGGTGGACGCCGGCCAACTCGCCCGGACGGACGCCCGCGCGGCGCAGCGCGGCCAGCACCCGCAGCGGCCGGACGCGCCGGTGCGACCAGCGGCCCAGCACCCCGCCGCCCAGGCGGCGTCGGGGCAGCGTGATCAGGCGGACGCCGGCGGGTAGGTCCACCGCGGTCGGTGGGCGCGACCCGTCGTCGGGCCAGTCGTTGACCACCAGTGTCACTCCCCCGGGCGGGGTGGCCGACCGGGCCAGTTGCAGCAGCCGGTTGGACATCGCGTCGCCGTGCGGAAACCGGTACGCGGCCAGCGCCAGCACCGTTGGCGTCGCGGTGGGCCGCGGGTCGGGGATCAGGCCCGTGCCGGTGGTGGGCTCGCCCACGGTCTACCCCCTCGGGAAACGTAGGTGATTTGTGCCGCTATGGCTGTTTAGTCTATGCGGCCAACGATGTCCACGCTCTCGATGCGCCAGTGTGTCGGCAACCGAGATCTCCGGCCCGCCACCGACGGGACACCGGCGGACACCCTCGCGGTGCCGTCACCTCGTCACCGGTGCCGCAGTTGCCGTAGTGGTGCGGTCGGCAGACCGGGATCAGCGCGGCCGGGCGGCCGTCGGAATGAGGAGACATGCAGCGTGCAGCCGTGCGCGACACCCGGCGGGCGTCGGCGGGAGCCCCGTGGTGAGCCGACCGGTGGTGGTGCAGCACTCGGCGGGCACCCCCGGTGCCAACGGTCCGCTGACCGCCGTGCGGCGGGTGCTCACCTCACCCCTGGCCGACCGGTACGAGTTCGTCCGGATGCACCAACACGCCGGCAACGGCAGCCTGAACGTGCCGCTGCTGCGGGAGTGGGTGCGGCTGCTGCGCCGGGTCCGCCCGGATCTGGTGCACGTGCGGGGCCTACAGAACGAGGGTTTCCACGGCGTCCTCGCCGCCCGTCTCGCCGGCTGCCCGCGGGTCCTGGTCACCGTGCACGGCACCGTACGTGACCTGCGTCAACCGGGTCGTGCCTGGCGGCGTCGCCTGCTCGTGCACGGTGCCGAGCCCGCGACGCTGCGGCTGGCCACCCACGTCGGCACCGTCTGCGCGTACGCCGCCGGCCGGGACTTCCTGTCCGACCTGGGCGGGAAGTTCGTCGGGGTGATCCCCAACGGGGTGCCGCTGCCGGCCCGTCCACACGCCGAGCGGGACCGGGTCCGCGCCGAACTGGGCCTGCGCCCCGACGACGTGACCATGATCGCGGTATCCCGACTGACCTGGGAGAAGGGTTACGCAGTCCTCGCCGACGCGCTGCGCCGACTGCCGCCGTCGACCACCCGCCGGGTGTTGCTCGTCGCCGGCGACGGGCTCGACCGGGACGGCATCGCCGCCGCGCTGGCCGAGGCCGACCAGGTCGAGGTGCGCCTGCTCGGCAACCGTCTCGACGTGCCGGACCTGCTCGCCGCGGCGGACCTCTTCGTCTTCCCGACACTGCACGAGAACCTCTCCAACGCGCTGCTCGAGGCGATGGCGTACGGGCTGCCGGTGGTCGCGTCGGCGGTGGGCGGCAACGTCGAGGTGCTGCGCTCCGGCGGCGGCCGACTGGTGCCGGCCGGCGACCCGGACGCCCTGGCCGAGGCGCTGACGCCGCTGCTCGACGACCCCGCCGAGCGGCGTCACGTGGGGGAGTTGGGTCGCAAGGTGGTGGCCGAGGACTACAGCCTCGACGTCATGCTCGGTCGCCTCGACCGGGTCTACCGGCAGATCCTCGGGGAGTGACGGTGGCGCCGCCACGCAGCCCACGGGTCACAGTGCTGGGCTTCACCGTCCCGGACGACCTGCTCGCCGAGATCATCGCCCGGGACACCATCATGCCCACCCAGACGCACACCTTCGCCTGGAGCCTGGTGCACAGCCTGCGGGCCGCCGACTGTCCGGTGCACCTGCTCTCCGCGGCGCCGGTGTCCACCTGGCCCGGCAACGGGCAGGTCCGCTTCCGGGCGGGGCGGTTCCGGCAGGACGACGTGGACGGTCAGCTGCTGGCGTTCGTGAACCTGCTCGGCCTCAAGCACCTCACCCGGTTCGTGGCCGCCTGGCGTACCGGCGCTCGGGCGCTGCGCGAGCACGACGCCGACGTGCTGCTGGTGCACGGCGTGCACTCGCCGTTCCTCTGGTTCGGTGTGCTGCGGGCCCGCCGCCGCGGCGTCCGGGTGGTGCCGGTGCTCACCGACCCGCCGGGTGTCGCGCTGCCCACCGACGGTCGGCTGGTCCGGCTGCTGCGCGGGCTCGACGTCGCGCTGGTCCGGGCCGCCCTGGCCCGCTGCTCGGGGGTGATCGCGCTGACCCCCGCGCTCGCCGAGGACTTCGCGCCCGGCCGGCCCCGGCTGGTGCTGGAGGGAATCTGTGCCGCTGGTGCGCCGGAGCCGCGCGAGGGCGCCCGGGTGGTGCTGCCGCCGGAGCCGCGCGGGGGCGCCCGGATGGTGCCGCCGGCGGGCCCGCCCGTGCCGCCCGCCGCGACCAGGGACATCGTGTACGCGGGGGGCCTGAGCCGCGCCTACGGCGTGGACCGGCTGGTCGAGGCGTTCCGCGGTCTCGCCGGGGACGACCTGCGGCTGTGCGTGTACGGCCGGGGCGAGCTGGCGGGTTGGCTGCGCGACCAGGCCGCCGTGGACCGGCGCATCGTGCCCCCCGCGCTGCTGCCCCGGGCGGAGCTGTTGCCCCGGCTGGCCCGGGCGACCGTGTTGGTGAACCCGCGCCCGGTGGACCAGGACTTCGTCCGCTGGTCCTTCCCGTCGAAGATCATCGAGTACCTCGCCGCCGGGGTGCCGGTGGTGAGCACCCGACTGCCCGGCATCCCGGCCGAGTACGCGCCGTGGCTGTCGTTCGCCGAGCCGGACACCGCCGACGGGCTGCGGGCAGCCCTCGGCCGGGTGTTGGCTCTGCCGGCGGACGAGGCCCGTGCGCGGGGGGCGGGCGGGGCCCGCTTCGTGCGGGAGACGCGCGACCCGGCCAGCCAGGGTCGCCGCGTGCGCGACTTCCTCGCCGGCCTCACCGGGCTGACCGGCCAGCGCGGCGTTCAGCCCCGACCGCGCGCGGCGGCCTTGCTGAGCAGGTCCTCGATCTGGTCGACGCCGACCCGCAACGACATCCGGTCCTGATAGAGCTGGCGGCCCCGACGGCCCATCGCGATCCGCTGCTCGTCCGGCACCCGGGCGGCGGCGGCGAACTGGTCGGCAAGCGCCCGCCAGTCGTCCGGCGGGCAGACCAGCCCGGCCCCGCCCGCGCTGACCAACCGGGCGGCGTCGCCGTCGGCCGACATCAACACCGGGCTGCCGCAGGCCAGCGCGGCCTGCAACTTCGACGGCACCGTCCCGCGCAACCACGGCAGGTCGCGCAGCATGACCAACTGGTAGTCGGCGGCGGCGTACAACTCGGCCATCTCGGCGGCCGGACGGCGACCGACGAACCGCACGTTTGCCGCGCCCAACTCGTCGGCGAGACGTCGCGCCTGTTCCGCGCCGAGCCCGGTGCCGACGAAGACCAGGTCCACCGCGTCCGGCGCCGCCGCGGCCGCTCGGATGGCGACGTCGACGCCCTGCAACAAACCCAGGTTGCCGGCGAACATCACTGTGGTCCGTCCCCGGTGCCCGATCGTCGCCCGGGCCGAGTCGGTGCCGGGCACCGGCCGGAACAGCGCCTCGTCGGTCCAGTTGAACACGGTACGCACCGCGCCCGGGTCGACACCCCGCTCGACCACCTGTTCGGCCATTGCCGGCGCGATCACCGCGATGCCCGCGCAGGCGCGGTAGATCCGGCGCATCGTGGCGGTCAGGACCCGGTCCATCGCCCGCCCCGCCAGCCCCGCAGGGGCCATCCCGGACGCCGTCACCGACTCCGGCCACAGGTCCTGCACGTGCAGCACCGCCGGCACGCCGCGCAGCATCCGCAGCAGACCGGCGGCGGCGTACGCGGTGGGCGGCGGGTGGTAGACGTAGAGCGCGTCGACGCCGCGTAGGTGACGCGGGGCGGCCAGGGTGCTGGTGGTGGCGAAGGAGAGATAGCTCGCCGCCCGGCGCAGGCCGGAACGGTCGTGACTCGGGTACGCGGGCACCCGGCGGACGGCCACCCCGCGGTCGGTGGCCCGGTGGTTCCAGCGCTGCTGCCAACCCGGGTAGGTGCGCCCGAGCGGCAGGCTCGGAAACGTGGTCAGCACCCGCACCTCGTGGCCGCGGCGGGCCAACTCCGTGGCCAGTTGACCCGGCACGAAGGCGCTCTCCGGCGGGTACCACTGACTGATCAGTCCGATTCGCATGTGCCCGGCACTCCCGTCGACGTCGACTCGCCCACCAGGGCAGACAACTGACGGAAGGGAACCGAGGACACGCGGGACGGCGCCCGTTTCGCGTGACTCGCGAGAAGAGCGCTCGTTGTCACACTAGTGGCCGCCGGCGACCGCTGCCACGCGCCCACCGGGCGGACAGCGCAGCGCCGGCTGCCCACAGGCCGAGCCGAACGGGGAGACGCGTTGAAGGTAGTCGTGACCGGTGGCGCCGGCTTCATCGGCGCCAACCTGGTACGGGCCCTCGACCAGGCACCCCAGGTCACCGAGGTCGTGGTCGTCGACGACCTCTCCACCGGCCGGTTGGACAACCTGGACGGTCAGCCCGTCCGGCTGCACCGGGGCACAGTGCTCGACCCGGACCTGCTGGACGAGACGTTCGCCGGCGCGGCCAGCGTGGTGCACCTGGGCGCGCTCGGCTCCGTGCCGCGCTCCATCGACCGGCCGCTGCCCAGCCACCACGCCAACGCCACCGGGACGCTGATGGTGCTGGAGGCCGCTCGCCGGCACCACGTCCAGCAGGTGATCCTGTCGTCCTCGTCGTCGGTCTACGGCGCGAACCCGGTGCTGCCCCGCCAGGAAGGGCTGCGCCCCATCCCGGTCTCCCCGTACGCGGTGTCCAAGCTGGCGGCCGAGGCGTACGCGGTGGCCTACGCCGCCTGCTACGACCTGGGCGTGCTGCCGTTTCGCTTCTTCAACGTCTACGGCCCACGACAGGCCGCGCACCACCCGTACGCGGCGGTGCTGCCCCGCTTCGTCACCGCCGCGCTCGCCGGCGAACCGCTGCGCGTGCACGGCGACGGTCGGCAGACCCGCGACTTCACCTTCGTCGGCAGCGTCACCTCGGTGATCGTCGACGCGATCGTCCGTCGGGTGTCCACCACCGACGTGGTGAACCTGGCGTTCGGCGCGCGGATCTCCCTGCTCGACCTGGTCGCCGAGTTGGAGGGCGTGCTGGGCCGGCCGCTGCCCGTGGTGCACGAGGCGCCCCGCGCGGGTGACGTGCGGGACTCGCAGGCCGACTGCACCCGCCTGCGGGAGCTGTTCCCCGGTCTGCGGCCGGTGCCACTGCGCACCGGTCTGGAGCGCACCGTGTCCTGGATGGCCGATCACGTGCTCGCGAGCCAGTAGGGGCGTCGATGTCGTCCGGGGTCGTCGAGCGGACCCGGCGCGCCCGCCCACCGGGCGCGCACCGTCGCCGCGCCGACCGTGGCCGCCGGCTCGTCTCCGGGGTCGCGACCGCGCTGCTCAGTCGGCTGGCGGGGCTCGTCGTGCCGATCGTGCTGGTGCCTGTCACGTTGCCCTACTTCGGCAACGACCTGTACGGCCTGTGGATGGCGGTGGCGGCGCTGGCCGGCATGGCGGCCTTCGCCGACCTGGGGCTGGGCAGCGGGCTGATGACGAAGCTCGCCCCCTGCTACGCGCACGGCGACACGGTCCAGGCCCGGCGCTACATCTCCAGCGCGTACCTGACCCTGTCGGGGCTCGCGCTCACCCTCACCGGCCTGCTCTGGATCTTCGCCGGGGCGGTGCCCTGGTCGGCGCTGTTCAACGTGACAGGTCAGGTCAGCCCGGGACAGACCCGGATGATCGCGTTGATCTGTCTCACCGCGTTCGCGCTCAACGTGCCGCTCAGCCTGATCGCCCGCGTCCAGTACGCCTACCAGCAGGTCGGCCGGAGCAACGTCTGGCAGACCGCGGGCAGTCTGGCCGCGCTCGGCGCGGTGCTCGGCGTGGTCTGGGCCGGCCTGTCGCCGCTGCTGGTGGTCGCCCTGTCGGTCGCCGCGCCGCTGCTTGTCAACCTGCTCAACACGCTCTGGTTCTTCGGTCGGCAGGAACCGCGGATCCGGCCCACGCCGAGGGCCGTGCAGGCCCATGCCGCCGTGGAACTGACCCGGCTCAGCGGGCTGTTCTTCCTGCTGACCGTGGTCATCTCGTTCGCCACCAACGCCGACACGCTGATCATCGCGCACGCGCTGGGTCTGTCCGCCGTCGCCGGCTACGTGGTGCCCGCCAAGCTGCTGTCCCAACTCGGCCAGCTCGTCGTCCTGGTCAACGTGCCACTCTGGCCGGCCAACGGCGAGGCGTTGGCCCAGGGCCAGGTGGACTGGGTACGCCGCACCACCCGCCGGATGACAGTGGTGTCAGTGCTCGCCGCGGGCCTGCCGGCCGCCGTACTCGTCGCCTTCGGTGAGTGGCTCTTCGCGGCCTGGCTGCCGGTGCCGATGGGCGGCGACCGGTGGCTGCTGGCCGGGTTGGGCGTCTGGTGGCTGCTCCAGTCGGCGCTCTCGCCCCGGTTCATGGTGCAGAACGCCGGCGGTGTCCTCGTTCCACAGTTGGTCGGCTGGGGGGCGTTCCTGGTGGTGTCGGTGCTCGGCAAGTGGTACGCGGCGGACCGGATCGCCGTCGCCGCCGTGCCCTGGATCGGCGCTGCCGGTTACGCGCTGACCGTCGTGCCGGCGGCGCTGTACGGGTATCGCCGGACGCTGCGGACGCACCGCGGCCCGGTCGTCGAGCAGAGAGTGGTTCAGGACAGTGCGCGCTGACGAGTATCCCCGCGTGCTGGTGGTGAGCGCGGCCGTGTTCGACCGCTCCACCGGCACCGGCATCACCCTGTCGAACCTGTTCAGCGGCTGGCCGGGGGACCGCCTCGCCCAGCTCTACGCCGAGGACCGCGCCCCGGGCCCGGATGCCGTCGGCACGTTCGCCCGGTTCGCGCCGCGCAACGCGCCGGTGGAGTACCACCTGTTCCGGCAGTGGGAACGCGTCCGCCGACCGGTCCGCGCCCTGGTGAAGGGCACGGCCGGGTCGCCGGGCACGGCCGGGTTGGCCGGCCCGGCCGGGACGGCCGGTCTCGGCAGCGCTGCTCGACCGGCGCGCGATCCGGGGCCTGGCCCGGTGCGTGCCCGGCTGCGCACCCAACTGCGTGCGTTCGTCGACCTCAGCCCGGTCCGGATTCCCGACGACGTCCGCCGGTGGCTGCGCGAGCAGCGGCCGGACGTTGTCTACACGACGCTGGGCAGCATCCGGATGATGCGCCTCGCCGTCGCCGCCGCGCAGGAGTGCCGGGTGCCCCTGGTGCCGCACTTCATGGACGACTGGCCCACCACCCTCTACACCGACGGCCAGGTGCTGGGGCTGCCCCGCCTCGCCGTCCGTGCCGGCTTCCGCGACGTCCTGCGGCACTCCTCGTACGGGATGGGGATCAGCGTGGCGATGGCCCAGGAGTTCGAGCGCCGCTACCGGTTGCCCTTCGCCGCCTTCGGCAACTGCGTGGACGCCGCGGACTTCGCCGACCCCGACACGTGCGCGCCGGACCGCCCGGACGGGGCCGCTGTCGAGTTGGTCTACGTGGGTGGGCTGCACCTGGACCGGTGGCGGTCGCTGCGCCGGGTCGGCGAGGCCGTCGCCCGGCTGGCGGCCCAGGGCACGCCGGCCCGGTTGACGGTGCACGCCCCGGCGACCGACCTCGCGCGGTACGCGGGCGCGTTCACCGGGCTGCCCACTGTGCACCTGGGTCGATCGTTGGCCAGCGACGAGGTCGCCGGAGTGCTGCGCCGGTCCGACGTGTTGGTGCACGTCGAGTCGTTCGCCGCCGAGCACCGCCGCTACACCCGCTACTCGCTGTCCACCAAGATCCCGCAGTACCTGGCGTCCGGTCGTCCCGTCTTCGGGTTCGGCCCGGCCGAACTGGCCTCGATGGCGCACCTGGCGGCGGCCGACGCCGGCGCGGTGGTCGGCAGCGACGACCCGGGAGCCCTCGTCGACGCGCTCACCCCGCTCTGCGTCGACGCCGGGCTTCGGGCTCGGCTCGGTCGGCGCGGCCTGGCGTACGCGGTGCGGCACCACCGCACGGATCAGGTGGCGGCCCGCTTCGCCGAGGTGCTGCGGGAGGCGGGCGGCGGGCGGCCGAGTGCCGGGGCGCCGCGGGTGGACGCGGCGGCCCCCAGATCCCCGGCAGCACTGTGACGAGCGCCAGGACCAACCAGAAGGCGAGCGACGTCTCCCACTGGCCGGTCAGCCAGATCGGCAGCATGGCACCGGTGAACGCGCAGGCCAGCAGCAGCCCGGCCGGACCGGTGCGGGCCGCGGTGACGAGCGCCGCGGCCAGCGCGCCGAAGTAGAGCAGCACGCCGACCAGCCCCAGGTCGTTGCCGACCGTGAGCAGCAGGTTGTGCGGCCCGATGTCGAACGGGTTGGTGCTGATGAACACCCCCGCGCCGGATCCGTTCAGTGGTGACTCCGACCAGGTGGACAGCGCGTACGGCCAGATTGAGAGGCGTCCGGAGATGTCGCCGGTGGGTCGCCCGTACAGGTTGTCGAGCCAGAGCAACTCGGCCTTCGGCGCCAGCCCGAACGGCACCAGGACGACGAGCGCGGTGGCGAGCCCGGCGACGGTGATCCCGGTCAGTCGGGGCGCCACGCGGGTGGCCAGCGCGGCGACCAGACCGAACACGATGCCGATCGCCGCACCGCGCGAGCCGGTGAGCAGCACGCCGTACCCGAGCGGCACGGCCAGGGCCAGCGGCGCGAGGCGCAGCACCGGCCGGTGCGCGCCGGCGGCGGCGAGCACCAGGGCCAGCACCACCCCGACGGCCAGGGTGTACGCCGTGCCGTTCACCTCCCTGCCGTCGATGCCGTAGCGCTCGGCGAAGAGCAGCACCTGCCCCTGGGAGCGGGCGCCGGTGACCACCTCGACGGCGACCACCACGCAGCCGAGCAGGAAGGTCCAGCCGACCAGCAGCAGGTCCCGTCGTCCCCGTACGACGTGCCGGCAGGCCACGAAGAGCACGCAGACCGAGAGATAACGGTAGGCGGCGGGCCCGGTGAGGTCGGGGTGGCCCGTCCAGAGCAGGCTGGCGGCGGCCCAACCGGCGGTGAGCAGCGCGACGGTGTCGACCGACCGCAGCCGGGGCAGCCGGCCGGTCAGCACGATGGCCACCACGGCGAGGATCGCGACGTAGTTGAACGACCACCACGGCGGCCGGGCCACCAGGTAGGCGGCCACGCAGAGGACCAGCACGGCGGGCAGGCTGCCGGTGGGCGCGACAGGCACGGGGCCGGTGTGTGCCGCGGGTCGCCGTTCGGCGGGCGTCAGCGGCGCGGGCGTCAACCGGGCGCCGCCGGCGCGGTGGTGTCGCAGAGCGTGCGTCGGACCGTGTCGCGGTGGCGCGTCGGTCACCGCGTGCGCCCCGCGTGGGCCCGGACCGGACCGCGTCGCGGCGTCCGGGCACTCCGGCGCGACGCGGCGACCACTGCCGACCCGCGACGAGCGGGGCCGGACGAGTGACCGCGCATGGGAGTCCCTTCGGGGGGTCGGTCCGGTGATCGCTCGTGTCCTGACTGGCCCGAGAGTGGTCCGCCGACACCGGCCGTAGCCCGGCGCGGGGGCACCGAACCGTTTCTACCAGGTGTGACGGTACGAAGTGGCCAAATCACTGCATAGACCGACATGTTTTCTGAGTGCCCTATGGCTCGTTTGGCCCGTTTGCGGCTCACGCACGTATCTGCTGCTGGGGCCCCTCGTTGACCCGGGTGCCGCATCCGGCGGGGCTTCCGCCTGACCGCCGGAGACCGGTGCCCCCGCCACGGTGCGTAGCGCTGTGCCGCGCCGGGTCGACGGGTGAGAACCGCCCGTCGGGTGACGAACGGGAGAACCGATGAGCGTGATGACCGCGGGCCGCCGGGTGCTGATCACCGGCGGGACCGGATCCTTTGGACAGACCATGGCCCGACGACTGCTCGACCGGGACGTCGCCGAGGTGCGGATCCTCAGCCGGGACGAGGCCAAGCAGGACGCCATGCGGCGATCCATCGGTGACGGGCGGGTGCGCTACCACGTCGGCGACGTCCGCGACATCGACACTGTGGTGCGGGCCACGCGGGGCGTCGACTTCGTCTTCCACGCGGCGGCGCTCAAGCAGGTGCCGTCCTGCGAGTTCTTCCCCCTGGAGGCGGTACGCACCAACATCCTCGGCAGCGGCAACGTGGTCGAGGCCGCCGCGCAGAACGGCGTCAGCTCGGTCGTCGTGCTCAGCACCGACAAGGCCGTCTACCCGGTGAACGCGATGGGCATGAGCAAGGCGCTGATGGAGAAGGTGGCCCAGGCGTACGCCCGCAACAACCCGAACAGCGCCACCACTGTGTCCTGTGTCCGGTACGGCAACGTGATGTACTCGCGTGGCTCGGTGATCCCGCTCTTCATCGAGCAGATCAAGGCGGGCCGCGCGCCCACCGTCACCGACCCGGCCATGACGCGCTTCCTGATGTCGCTCGCCGACTCGGTCGACCTGGTCGAGCACGCCTTCCACCACGCCCGCCCCGGCGACGTGTTCATCCGCAAGGCGGCCGCCTGCACGATCAGCGATCTCGCCGAGGCGGTCTGCCAGCTCTTCGACGTGCCGTTCAAGCTGGACATCATCGGCGTACGGCACAGCGAGAAGTCGCACGAGACCCTGGCGAGCCGGGAGGAGTTGGCGCAGGCCGACGACTTCGGCGACTTCTACCGGGTGCCGTTGGACGCACGGGACCTCAACTACGCGCTCTACGTCTCCGAGGGCGAGCTGGGCGAACGACCCGGGGAGGACTTCAACTCGGCGAACGCCACCCGACTCGGCGTACCCGACGTGGTGCGGCTGCTGAGGTCGCTGCCGGAGATCCGGGCGGAGCTGGCGCTGCGGGACCCGGTGCTGGCGTGCTGAGCCTCGCCGTCACCGGCGCCGGCGGTTTCCTCGGGTGGCACCTGCGGGTCCTGCTGCGCGCGCTCGGCTGGCCCGAGCCGACCGTGTTGACCCGCACCGATCTGGTCGACCCGGCGGTGGTCGCCCGCAAGATCGCGGGAACGGACCGGGTGCTGCACCTGGCCGGGGTCAACCGGGGTGAGCCCGCCGACGTGGCCGCCGGCAACGTCCAGCTCGCCGCCCAGCTCGCGAACGGCCTGCGGGCCTGCCCGGACCCGCCCGCCCAGGTGGTCTTCGCCAACTCCACGCAGGCCGGCAACGGCACCCCCTACGGCGACGCCAAGGCCACCGCCGCCGGCATCCTCGCCGAGACCGGCGTGCCCCTGGACGACGTGCTGCTGCCCAACCTGTACGGCGAGCACGGCCGAGCCTGGTACAACTCGGCCGTCGCCACGTTCTGCCGGGTCCTCGCCGACGGCGGTCAGCCGGAGGTGCACGCCGACCGGCAGCTGGACCTGGTGCACGTCACCGACGCCGCCGCCCGGCTGGCCGGCGTCACCGCGGGCGGCTCCTGGGACCCGGCGATGCCGGCGCTGCGGATCGGGGTCCGGGACGTCGCCGCCCAGCTCACCTCGTACGCCGACACCTACCGCACCGGCGAGATCCCGCCGCTGCGCGACAGGCACGACGTCCGGCTGTTCAACACCTACCGGTCGCACTGCTTCCCGGCGCACTACCCGCTGGCCCTGCCCACCCGGGCCGACGCCCGGGGCGCACTCGTCGAGACGGTCAAGGCGCACGGGGGAGCGGGGCAGACCTTCTGCTCCACCACTCGACCCGGGATCACCAGGGGCGAGCACTTCCACCTGGCCAAGGTGGAGCGGTTCGTGGTGCTGCGCGGCACCGCCGAGATCAGCCTGCGCCGGGTCGGCGACACCGACGTTCTCCGGTTTCCGGTCAGCGGCGAGCAACCCGTGGTCGTCGACATGCCGACCATGTGGGCGCACAACATCACCAACACCGGCCCGGACGAGCTGCTCACCCTCTTCTGGACCAACGAGCTGTTCGATCCGGAACGGCCCGACACGTGGCCGGAACCGGTCGGTGACGAGCACCGGGTGCCGGCGGGCGTCCGGTGACCGAGCTGCGGAGGGAGACCAGATGACCCGCGTGATGACAGTCGTCGGCACCCGTCCCGAGATCATCCGACTGTCCCGGGTGCTCAGCCGGTTGGACGAGACGGTCGACCACGTGCTGGTGCACACCGGGCAGAACTGGGACAGCACCCTCTCCGACGTGTTCTTCAAGGAGCTGCGGCTGCGCGAACCGGACCGGTTCCTGCGCGTGGACACCGCGTCGTTGGGCCGGGTGCTCGGCGGAGTGCTCGTCGGCATGGAGGCGGCGATCGCCGAGCTGCGGCCCGACGCGCTGCTCGTGCTCGGCGACACCAACAGCTGCATCGCGGCCCTGATGGCCCGCCGGATGCGGGTGCCGGTCTACCACATGGAGGCCGGCAACCGCTGCTTCGACCTCAACGTGCCGGAGGAGACGAACCGGCGACTCGTCGACCACGTGGCCGACTTCAACCTGGTCTACACCGAACACGCCCGGCGCAACCTGCTCGCCGAGGGCCTGCACCCGCGCCGGATCCTGCACACCGGCTCGCCGATGCGGGAGGTGCTGGAGCACTACCGGGCACCGATCGCCAGCTCGACGATCCTCAGTCAACTGGAGCTGGATCGCGGCCGCTACTTCCTGGTCAGCGCGCACCGGGAGGAGAACGTGGACCGGCCCGACCGGCTGCGGCGGCTGCTGGACTGCCTGGTCGCGGTCCGCGACCGATGGGGCTACCCGGTGCTGGTCTCCACCCACCCGCGCACCCGCAAACGGCTGGAGGCACTCGCCCCGGACGCCAGCGCGCTGGACGGCATCGCCTTCCACGATCCGTTCGGTCTGCTCGACTACGTGCACCTACAGACCAAGGCGTTCTGCACCCTGTCCGACAGCGGGACGATCAGTGAGGAGGCCGCCATCCTCGGCTTTCCCGCGGTCACCCTGCGCGAGTCCATCGAACGCCCCGAGGCGCTCGACGCCGGCGGGATCATCATGACCGGTCTCGACCCGCAGGGCGTGGTCGAGGCGGTCGAGGTGACGGTGGCGCAGGTCGCCGCGCAGGGCGTGCCCTGCCCTGTCGACTACCAGGTGCCGGACACCTCCCGGCGGGTTGTCGACTTCATCCTCTCCACAGTGCGTCGGCACCACGACTGGGCCGGCATCCGGCACTGAGGCACCGCGGCGGGCGGTCGGTGGTCCGGCGGGACCGACCACCGGCCGCCCGCCGTCGTGCTCACCGCCGCCCGGCCGCCACGTCCTCCACGATGTCCGCCACCTCGGCCGCAGCCCGCAGGTCGTCGAAGGACGTCAGGATGTGGCGGCGGGCCAACCGGCCGCTCAGGCTGAGGGTGCCGGCGACCCAACCCCGGTACGCCGAGTCGAGCGCCTCCACCAACGCCGCCGGATCACCGGGCGGAACGACCCAGCCGCAGCGATCGGTCACCGCCTCGGGCAGGCCACCGGCGGCGCTGACGATGCTCGGCACACCCATCGCGCCAGCCTGGACCGCCGCGCCAGGGCCGTCACCGAGCGACGGGGAGACGCTGACATCCGCGGCGGCGTAACAGGGCCGCACGTCCGGAAACGACTCCACCCAGGTGATTCCCGGGTCGCCGGCGATGCCGAAGCGCTCGCCGAGCTGCCGCCGGTAGTTCTCACCGGCGGCCGTCCAGCCGCCACCGACAAGCAGCAGGTGCGCGTCGGGGTGTCGGCGGCGGAACGTCCGCCACGCGGCCAACAGCACCTCGTGCCCCTTCACCCCCCGACCCGAGTGGATCAACCACTTGGGCGGGTAGACGTGCGCGACCATCACCGCCAGGAACACGCCCTGGTCGATGCCCAACTCGGCGCGCAGCTTGGCCCGCTGATCCGCTCCGGTGGCGTCCGGGCTGAACGCGTCGGTGTCCACCCCGTACACCGCGACCGGGCGACGGTGCGGCGGACACCCCAACTCGCCGTACCGGGCCGAGGCGTACCGGCAGCCGCAGACCAGCACGTCGTCCAGCCGCCACAGCAACCGCTCCACCGAGCGGACCAACCGGGACTCCAGGTACGCCGGGTTGGCCACCATGTGCACCCGGCGCACGGGCAGGCCCAGGGTGGCCAGCCGCACCGCGTACGCCGACGCGATCAGGTGGTACTGCACCACGTCCGGGCGCAGCCGGCGCAACAACGCGCGCAACAGCAGCAGCCCGATGGGCGCGTACCGGCCCATGGTGAAGTCGTACGGGGAGCTGAGCACCTCGACACCGCGGTGCGCCAACTCGTCGGTGAGCCGGCCGGCGCCCCGCGGCAGCACGACAGTCACCTCGTGCCCCCGGTGCCGCAACTCCTCGACCTGCGGCAGCAGCCACAGCCCGCCGGTGTTGGTCTTGACCACCACCGCGATCCGTAGCTGGCGGACACCGAGCGGACGGTTCGCGCGGGGGCCGACGCTCACCGGGCCGGGACTCCCTTGACCACCGCGCCGGCGGGTACGTCGCGGACCACACAGGCCCCGGCGCCGACGGTGGCGCCGGGGCCGACCCGCAGCGTCTGCAACACCACGGCACCGGCCCCGATCAGCACACCGTCGCCCAGGTGGCAGTCGCCGGAGACCGCCGCCAACGGGTTGACCGACACGTGGTCGCCCACCTCGCAGTCGTGCGCCACAGCGCTGTTCTGGTTGAGGTGCACGTGCCGACCGAGTGTGACGTTCGTGGTGACCCGGGCGCCCGGAAACACGATCAGACCCTCGCCGTAGACGGTGTCCGGGCCGACTGTGGCGTCCGGGTGCACCAGCACCGCCGCCGGCAGCCGGTACGCGTCCAGCCGCTGGTCCACCGACCGCCGGGCGGCCGGATCCCCGATGCCCAGCGCCAGGTGGGTGCCGGCGGGCTGTTCGCCCAGGCAGGCGGTGCCGCCGAGGTAGGGCACCTCCAGCCGCTGTACCCGCTTCAGGTTGACCTCGCTGGGCCTGTCGTCGACGAAGCCGCGTACCCGCCACACCGGCCCGCCGTGGGCGGCGGCGTTGACGGCCCGGACGATGCCGAGCACCTCCCGGCCGTGCCCGCCGCAGCCGACGACGACGATGTCCAGGCTCACCGGCGGGCCTCCGCCGGCCCAGGACCGCCGGCGCCGGCCAGTTCGGCCGGGCCGGGGAACCCGTGCACGGTGGCCGGCTTTGCCGGGCCGGGCACCCCGTGCACGGTGGCCAGCTCCGCCGGGCCGAGGAACTCGTGGGCGGTGGCCGCACCGGCCGCGGTGATCCCCTCCCGGCGCACGACGGTGCGTACCGTGCGCAGCAGGATCCGCAGGTCCAGGGCCAGCGAGCGCTGCCGCACGTAGCGCACGTCGAGGGCGAAGCGATCGTCCCAGCTCAGCGCGTTGCGCCCGTACACCTGTTGGAGGCCGGTGATGCCGGGACGGACGTCGTGCCGGCGCAGCTGCTCCGGGCTGTAGCGGCTCAGGTACGCAGGCAGCAGGGGACGCGGCCCGACCAGGCTCATCTCGCCGCGCAGCACGTTCCACAGCTGGGGCAGCTCGTCGAGGCTTGTCGTCCGCAGCCACCGGCCGAAGGTGGTGAGCCGGGCGGCGTCGTTGGCCGGCGCCTGGTCCTCGCCGCCGACGGTCATCGAACGGAACTTCACCAGGTGGAACAGCTGACCGTGCCGACCCGGGCGGGCCTGCCGGAACAGCACGGGCCGACCCATGGTCACCAGGACGGCCAGCGCCACCGCGGCGAGCACCGGCGACGCCAGCAGCAGGCCGGCGGCGGCCAGGACCACGTCCAGCACTCGTTTGACGATGTCGTAGGGCCGGTTCATCGGTGTCCGTCCAGAAACTCGGTGATCGCGGCGAACACGCGCTCCACCTGGTCGTCGGTGAGGGCGGAGCCGCTGGGCAGGGACAGGCTGGTGGCGAAGAGGTGGTCGGCGACACCGGTGCGGGCGACCTGCCGGTCGGCGTACACCGGTTGGCGGTGCATCGGTTTCCACATCGGGCGGCACTCCACCCCGTGGCTGGCCAGGTGCTCGGCGAGGTGGGCGGGCTGCCAGCCGGTCCGCTCCGGTTCGACGACGACGGAGGTCAGCCAACAGTTCGAGCCGGGATCACCGGCACCGAGGATCCGGGTGCCGGTCACGCCGCCGAAGAGCCGCGCGTACCTGTCGCGCAGGGCCCGCCGCCGGGCGATCATGGCATCCAGTCGGGTGAGCTGGGCGCGGCCGAGCGCGGCGAGCAACGTGCTGAGCCGGTAGTTGTAGCCCACGTCGCGGTGCTCGTAGTGCGACACCGGCTCACGCGCCTGGGTGGCCAGGTGGCGGGCTCTGGCGACAAGTGCGGGGTCGTCGGAGACCAGCATCCCGCCGCCCGTGGTGGTCATCACCTTGTTGTGGCTGAACGAGTAGATCCCGACCCGGCCGAACGTGCCGGCACACCGCCCCCGGTAGGTCGAGCCGAGGGCCTGCGCCGCGTCCTCCACCACCGGGACGCCGATGGCCGCGCAGAGCGGCAGCAGCCTGTCGTAGTCGGCGCACCGGCCGTTGATGTCCACACTCAGCACGGCGGCGACGCGTCGGCCCGCTTCGACGAGACGACCGAGCAGGTCGGAGAGCAGGTCGACGTCGAGATTGCCGGTGGACGCGTCACAGTCCACGAAGACCGGTTCCGCGCCGGTGTAGGTGACCGCGTTGGCGGTGGCGGCGAACGTGAGCGTGGGTACCACCACCACGGTCTCCGGCCCCGCGCCGACGGCGAGCAGGGCCAGGTGCAGGGCGGCGGTGCCGGAGGAGAGCCCGAGCGCGTGGCCCACGCCGACCCGTGCGGCGAGCTCCTGCTCGAACGCGCCCAGCTCCGGCCCGTCCGGGTCGAAGCGCCCGGCCCGGATGGCGCGCAGCAGGTAGGACTCCTCCACCTCGCCGACGTCGGGCGGGGAGAGGAAGACCGGGTCGGCCACGCCTGGTCCGCCGCTGCGCGCCACTGGCGGACGGTGGTGGATCAGATCCACGGATGGCGCCTCCGATCGGACGATAGGAAAGACCACAATGGTTGTATCAGCCGGTATGGGGTCGATGAGTGGTTTGGCCAACAAAGTGGCGACTCCACCCGATCGGAGGTCACTGCCGGCTGGCCACCGGACGCGGCCGGCAGAGTGCGCCGACACGTCCACACCAGGGAGAACGAGCGCGACACCCGGTGGTGATTGCCCGGCCGGCACCGCACGGCGTGGCGCTGCCGCGTGTCGGCGTCTCCCGCCGGCCGTGGCCGGCAGGCTGTCGGTGGCCGTCGCCTACCGGGTGTGGGGCCCGTCCTCCAGCAGCCGGGTGAGCAGCGTCCGCAACGGGATCGACTCGCCGTCGCGGCCTCCCGCCCCGATCACCAACGGCGCCGGACTGGGCTGCGGGTCGACCCCGAACAGCCGGGCCCGCACGCCGCCGGGCACCGTCAACAGGTGGAACCGGCCGTCCACGTCCACCGCCCGGGTCGCGGCCCGGTCGACGTACCAGCCGGTCAGTCTCGTCCGGTAGCGCCCGCGCCCGTCGTAGCCCCGGGCCACCAGCCGGGTGGTGGGCAACCCACGACGGGTCGCCTCGGCCACGAACCAGGCCACCAACTCCGCCGCCTGCGACTGCTCGGCGGCCCGCCGCCGCGCGTCCGCGTCGGCGTGCGCCCGCACCGCCTGCCGCTGCCGCTCCCGCCACTCACGGCCGTCGCCCTCACCCACGAGCCGACGGTACGCGACCCGACTCAGTCGAGTACGGCCAGCAGGGTGCGCCGGGCGATGCCGGACATCACCGGGTTCGTCTCCACGTAGTACGGCAGCGCGTTGATCGCCTGTTCCAGCGCCCAGCCGCGCCCCCGCTCCCAGGTGGCGTCGTCCACGCCCAACGCCCGCCGGTACGTCTCCCGCGCCCCGGCGTCGAACATGTTCCACGCCGGCATCAGGTCCACCGCCGGGTCACCGACCTTGACCGACTCCAGGTCGATGACCGCGACCAGGCGACCATCGCGGACCAGCAGATTGCCCGGCATCAGATCGGCGTGGATCCACACGTCGGCCGGGTCGACCCGACCCGCCTGCCGGCACCGGTCCCACACCCGGGCGAGCGCGGCGGTGTCGGTGAGTTCGCCACTGACGGCGAGGGCAGCCCGTACGCCGGCATCCTTGTCGGCCAGCGGCCCACCCCGACCGGACCCGGACCACGACCGTCCGCCGCTGTCGATGGCGTGCAGGGCGGCCACGACAGCGGCCAGGTCGCGGGCGAAGACGTCGGCGTCGCCGATCCGGTCCGGCTGCGCCGTCTCCCCGGGAATGAACCGGTACGCCGTCCACGGCCCCGGGTACCCGTCGCCCGGCGCACCGAGGCCGAGTGGCTCGGGCACCGCGACCGGTAGGTGCGCGGCGAGCAGCACGGCGTGCTCCTGCTCCCGCCGCAGGGCGGCGCCCAGCTCAGGATCGGCGGTGGGCCGCAGCGGAAACCGCAGCACGAACTCCGTACCGAGCCGGAACAGGGCGTTCACCGTGCCTGCCGAGGGGAGCGGCCGGACCGGCAGGCCCCGCCAACGCGGAAACTGCTCGGCCACCAGCGCGGCAACCACGTCCGCGCGCACATCAACCTGATCGGCATGCATCCGCACCGCGTGATCATCCCCCCAAGCCCCGCCGCCGCGCGAGCCGGTTTCCCGCCGCCCCCACCCCCACCCCTCCGTCGATCATGGGGTTATAGCCACCGCGGCCGGCGTGTCGTGACAACAACTCCATGATCGACGGTGGGGGTGGGGTGGGGGTTCGGTTCGGATGCTGTCGCGGGCGGGCCGAGGATGACCGTCCCATCTTGGGGCATTCCGGGCGCTTCCTCGCGCCGGCCGACGGATCAGGCGAGTCCTGCGCGGCGCAGAGCCTCCGCCATCGCGTCGTTGGCCGGTGCCGGTGCGCCCTGCCGCTGCTGCCCGCCCCGTGCGCCCTGGCCGCCGCGACCGCCGGACCCGCCCTGGCTGCTGGACCCGCCGCGACCGCCGGACCCGCCCTGGCTGCTGGACCCGCCGCGACCGGCGGACCCCGCCGGCCCGCCGCGACCGCCCTGCGGCCCGCGCTGGGCCGGGCCGCCGCGCCCCTCCTGGCCCGTCCGACCACCAGCGCCACCACCGGCCGGGTCGTCCTCCAGGCGCAGGGTCAGCGAGATCCGCTTCCGGGGTACGTCCACGTCGAGCACCCGCACCCGCACCACGTCACCGGACTTGACCACCTCGCGGGGGTCCTTGACGAAGGTCCGGGACATCGCCGACACGTGCACCAGGCCATCCTGGTGCACCCCGACGTCCACGAAGGCGCCGAACGCGGCCACGTTGGTGACCACACCCTCCAGCACCATGCCCGGGGTCAGGTCGCCGATCTTCTCCACCCCCTCGACGAAGGTGGCGGTGCGGAACTCCGGCCGGGGATCACGACCCGGCTTCTCCAGCTCAGCGAGAATGTCGGTGACGGTGGGCAGGCCGAACCGGTCGTCGACGAAGTCGGTGGCCCGCAGCCCGCGCAGGATCGCGCTCCTCCCGATCACCGAGCGCAGGTCCTGCCCGGTGCTGGCGAGGATCCGGCGCACCACCGGGTACGCCTCGGGGTGCACGCTGGAGGAGTCCAGCGGGTCGTCGCCGTCGGGGATGCGCAGGAAGCCGGCGCACTGCTCGAACGCCTTCGGCCCGAGCCGCGCCACCTTCTTCAACTCGGTACGCGAGCGGAACGGCCCGTTGGCGTCCCGGTGCAACACGATGTTCTCGGCCAGGCCGGCGCCGATCCCGGAGACCCGGGTCAGCAGCGGGGCGGAGGCGGTGTTGACGTCCACCCCGACCGCGTTGACGCAGTCCTCCACCACCGCGTCCAGCGACCGGGACAGCTTCACCTCGGACAGGTCGTGCTGGTACTGCCCGACGCCGATCGACCGTGGATCGATCTTGACCAGCTCGGCGAGCGGGTCCTGGAGTCGGCGGGCGATGGACACCGCCCCCCGCAGCGACACGTCCATCCCCGGCAGCTCCTGCGAGGCGTACGCGGAGGCGGAGTAGACCGACGCGCCAGCCTCGGAGACCATCACCTTGGTCAGGTTGAGCTGCGGGTGCCGCTTGATCAGGTCAGCGGCCAGCTTGTCGGTCTCCCGCGAGGCGGTGCCGTTGCCGATGGCGATCAGCTCCACCCCGTGTGCTCCGGCCAGCCGCGCGAGGGTCTCGACCGACGCGTCCCACTGCCGGCGCGGCTCGTGCGGGTAGATGGTGTCGGTGGCGAGCACCTTGCCGGTGGCGTCCACCACTGCCACCTTCACGCCGGTCCGTAGGCCCGGGTCCAGGCCCATCGTCGGGCGGGTGCCGGCCGGGGCGGCCAGCAGCAGGTCGCGCAGGTTGGTGGCGAAGACGCGTACCGCCTCCTCCTCGGCCGCCTGCCACAGCCGCATCCGCAGGTCCGCGCCGAGGTGGATGAGGATCCGGGTACGCCACGCCCAGCGCACCGTGTCGGCCAGCCAACGGTCGGCCGGTCGGCCCGCGTCGGACACCCCGAACCGGCCGGCGATGGCCGCCTCGTACCGGGTCGGTCCGGTCGGCACCGCGTCCGCCTCGCCGGCCTCTTCCGACTCCATGGTCAGGTCGAGCACGCCCTCCTTCTCGCCCCGGAACATGGCCAGGATGCGGTGCGAGGGCAGTTTCGGGTACGGCTCGGAGAAGTCGAAGTAGTCGGCGAACTTGGCGCCGGCCGCCTCCTGCCCCTCGCGTACCCGAGAAACCAGCCGGCCCCGCGACCACATCTGCTCGCGCAGCGTGCCGATCAGGTCGGCGTCCTCCGCGAAGGTCTCGATGAGGATCGCCCGCGCGCCCTCCAGCGCGGCGGCGGCGTCGGCGATGCCCTTGTCCGCATCGACGAACCCGGCGGCGGTGGCCCGCGGGTCCTGGCTCGGGTCGGCCAGCAGCGTCTCGGCCAGCGGGGCCAACCCGGCCTCCCGGGCGATCTGCGCCCTGGTGCGCCGCTTCGGCTTGTACGGCAGGTAGATGTCCTCCAGCCGGGACTTCGAGTCGGCGGCCATGATCTGCGCTTCCAGGGCCTCGTCCAGCTTGCCCTGGCCGCGGATGGACTCCAGCACCGCCGCCCGTCGCTCGTCCAGCTCGCGCAGATAGCGCAGCCGCTCCTCCAGCGTGCGCAGCTGGGTGTCGTCGAGCAGGCCGGTGGCCTCCTTGCGGTAACGGGCGATGAACGGCACTGTGGCGCCGCCGTCGAGCAGCTCCACGGCCGCCCGCACCTGACGCTCGGCCACGCCGAGCTCGTCGGCGATCCGCTGATGAACAGACTGGGTCACGATCTCGATCCGCCTTCGACTCGATCCGCCTTCACGAGCGGGTACCGCCTGCATTCTGCCCGGCGGCCCCCGGCGACGTCGCCGCGCCCGGTCGGGTCGGTCCGTCCCGCCGGGCCGGGGTGACCCCCGGACGCCGCAGTCGGGCCTGCGCTAGCGTGGCGATCATGGAAACACCTGCGGAGCCGCGTGCCCGGCGGCTCTTCGGCGGCAGCGCCCGGGCCCTCGGCGACCTGACGGCCAACCCGTTCCGCGCCGACCGGGACCGGATCGTCGGCTCGCCGTTCTTCGCCCGCCTCGGCGGTGTCACCCAGGTGATCAGCCCGGTCGGCTCCGGGTTGCTGGTGCACAACCGACTCACCCACAGCCTGAAGGTCGCCCAGGTCGCGCGGGCGGTAGCCGAGCGGCTGAACGCCGACGAGCGGCGGCGTGACCTGCTGGACAAGCTTGGCGGTTGCGACCCCGACGTGGTGGAGGCCGCCGCGCTCGCCCACGACCTCGGTCACCCGCCGTTCGGGCACCTGGGGGAGCGGGTGCTGGACCGGCTGGCCCGCCAGCGCCTCGGCCTCGCCGACGGCTTCGAGGGCAACGCCCAGTCGTACCGGATCGTCACCAGCACCGAGATCCGGGGAGCGGCCACCACCGGGTTGGACCTGACCGCGGCGGTCCGCGCGGCGATGCTGAAGTACCCGTGGACCCGGCTGGACCACCCCGACCCGCACCCCCGCACCATGGACCCGCCACCGCGCGGAGCCACCCCGCCGCCGGACGACCCGGAGAGCGGCTCGTCGAAGTTCGGCGCGTACCGCACCGAGCTGGACGACCTGCGGCAGGCGCGGGAGCCGTTCACCGGTCGCATCCCGGACTGGCAGCAGACAGTGGAGGCGTCCGTGATGGACACCGCCGACGACATCGCGTACGCCATCCACGACGTGGAGGACTTCTACCGCGTCGGTGTGCTCCAGCAGGGGTCGGTCTCCGCCGAGCTGATGGCCTGGCAGCGCGAGAGCGGGCAGCTCCGGGCGATCACCGACGCCGCGCTGGCCACCGCGGCGCGACGACCCGGTGCGGCGATCGAGCGGCTCCGTCGGCAGCTGCACCGCAAGGACGCCTGGATCGCCGACGACGACGCCTTCGCCGCCGCCGTCGAGCACGTCCGTGAGGAGTTGGTCGACGGGCTGCTGGCGATGCCGTTCGACGGCTCGATCGAAGCCGAGCAGTACGTGGCGCGGTTCTCCGCCCGCTGGTCCACGCGCTTCGTCGAGGCGATCACGGTGACCGACGCGCCCTCGGTGCGCTCCGGGTACGTGCTCCTCGACGGCGCGCAGTGGCACGAGGTGCAGGTGCTCAAGTTCGTCCACCACCGCTTCGTGCTGGCCCGCCCGGATCTCGCCCTGCACCAGCGCGGCCAGGCCCGACTGCTGGGCACCCTGGTCGAGGCGCTCTGGGAGTGGCTGCTCGACCCGGAGGAGGAGTCCCGGCTGCCCCGCCGACTGCACGACCTGGTCGAGTTGGCCGAGGCGGAGCTGCACCCGCGTACTCCGGACCGGATCGGGCGGGCCCGTGGCCGGGCCATCGTGGATTTCGTCGCGCAGCTCACCGACGGTCAGGCCGTGGCCATGCTGGACGCGCTGTCCGGCCGCTCCGGTGCGCTCTGGACCGACGCGTTCGTGCTCTGAGCGGCCGGCCCCCTCAGGCGATGCCTGCCTTGGCCTGGTTCAGGCGATGCCTGCCTTGGCCTGGTTCAGGCGATGCCTGCCTTGGCCTGGTTCAGGCGATGGCCTGCCACCAGCCGTCGACGGCGGGCGGCTCGTCGACCACGACCCGTTCCCCGGGGCGGGGCACGGCGAGCCGCACGTCGCGGGCCTTCGCCTCGGCCCACAGCCGGTCGACCGGCTCGGACCAGTCGTGCAGGGCCAGGTTGAACGTCGCCCAGTGCACCGGGACGAACAGCCCACCGCGCAGGTCGAGGTGGGCGCTGACGGCCTCCTCGGGAAACATGTGGATGGTCGGCCAGGCCCTGTCGTACGCGCCGATCTGCATCAGCGTCACGTCGAACGGGCCGTGCTCGGCACCGATCTCCGCGTACCCGTCGAAGTAGCCGGAGTCGCCGGTGTAGAAGACCCGGCGGCGCTCCCCGGCCACCACCCAGGAGCTCCACAGGGTGCCGTCGCGGCGCAACCCCCGACCGGAGAAGTGCTGGGCGGCGGTAGCGGTGATCTTCAGCCCGGCGACCCGGTGCGACTCGGACCAGTCCAGTTCGATGATCCGTTCGGCCGGTACGCCCCAGCGGTCCAGGTGCGCGCCCACACCGAGCGGCACCAGGAACGGCGCGGACTGCCCGGCCAGCAGCGCTCGCACGGTGGCCATGTCGAGGTGGTCGTAGTGGTCGTGCGAGATGAGGATGGCGTCCAACGGGGGCAGTTCGTCGAGGCGTACCGGTGGTTCGTGCAGCCGACGCGGGCCGACCAGCCCGGACGGTGAGCAGCGGTCGCTCCACACCGGGTCGAGCAGCACCCGCCGGCCCTCGATCTCGATGAGCGTCGAGGCGTGCCCGTACCAGACGATGTTCAGCTCGTCGGCGGCGTCGGCCGTGCCGGCGCTGGGGCGCAGCAGCGGCACGGGCGCGGTGGGCCGCCGCTTCTGCTTGCCGAAGATCAGCTCGCGGAGCAGGTTGCGCCCCGGCTCGGCGATCATGCTGTGGGCGCCGGCCCGGTTGTGGAAGGTGCCCTCGCGGAACTGGGGTGAGCGGGCCGCGCGTTCGGCCCGGGCCCCGCTGAGTCGGCCACCGAGGGCCGCTGGCACATCCCGGGCTACCCAGGCCAGGCCGGCGAGCGCGGCCAGGCCCGCCGCGCCCCGCATCCGTCGCCCGAGCGACCGTTCGACGTCCGTGCTCCGCGCTCGTGCCATTGCCGTCCCTCCGCCGTGTCCGCCCTACACGGTAGTCACCCGCGCCGAACGGTGCCTCGGCGGTCGCCGCGCCGGGTCGGTCGGGGCCGGGGCGGGAGTGTCGAAGCCCCTGGCCGGCCTGCGCCGGGCCAGGGGCTTCGAGCAGGCTCCTAGCTTGATCTTTAACCTGCTAGCCGCCGTTGCTGGGGCGGCGGGCGGTGATCCGGAACGTCTTGCCCGCGCCCGCGATGCGGTCCACCGCGGCCAGGAACTTGGGGCCCATGGCCGCGCGGGCCTGCACCGCCGGGTGGGTGGCGCCGAAGTTGTCCGGGTCAGCCTGACCGTCGGCGAACAGCGCGTAGGTGAGCACCGCCGCGCCGGAACGGTCGAAGATCACGCCGGCCTCGTGCCGGGCGTCGGCGTACCAGCCGGCCTTGGTGGCGATCCGCGCCCGCTCGTCGGAGGACATCGTGCGCCGGATGCCGTCGGTGAACGCCACCGGCGAACGCAGGATGCCCAACAGGTACGTCGTCGAGGCGGGCGACAGCAGCGTGCCGCCGACCAGGGCGCGCAGCAGGTCGTGCGTCTCGCGCGGGGTGCTGGTGCCGAGGAAGAACCGGTTGGGGTTGGCCACCGGCTCGACCTGGGTGTTCGGGAAGCCCTTGGCGACCAGGATGGAGTTGATCTCGGCGGCGGGGGCGACCAGGCCACACAGCCGTACCGCGGTGTCGTCGGACACGGTCAGCAGGTTGGCCAGCACGTGCCCGATCGTCACCTTGCTGGGGTACGCGCCGTCCAGGCTGAAGATGCCGTCACCGCCCGGCACGACGATCGCCGCTGTCACCTCGACCTGCTGGTCCAGGGTGAGCAGCCCGCGGTCGACCTTGTCGAGCACCGCGGTGGCGACCGCGATCTTGTTGACGCTGTACGCCTCGATCCGCCGGTCCGCGTCGGCCGCCACCGCGACCACCGGCGTGCCGGCCGTGCCGGCCACGCTGATGTACGCCTGCCAGTTGCCACCGGCCTCGGTGCTGTGCCTGCTGAAGATCGAGGCAACCCGGGTGGCGGCCCGGGCGGGGGTGGTCGGCGCGGCCTCGGTGCTCTCGGCGGCACTCGCCGGAGCGGCGGCACCCAGCACAGTGCCCGCGGTGGCCATCGTGCCCAACCCGAGTGCGGTCCTGCGATTCAGTCGCATTGTCAATCGTCTCCCCCATAGTGGAGCGCCAGAGCGCTTGCTGGCCCACCACCCTAGGCGAGTTGATCGACGCACGACCACTCCAAACAGTCGCAAACAGTCCCGAACAGATCAGCCGAACCGCCGGCGCAATGCGGTGCCAACCGCACCAACCGGTCCGAACAGGAGTTGCCGCAGGTCGGGGAGGTGACCGCCGCGTACCGCCTCGCCGGCCGGGTTCGGGGCGAAGACCGAGCCGTCGTGCGCGGCGACCGACCGCCCACTGAGGCCCATCGCCCGCATCAACGGCCCGACCAACACGTCGTAGACCCCCGGCAGTACGGTGAAGCCGGCGCGCAGCACCACGTTGAGCCGACCCGCGGAGACCTCCCGGCGCGGCCGGTCCACACAGTCCACGATGGCCCGGGCCGCCCGCGCCGTGTGCACCCAGACGTCGATGCGGCCGAACCGACCGATCGCCGCGTCCGCCAGCGCCTGCGACGCGCCCGGCTCGGTGACGTCGGTCGGTACGGTCAGCACGTCGACGTCGGCGCACTCGGCGCGTACCTCGGCAAGGGTCGTGGTGGCACGGGCGGCGAGGACGAGGTGGTCGCCGCGCTCGGCGAACGCCCGGGCTGTCGCCCGGCCGACCCCGCTGCTCGCGCCGACGACCACCACCACCCGGCTCACGGTTCGAGTACGACCTTGATGCAGCCGTCCTCCTTCTTCTGGAACATCTCGTACGCCTGCGGAGCGCGCGCCAGCGGCAACCGGTGGGTACGCAGGTCCTCCACGCCGAGCGGATCGTCGTCACCCGAGAGCAGCGGCAGGATCTCGTCGGTCCACCGGCGCACGTGGCACTGCCCCATCCGCAGTTGGATGCCCCGGTCGAACATCTCCATCAGCGGCATCGGGTCCACCTCACCGCCGTAGACACCGGAGATCGACACGGTGCCGCCACGGCGGACCGCCTTGACGGCGGCATGCAGCACCGACAGCCGGTCCATGGCGGCCTTGTCGGTCATCACCTGGGCCAGCTTGTCCGGCAGAAGCCCGACGGCCGCGTGGGCCAGCTTGCCGCCCGGCGAGCCGTGCGCCTCCATGCCGACGGCGTCGATCACCGCGTCCGGGCCACGCCCGTCGACCAGGTCGATCAGCGCGCCCGGCACGTCGGACAACTCGCGCACGTCGAGCACCTCGATGCCGTGCCGGCGGGCCAACTCCAGCCGCTCCGGCACCAGGTCCAACCCGATCACCCGGCCCGCGCCGAGATGACGGCCGATCCGGGCGCAGAACTGCCCGACCGGGCCCAGCCCGAACACGGCAAGGGTGCCGCCCGGCGGGGTGTCCGCGTACTTCACCGCCTGCCAGGCGGTGGGCAGGATGTCGGACAGGTAGAGGTAGCGCTCGTCGACACCGGTCTGCGGGATCTTGATCGGGCCGAAGTGGGCCTGCGGGACCCGCAGGTACTCGGCCTGCCCGCCGGGCACCGAACCATAGAGCGAGGTGTACCCGAACAACGACGCGCCCTTGCCCTCACTGGTGACCTGGGTGGTCTCGCACTGCGCGTAGAGCTGCCGGCTACACATCCAACAACTGCCGCAGGAGATGTTGAACGGCACCACCACCCGGTCGCCCGGCCGGAGCCCGGTCACCTCCGACCCGACCTCCTCGACGATGCCCATCGGTTCGTGACCCAGGACGTCACCGGGCTTCAGGTACGGCCCGAGCACCTCGTACAGGTGCAGGTCCGAGCCGCAGATCGCGGTCGACGTGATCTTCACGATCGAGTCGGTCGGTTCCTCGATCCGCGGGTCCGGCACCTCCTCGACCCGTACGTCCCGCTTGCCCTGCCACGTCAACGCCTTCATGACTTGTCGCCTCCCTTGGTCGCTGCCTGACTGCTACCCGCGAGAGATGAGTTGAACCGGCCGCGCCCGAGGGCCACGGTTCGCGCCCTCCTGGCTCAGGTGGTCCGCGTTGGTCCTGGTGTCGGTTGGGTCTGGTCGGTGGTTGCTGTCCTGCCCTGGCCCGTTGGTGCGGACCGTTCGTTGCTTCCGGCCCTGGTCTGCTGGTGCGTCTGCCCGTGTTCTCGCTGCGCTGGCCCGTCGGTCGTGTCCGCCGTGCGCTTCCGGCGCCGATCGGCGACCCACAGGACCCGCGATCCGCCCTCCTCGCCCCTTTTGTCAGGCCGACTGGCGCGTTCTCCAGGGCAAGGCCGAGTTGATCGACTCGTGTTTCTTGAAGTCGCGGTATCCAAGGCCCGGCGATGGCGCGACTTCCTGAAACCCGAGTGGACGTGACGGGGCAAAGGGACGAGGGCGAGGCAAAGCGACGAGGACAGGGCGGTGCGGAGCGCGATGCGGTGCGGGCCGGAGTGTGCGCGGTCGGTTCGCCTGGGCTGGGTTCCTGGCGCGTCGGTGCTCGGCAGGCGTCGGCGTACCACCGGAAGAGCGCAACCGGCGGAGAGCGCAACCGGCGGACGGACCGTGACCAACGTCAGGGCGACCGTCCCCGGCGGAGGGAGCAAGCCTGACCGCCCGGAGCCGGGGACGGCCGCCCCAGCCCCACCGCGACCAAAGACGGGACCGCGACCAAAGACGGGACCGCGAACGCCAAACCGCCGTACCCCCGATGATGCGGGGCACGGCGGTCCGGGTGGTGTGGCGCCTCAGGAGCCGGGGGTGTTGCCGGCGCCCTTGGCGGTGGCCGCGAGGTAGTCGCGGTTGAGGCGGCCGATGGTGTTCAGTGGAATGCCCTTCGGGCAGGCCGGGGTGCACTCGCCGGCGTTGGTGCAGCCGCCGAAGCCGGCCTCGTCGTGCGCGTCGACCATGCCGATGACCCGGGTGTAGCGCTCCGGCTGGCCCTGCGGCAGCAGCGAGAGCTGGGTGAGTTTGGCGGCGGTGAAGAGCATGCCGGAGCCGTTGGGGCAGGCTGCCACGCAGGCGCCGCAGCCGATGCAGGCCGCCGACTCGAAGGCGGCGTCCGCGTTGGCCTTGGCGACCGGGGTGGAGTGCGCCTCGGGCGCGCTGCCGGTCGGTGCGGTGATGTAACCGCCGGCGGCGATGATCTTGTCGAAGGCGCCCCGGTTGACGACCAGGTCCTTGATGACCGGGAAGGCGCTGGCCCGCCACGGCTCGATGTCGATCGTCTCACCGTCGGTGAACTGCCGCATGTGCAGCTGGCAGGCGGTGGTGCCGCGCTGCGGTCCGTGCGCGTCACCGTTGATCATCAGGCCGCACATGCCGCAGATGCCCTCGCGGCAGTCGTGGTCGAAGGCGACCGGGTCCTCGCCGGCGAGGATCAGCCGCTCGTTGAGTACGTCGAGCATCTCCAGGAAGGACATGTCGGGGGACACGTCGTCGACCGGGTAGGTCACCATCCGACCCTTGTCCTCAGGGCCCTTCTGGCGCCAGATGCGCAGGGTCAGGTTCACTTGTAGCTCCGCTGCGTGGGGTGGACGTATTCGAACTTCAGGTCTTCCTTGTGCAGCACCGAGGGTTCACCGGTGGCGGTGAACTCCCAGGCCGCCACGTACGCGAACCGGTCGTCGTCGCGCTGCGCCTCACCGTCGGGGGTCTGGTGCTCGGCCCGGAAGTGGCCACCGCAGGACTCCTCGCGGTGCAGGGCGTCGACGCACATCAGCTCGGCCAGTTCGAAGAAGTCGGCGACGCGGCCGGCCTTCTCCAGCGACTGGTTGAGTTCCTCGCCGGTGCCGGACACCTTGACCCGCTGCCAGAACTGCTCACGCAGGGCACGGATCTCGTCGATCGCCTTGCGCAGCCCGGCCTCGCTGCGTTCCATGCCGCAGTGTTCCCACATGATCTGGCCCAGCTCCCGGTGGAACGAGTCCACGGTCCGGTCGCCGTTCACCGCGAGCAGTCGCTGGATCCGGTCCTCGACGTCGGTACGGGCCTCGACGGCCGCCGGGTGGCTGGCGTCGACCTTCTCCAGACCGCCCGACGCCAGGTAGTTGGCGATCGTGGTGGGCAGGACGAAGTAGCCGTCGGCGAGGCCCTGCATCAGCGCCGAGGCGCCGAGGCGGTTCGCGCCGTGGTCGGAGAAGTTCGCCTCGCCGATCACGAACAGGCCGGGGATGCTCGACTGGAGGTCGTAGTCGACCCACAGGCCGCCCATCGTGTAGTGCACGGCGGGGTAGATGCGCATCGGCACCTCGTACGGGTCCTCGCCGGTGATGCGCTCGTACATCTCGAAGAGGTTGCCGTACTTGGACTCGATGGCCTTGCGGCCGAGCCGGCCGATCGCGTCGGCGAAGTCGAGGTAGACGCCGAGCTTGGTCGGGCCGACGCCCCGGCCCTCGTCGCAGACGTTCTTCGCGGCGCGGGAGGCGATGTCGCGGGGGACCAGGTTGCCGAAGGAGGGGTAGATCCGCTCCAGGTAGTAGTCCCGCTCGTCCTCGGGAATGTCGCGCGGGTTGCGGTCGTCGCCCTTGGTCTTCGGCACCCAGACCCGGCCGTCGTTGCGCAGCGACTCGCTCATCAGGGTCAGCTTCGACTGGTGGTCGCCGGAGACCGGGATGCAGGTCGGGTGGATCTGCGTGTAGCAGGGGTTGGCGAAGTACGCGCCCTTGCGGTGTGCCCGCCAGGTGGCGGTGACGTTGCAGCCCTTGGCGTTCGTGGAGAGGTAGAAGACGTTGCCGTAGCCGCCGGAGGCGAGCACCACGGCGTCGGCCATCTCGGTGCTGATCTCGCCGGTCACCAGGTCGCGGACGACGATGCCCCGGGCCTTGCCGTCGACGATGACCAGCTCCAGCATCTCGTGCCGGGCGTTCATCTCGACGTTGCCGAGGCCGATCTGCCGCTCCAGGGCCTGGTACGCGCCGAGCAGCAGCTGCTGGCCCGTCTGGCCCCGGGCGTAGAAGGTGCGCTGCACCTGGGCGCCGCCGAAGGAGCGGGTGTCCAGCAGGCCGCCGTACTCGCGGGCGAACGGCACACCCTGGGCGACGCACTGGTCGATGATGTTGACCGACACCTCGGCGAGCCGGTGCACGTTCGACTCCCGGGAGCGGAAGTCGCCGCCCTTGACGGTGTCGTAGAACAGCCGGTGTACGGAGTCGCCGTCGTTGCGGTAGTTCTTCGCCGCGTTGATGCCGCCCTGTGCCGCGATGGAGTGCGCCCGGCGCGGGCTGTCCTGGTAGCAGTAGGACTTGACGTGGTAGCCCTGCTCGGCCAGTGTCGCCGCGGCCGAGCCACCGGCCAGGCCGGTGCCGACCACGATCACCGTCATCTTGCGACGGTTGGCGGGGTTGACCAGCTTGGCCTCGAAGCGTCGGGTCTCCCAACGCTTCTCGACCGGGCCGGCGGGAGCCCTGGTGTCGGCGATCGGGTCGCCCTCGGTGAAGAGTTCCATGTCAGGACACCAATCCGGTGAGTACGGCGAACGGGACCACCAGGTATCCGGCGCACAGCAGCACGGCGAAGACCAGCGCGGCGGTGCGCGCCCGGCGCTCGCCGCGGGGCGTCTGCTGGCCGAGGCTGCGGAACGCGCTGAACGCGCCGTGGCGCAGGTGGAAGCCCACCGCGACGATGGCGAGCGTGTAGAAGAGCGTGACGTACCAGCGCTCCGGCGCGAAGTCGGCGACCACGTTGCCGTACGGGTTGCTGGCGTCGCCCTGAGGGTTCAGGTGACCGGTGGTCAGATCCAGGATGTGGTAGATCACGAAGAGCAGGATGATCACTCCACCCCAGCGCATCGTGCGGGCCGCGTAGCTGCCGTTGACCTTCTTGCGGTGGGCGTACCTGACCGGGCGGGCGGCGCGTGCGCGTCGGGCCAGCACGGTGGCGGCGACGATGTGCGCCACCACGGCGACGGTGAGCACGGTGCGCTGGATCCACAGGTACCAGGTGTGGGGCAGCAGCGGCGTGCCGATGTCGCGCAGCCAGTGCGCGTAGTGGTCGAACGAGGTCTCCCCCGTGAAGATCTTCAGGTTCCCCAGCATGTGCACGATGAGGAACAGCGCCAGCAGGATGCCCGTCACCGCCATGACGGCCTTGAGGCCGACGTTAGAGCGGATGGGCGACCGAGTTTTCGTGATGACCACGGAACCGACGCTAGGAGCACTTCAATCAGTCGTCCAATGCATCAAACTCGCAGTGTTGATAGCCGTAAGCTATCTAGATGCAACTCCATCAGCTTCGGTACTTCGTTGCGGTGGCCGAAGTACGACATTTCACCCATGCCGCCGACATCGTCGGCATAACTCAGCCCTCACTGAGTAAGCAAATTCACGCTCTGGAGGCCGACCTCGGTGCGCCGCTGTTCGAGCGGGTACGGGGCAATATCGCCCTCACGGCGGCGGGCGAGGTGCTGCTGCCGTTGGCCACCCGGATCCTCGCCGACGTGGAGACCGCCACCCGGGAGGTGCAGGAGCTGGTCGGGCTGCGCCGGGGTCGGGTCCGGCTCGGGGCAACCCCGAGCCTGGCCACCTCGCTCGCTCCGCCGGTGCTGCGCCGGTTCCGCGACGCCCACCCCACCATCGACCTCCGGGTCGAGGAGAGCGGATCTCAGGATCTCGTCCGCGACCTGCTCCGCGGCGACCTCGACCTGGCGCTGATCATCATGCCGGCCCAGGGCGCCGACCCGGGCCTGCGCGTCGACCCGATCCTGCGGGAGAGCCTGGTGGTGGCCTCGGTGGCGGAGGTCCCGACCGCCTCGGCGAGCGGGGAGCTGCACATCACCGACCTGCGCGACCAGCCGATGGTGATGTTCCGGGAGGGGTACGACCTGCGCGACGCCACCATCCAGGCGTGCCGCGACGCGGGCTTCGAGCCGACCTTCGCGGTGGACGGCGGCGAGATGGACGCGGTGCTCAGCTTCGTCGAGGCGGGCCTCGGCATCGCGTTGGTGCCGGGCATCGTGCTGGCTCGCCGGCCAGCCGTGCGGGCCACCCCGCTGGCCCCGCCCGGTGTGCGGCGGACCATCGCGGTGGCCCGTCGTCGTGACATCGTGCCGACCCACGCCGGCCGGGAACTCCGGCGGATCCTGCTCGACTACATCCACTCGGCGATCGACGGCGACGACCTGCCGCCCGGCGTGGATCCGCTCTGAACGGGCCCGGTAATCGACCCGCTGGGTTAATTCATGCTTAAGGCGTAAATATCACGGTCGGTGCCGACGGTGGTCACCTAAGGTGGTTCCTTGCGGGCAAAAGCCCCATTCGTCCCCGTACGACTCACCGACGGCGTTCCTCGCCGGCAGGGAGGCCATCCATGAGGATCCTGGTTACCGGCGGTGCTGGCTTCATCGGGTCGCATTTCACGCGCAGTCTGCTCGACGGGCGTCACCTCGGGTTCGAGCACTGCGACGTGACAGTGATCGACAAGCTGACCTACGCCAGTGATCGGGCCAACCTACCGCTCGCGCACCCCCGCCTGACGTTCGTCCACGGGGACATCTGCGACCGGCAGGTGCTCGCCGAGGTGGTGCCGGGGCACGACGCCGTGGTGCACTTCGCCGCCGAGTCCCACGTCGACAGATCCTTCGACGACCCGGCGCCGTTCTTCGAGACGAACGTGATGGGCTCGCACCACCTGCTGGCCGCCTGCGCCCGCAGCGGCGTCGGCCGGGTCGTGCACGTCTCCACCGACGAGGTGTACGGCTCGATCAGCGCGGGTTCCTGGGACGAGAGCTGCGCGCTGGAGCCCAACTCCCCGTACGCGGCGTCCAAGGCCGCCAGCGACTGCGTGGTCCGGTCCTACTGGCGCACCTACGACGTGGACGTGTCGATCACCCGCTGCGCCAACAACTACGGCCCGTACCAGCACGTGGAGAAGGTCATTCCACGCTTCGTCACCAGTCTGCTCACCGGTCAGGACATCACTCTGCACGGTGACGGCAGCGCGGTGCGCGAGTGGCTGCACGTGGACGACCACTGCCGGGCCATCGCGCTGGTGCTGGCCAAGGGCCGGGCCGGCGAGGTCTACAACATCGGTGGTGACCTCGAACTCACCAACCGCGCTCTGGCGGAGCGGATCCTGCGGCTGGCCGGTGCCGGCTGGGAGCGGGTCCGGCACGTGCCGGACCGCAGGGTGCAGGACCACCGTTACTCACTGGACTACCGCAAGATCACCGAAGAGCTCGGCTTCGCGCCGCAGATCCGGTTCGCCGACGGGCTGGACGAGGTCTTCCGCTGGTACCGGGACAACCGCGCCTGGTGGTCACCCGCCGTCGGGGAGCCCCGCGGCCCGGCGCTGACCAACGCCGTCCGGCCCGTGGCAGGCCCCCGAGGGCTCTCCGTGCACGCCCGCTGACCGCCGTGAGGGGTCGTCCGTTCCCTTTGCTCTGCACCCGCGGATGCACCAGCTACGGACCGTGAGTGTCGCCTCCGCGGGTGCAGAGCAAAGGGCGGCGGACGAACAACCGGCCACCGACCGGTCCGCGGGTGCAGAGCAAAGGACGGACAAGCCGCTGACCGACCGGAGTCGGTCAGCGGCCCTCGGCGTCGTCCATCGCGCGGTAGATCCGCTGTTCGGAGACGGGGTACGGGGTGCCCAGCGCCTGGGCGAACACGTTCACCCGCAACTCCTCGATCATCCAGCGGATCTGCCGTACTGCGGTTTCCTGTCGGCGGGCCGGCGGCAGCGCGGCGAGCAGGTCGTCGTACTCCTTCTGCACCACCGCGATCCGGTCCTGCTGTTGGCGGTCCCGCTGCGGATTGCCGCCGAGGCGTTCCAACCGGCGCTCGATTGCGGTGAGGTAGCGCAGCAGGTCGGGCAGGCGGGCGTACCCCGTCTCGGTGATGAAACCGGCGTGCACCAGCCCGGCGAGCTGCTTGCGGATGTCGGCGAGCGCGGCCACCACGGCGAGGTTGCGGGTGGCGCCGAGCCGCTGCTCCACGGCGTACGCGGCGGCGAGCACCCGGCGGGCCCGGTCCATCACCTCGACCACGGTGTCGACAAGGTCGGCCCGGACCTTCTCCCGCAGCGCCGCGAACCCGTCGGCGTCCCAGGCTGGTCCGCCGGCCGCACCGATCAGTCGGTCGATGGCCGCGCCGGCCGCGTCCTCGATCAGCCCCTGCACGCCGCCGTGCGGGTTGCGGCTCAGCGCCAGCTTCGCCTCGTTGGTGAGCCGACCCTGGAGGAACCGCGCCGGGGACGGCACGGTGAGCCGCAACAACCGGCGGGTGCCGGCCCAGTGCGCCGCCTCCGCCTCGGCGGGGGAGTCGAACACCTTCACCCCGACCGTCGCGCCCTCGTCGACGAGCGCCGGGTACGCGGTCACCGCGTATCCGGCGCGGACCTGCTCGATGGTTCGCGGCAGGGTGCCGATGCTCCACTCGCGCAGCCCGCTGCGGGCCACCTCCGGCGCGGCGGCCGCCACCACCTGGCGTACCTCCTGACGGAGTTGACGTTGCAGGGCCGGCAGGTCCTTGCCCTCGGCGACCGGTTTGTCGTCGTCGCCGAGGACCCGGAAGGTCACCCGCAGGTGGGCGGGCAGTTTGCCCGGCTCCCAGGCGTCGCGGGGCACTGTCACCCCGGTCATCCGGCGCAGCTCACGGGTGAGCGCGTCCAACAGCGACGTCTCGCCGGGGGTGATCGCCGCCAGGGCGGCCCGGGCGTAGTCCGGCACCGGGACGAAGTTGCGGCGGATCGCCTTGGGCAGCGAGCGGATCAGCGCGATCACCGTCTCCTCGCGCAGCCCCGGCACCTGCCAGTCGAAGCTCTCCGCCGGCACCTGGTTGAGCAGCGGCAGCGGGATGTCCACGGTGACGCCGTCGTCCGGCGTGCCCGGCTCGAACCGGTAGGTCAGCGGCAGGCGCACCCCGTCGGCCTGCCACTCGTCCGGGTAGTCGTTCTCGTCCACCCCCGGCCGGCCGTCGTTGACCAGCACCTCGCGGGTGAAGGTGAGCAGGTCGGGCTGCTCACGGCGGGTCTTCTTCCACCAACTGTCGAAGTGCCGTCCGGAGGACACGTCGGCGGGGATCCGCTGGTCGTAGAAGCCGAAGATGGTCTCGTCGTCGACCAGGATGTCCCGGCGTCGGGCCCGGCTCTCCAACTCCTCGATCTCGGCGAGCAGGCGCTTGTTGTCCGCCCAGAACTGGTGGTGGGTCTGCCAGTCGCCCTCGACCAGGGCGTGCCGGATGAACAGCTCCCGGCTCAGCGCCGGATCGATCCGGCCGAAGGTGACCTTGCGGGAGGTGACAAGCGGGACGCCGTACAGGGTGACCTTCTCGTAGGCCATCACCGCGGCCTGCTTCTTCTCCCAGTGCGGCTCGCTGTAGCTGCGCTTGACCAGGTGCTGCGCGAGGGGCTCGACCCACTCCGGCTCGACCCGGCCGGCGATGCGGCCCCACAGCCGGGAGGTCTCCACCAACTCGGCGGCCATCACCCAACGCGGCGGCTTCTTGAACAACGCCGACCCGGGGAAGATCCCGAACTTCGCGCCCCGCGCCCCCAGGTACTCGTGTTTCTGGGCGTCCTTGAGCCCGATGTGCGACAGCAGGCCGGGCAGCAGCGACTGGTGCACCTTCGGGGTGTCGATCTCCTCCGGCAGGTCCGCGCCGCCCCGGCGGCTCGAACCCCGGCCGGCGTCCGTGTCGTCGGCGGCGTCGCGCGCCGGCCGCCCACCGCGCCGGTCGCCGTCGGCCGGGGTACGCAGCACCTGGCGCAACTGGCCGACGATGTCCTGCCACTCGCGGATGCGCAGGTAGTTGAGATATTCCGCCTTGCACATCCGGCGGAACGCGCTGGAGGACAGCTCCCGTTGCTGCTCGCGTAGGTAGCGCCACAGGTTGAGGTACGCGACGAAGTCCGACTCCTTGTCGGCGAACCGGGCGTGCGCCTGGTCGGCCTGGGCCTGCTTCTCCACCGGCCGCTCGCGCGGGTCCTGGATGGAGAGCGCGGCGGCGATCACCAACACCTCGGTGGCGCAGCCGTTGCGTTCGCCCTCGACCACCATCCGGGCCAGGCGTGGGTCGACAGGCAACTGGGCCAGCCGCCGGCCCAGCGCGGTGAGCCGCTTCGCCGGGTCGGCCTCGGTCGGGTCCAACGCGCCAAGCTCGTGCAGCAGGTTGACGCCGTCGCTGATGTTGCGCTTGTCCGGCGGGTCGATGAACGGGAACGCGGCCAGGTCGCCGAGCCCGATCGCGGTCATCTGGAGGATGACCGACGCCAGGTTGGTACGCAGGATCTCCGGGTCGGTGAACTCGGGGCGGGACAGGAAGTCCTGCTCGTCGTAGAGGCGGATGCAGATGCCGTCGGAGGTACGGCCGCAGCGGCCCTTGCGCTGGTTGGCCGACGCCTGGGAGACCGGCTCGATGGGCAGCCGCTGCACCTTGAGCCGGCTGGAGTAGCGGGAGATGCGGGCGGTGCCCGGGTCCACCACGTACTTGATGCCGGGCACCGTCAGCGAGGTCTCCGCGACGTTCGTGGCGAGCACCACCCGGCGCGAGGAGTGCGCGGCGAAGACGCGGTGCTGCTCGGCGCTGGACAGTCGCGCGTACAGCGGAAGGATCTCGGTGCCGAGCAGCGAGCGCTTGGTCTGCACCAGTTTGCCGAGCGCGTCGGCGGTGTCCCGGATCTCCCGCTCGCCGCTGAGGAAGACCAGGATGTCGCCGGGACCCTCGGCGGCCAACTCCTCGACGGCGTCGCCGATCGCCTGGATCTGGTCGCGGACGGTCTCCTCGTCACCGTCGCCGTCCTCCTCGCCCTCGGCGAGTTCGAGCAGCGGCCGGTAGCGCACCTCCACCGGGTAGGTGCGGCCGGAGACCTCGACCACCGGCGCGGGCACGCCGTCGGGCTCGTCGGCAGTGGGTGGCCCGGCGAAGTGCCGGGCGAACCGGTCGGTCTCGATGGTCGCCGAGGTGATGATCACCTTGAGGTCGGGTCGGCGGGGCAGCAGCTCCCGCAGGTACCCGAGGATGAAGTCGATGTTGAGGCTGCGTTCGTGCGCCTCGTCGATGATCAACGTGTCGTACTGGCGCAGCATCCGGTCGGTCTGCAACTCGGCCAGCAGGATGCCGTCGGTCATCAACTTGACCAGGCTGCGCTCGCTGACCTGGTCGGTGAAGCGCACCTTGTAGCCGACCACGTCGCCCAACTCGGTGCCCAGCTCGTCGGCGATCCGGTCGGCGACCGTGCGGGCGGCCAGCCGCCGGGGCTGGGTGTGCCCGATCAGGCCGTGCACGCCGCGCCCCAGCTCCAGGCAGATCTTGGGGATCTGGGTGGTCTTGCCGGAGCCGGTCTCGCCCGCCACGATCACCACCTGGTGGTCGCGGATGGCGGCGGCGATGTCGTCCTTGCGTTCACTGACCGGCAGACCCACCGGGTACGTGATCACCGGCACCGCCGCCTGGCGGGCGGCGAGCCGCTGCTCGGCCCGGACCAGGTCGGCGGTGATCTCGGTCAGCGCCGCCTCCCGCCGCTGCGGGTCGCGCAGCTTGCGGGCACCGTCCAGCCGCCGCTGGAGCCGGCGCTGGTCGCGGAACATCAGAGGAGTCAGGCGGCGGTGCAGCTCGCGAACCGGGTCGGTCGCGACGGAGGCGGTTGGATTCTGCATGTCGTGCCCAAGGATAGGCAGCCTCGCGGCGGAGCGCCCCCGGGTTACCGAGCGGCCGGCTCTCCGAAGGGCCACCGGCCGGCTGCCCGGCGGCACCTCCGGTCCCTTCACGGCCACGAGCGGGTCCTAGAGTTGGCGGCCGACGTCGAGTGCTGGGGGAGCCGGATGGAGATGCGCGACACCGACCGCGCGTTGGTGCAGGCCGCCACGGCGGTCGCCAAGCTGCGTTGCCGCAGCCAGCACCACACTGTCGCGTCGGCGGCCCGGACCACCGACGGTCGGGTCTTCTCCGCCGTGAACGTCCGACACGACAGCGGGGACACCTGCGCGGAACTTGTCGTGATCGGCGCCGCCGCCACGCAGGGCGTGACCGAGCTGGAGACGATCGTCACGGTCACCGACCGGGGACGCGAGGTCGTCGAGCCGTGCGACAGGTGCGGGCAGGTACTCGGTGCCTACTTCCCGTCGCTGCGGGTGATTGCCGGCACTGTGGAAGACCTGCGGGTGGTGCCGATCGAGGGTCTGCGCGGCTGACCGTCGAGGGTCTACTCGGCCCTCAGTCGCCCGCGGCGGCCTCCAGCATCGACCGGGGCGTCGGCACGCTCTCGAACCGCACGGTGCCCTCCGGCACCATCCAACTTGTCACCTGTGCGACGAGCAGGCCGGCGCGGACGGCCGGATCGTCGGCGTAGAGCCCGCGTACCTCCTCCGGGGAGATCGAGAACACGACGAAGCCCCGCGGCTGGTCGTCGTCGGCGTCCAACAGCGGCCCGGCCGCCAGCACCAGCCCCTGCTCCACGAACCCCGCCTGATGGGCCAGGTGGGCGCTCTGCACCCGGTCGAACGCCTCCGGTGGCAGGTCCGGCGGATCCGACGGCCGGACCAGGAGGACGACAGTGTGCCTGTCGAATCGCATGGTCACACCCTATGGCGCGAGTGAAGCGGAATGTTCCTCTTACGGGTGTCATCGGCGTTCTGTCGCACTTGCACCCGTCCGCGAAACTCATTCTCTTATCGAGGATCGGACGCGAACGGGAGGTGTGACATGGTCACCAGACGAGGGCTGCTCGCCGCAGGTGCCGCCGGTGGCGCCGCGGTGCTGGTCCCGGGGGGTCCCACGGCCGCGGGCCGCGCGCTCGCCGGGCCGGTGCCGCTGGATGCCGCCGACATCCCGAAGTACGTCGCGCCGTTGCGCATCCCACCGGCCATGCCAGCGGTCTCGACCGGTCCGGAGCGGGACACGTACGTCATCGCGGTGCGCCAGTTCCGCCAGCAGATCCTGCCGCCCTCCTGGCCGCGTACGACGGTGTGGGGTTACGGCTCCACGGCCCATCCCGGCAGCTTCGGCTACCCGGCGCCCAGCATCGTGGCGCGGGTGGACCACCCGGTACGCGTGACCTGGGTCAACCAGCTCGTCGACCGCCGGGGCGACTTCCTGCCGCATCTGCTGGCGGTCGACCCCACCCTGCACTGGGCCAACCCGGGCGGTGGAAACGCGGACCGGGACCAGCACGGCCACCGCGACCGGCTCGGATACCGCGGGCCGGTGCCCCAGGTGGTGCACCTGCACGGTGGGCACAGCACGCAGGAGAGCGACGGGCACTCCGAGGCGTGGTACCTGCCGGTCGCCCGCGACCTGCCGTCCGACTTCGCCGTCTGCGGCAGCGCGTACGACGAGTTCCGGTCCCGCTTCGCCGAGCGTTGCGGTCTGCGCTGGGCGCCGGGCTCGGCCACCTTCGAGTACGCCAACGACCAGGCGCCCAGCACCCTCTGGTACCACGACCACACGTTGGGGGTCACCAGCCAGAACGTCTACGCCGGACCGGCCGGCTTCTACCTGCTCGGCGGTGCCGGCGACCTGCCGGACGGGGTGCTTCCCGGGCCGGGACCGGCGCACGACGACCCGCCGGACGCCCGGTACCGCGATGTTCCGCTGATGATCCAGGACCGGAGTTTCGCCGCCGACGGCGACCTGCTCTACCCGGGCGGGCACTCGTCGCCGGGCGTCGGCTCGACCATCGTCGTCAATGGCCGCACCTGGCCCAGCCTGACGGTGCAGCGGCGGCGCTACCGGTTCCGCCTGCTCAACGCGTCCAACAACCGCTTTCTGCTGCTGAGCGTGGCCGCCCATGCCACGGCGCGACCGGCCCGCCCGGTGTTGCCGATCTGGCAGATCGGCAGCGACGGAGGGTTCCTGCCTGAGCCGGTGTCACACGAACACGTGGGCCTCGGCCCCGCCCAGCGGGTCGACGCCATCGTCGACTTCACCGACGTGCCCGCCGGCACCGAGCTGTACCTCGTCAACGAGGGGCCCGACTGGGCGTACCGCGGTGGCCGGCCCGGGGTGGACTTCCCGCCGGCCGATCCGCAGACCACCGGGCAGGTGCTGCGTTTCGTGGTCACCGAGGCGACGGGCCCGGATCCGAGCGTGCCGCCGGAGCGGTTGCGGCTGCCGACGCGTCCTCGGCTGCCGGCGGCCGACCGGGTCCGGCGGTTGTCGCTCAACGAGCGGATGTCCGGCCCGTCGGGGTCGATGACGATGCTGCTCGGCACGCTCGACGAGCGTGGCCGGGGTCGACCGATGCGCTGGAGTGATCCGACGACCGAGCAGCCCACCCTGGGCGCCATCGAGGTGTGGGAATTGCGTAACTTCACCCGGCTGGTCCACCCGATCCACCTGCACCAGGCCCAGTTCGAGGTGCTCGGCCGAGGGCACTCGGGGAGGGCGCGGCCGGGCCCGGGGGAGCGGGGATGGATGGACACGGTGCTCGCGTACCCCTGGGAGGTGACCCGGATCAAGGCGCACTTCGACCTGCCGGGTCGCTACGCCTGGCACTGCCATCTCCTGGAGCACGAGGACAACGAGATGATGCGACCGCTGACCGTACTCCCGCGCGGCGGCGCGGCGGCCGGTGACGGTGGCGTGCCGGCAGGGCTCTCGACGGCATCGACCGACGTCGGTTAGGTCACTTTCCGCAGGTCGGCTAAGGTTAGGCGAACCTAAGCCCGATCGTGCAGGAGATTCGTGACCGCCCTCGCCAGCCGGCCGACCCAGGCCCGCAGCCGGTCCGGCACCCGCACCGGCCGCCGGGTGGCCGTCACCGCCGGGGCGGCGCTGGTGCTGCTGCTCGCCGTGCTGGCCAGCTTCGCGCTCGGCAGCCGGGACCTCGGCATCGACCAGGTCTGGCACGCGCTCGTCGCACCCGACGGCGGCGACGCCAGCACCATCGTGCGTGAGCTGCGCATGCCCCGTACCGCGCTCGGCCTCGCCGTCGGTCTCGCGCTCGCCGTGGCCGGTGTGTTGTTCCAGGCGCTCACCCGCAACCCCCTGGCCGAGCCGCGCATCCTCGGCATCAGCGCGGGCGCCTCGTTCGGGGTGGTGCTCGCGATCTCCGTCTTCGGCGTCGGCACGCTCGCCGGGTACGTCTGGTTCGGCATCGGCGGCGCGCTGATCGCCGGGCTGCTGGTCTTCGCCATCGCCACCCGGGCCCGCGAGGGCGCCAGCCCGGTCACCCTCGCGCTGGTCGGCGCGGCGCTCGACGCCAGCCTGACCTCCGGGGTGTACGCGCTGCTCAGCATCGACGCCCGCACCTTCGAGGAGTACCGGTTCTGGGTGGTCGGCGGGCTCGCCGGCCGCGACCTGTCGGTCACCGCGCAGGTGCTGCCCTTCGTTCTCGCCGGTCTGCTGCTGGCCGCCCTGGTGGCCCGCGGCCTGGACGCGCTGGCCCTCGGCGACGACGTGGCCCGCGGCCTCGGCCACCGCATCGGCCTGGTCCGACTCGGCGGTGGCCTCGCCGCGGTGCTGCTGACCGGTGCGGCGGTGGCCGCGGCCGGACCTGTCGCCTTCGTCGGGCTGGCCGTGCCGCACCTGGCACGTGCCCTGGTTGGCGCCGACCACCGCTGGACCCTCGCCGTCTCCGCCCTACTCGGCCCGGCGCTGCTACTCGGCGCCGACGTCGTCGGCCGCCTCGTCGCCCCACCCGGCGAGATACCCGCCGGGATCATCACCGCCCTGATCGGCGCGCCGCTGCTGGCCGTCCTGGTCCGTCGCGCCCGGGTGGTGACCGCGTGACCCCCGCCCGGCGCCCCCTGGGCTCCGCCGACCAGTCCGGTCCTGCCGACCCGCCCGGGCCGGCAGGCGTGGCTGACCTCGCTGGCGCGGCTGCCCCCGCCGACCCGGCTGACCTCGCCGGCTCGGCCGACCTCGCTGGCTTGTCGGCCGTCGCGGTCGCCGGCTCGGCTGGTGCCGACGGTGCTCGGCTGCCCGGGCGGTCGCTGGTGCGGGTCGGCCCGGTCAGCCTGCTGGTTCGTCGTCGTGCCGTGCTGGTGGCCGGCGCGCTGACCGTGCTGCTCCTGCTGGCCGTCGTGCTCAGCCTCTCGCTGGGGACCCCGTACGTCGCCCCGGCCGACGTGCTGCGTGCCCTCTCCGGCGCCGGCACCCCGTACGACCTCGTGGTCTTTGATCTTCGACTGCCGCGGGTCGTGCTGGCGGCAGTGGCCGGCGCGGCCTTCGGCGTGGCGGGCACGCTGATCCAGAGCGTGGCCCGCAACCCCCTCGCGAGCCCGGACGTCATCGGCATCACCCAGGGTGCCGGCCTCGCCGCGACAGTGGCCCTGACCAGCGGGATGGCCGCGGTGCTGGTGGCGCCCACCGCGCTGGTGGGTGGGCTGCTCGCGGCGGTGCTGTTGTTCGCCCTGGGTGCCCGGCACGGGTTGGCCGCGCAGCGGTTCGTGCTCGCCGGAGTGGCGGTGGCGTTCGCCTTCCGGGCGTTGACCGAGGTGGTCATGCTCACCGCCGACCCGATCGACGGGCTGCGCGCGCAGATCTGGCTGATCGGCACCCTCGCCGGCAAGGGCTGGGCCGAGGCCGCCTGGATCGCCGGCACGCTGCTGGTGCTGTTGCCGGTGCTGGCCTGGGCCGGCTGGGCACTGAACAGCACCGCTCTCGACGACGACACCGCCCGGGGCGTCGGGCTGCGCCCGGTGGCTCGCCGGATCGGCCTGGCCGGCACCGGTGTGCTCGTCGCCGCGATGGTCACCGCCCAGGTCGGCGCCGTCGACTTCGTGGCGCTTGTCGCTCCGCAGGTGGCCCGGCGGTTGGTACGTGCCGAACGGCCACCGCTGGTCTGCGCGGCGCTGCTCGGCGCGCTGCTGCTGGTGTTGGCGGACCTGGCCGGCCGACGGCTGCTCGCCCCCACGCAGTTGCCCGCCGGTGTGCTGACCGCGGCGATCGGCGGCCCGTACCTGATCTTCCTGCTGCTGCGCGGCCGCCGGCGGTCGTCGTGACGCCCCCAAGGAGTCGTGTGATGCTCTCCACCCGCGGCCTGGTCGTCGGCTACGACGAGCGGACCGTGCTCGACGGCCTCGACCTGGACCTGCCCACCGACGCGTTCACCGTGATCGTCGGGCCGAACGCGTGCGGCAAGTCCACACTGTTGCGCACGATGGCCCGACTGCTCAGCCCGCGTCGGGGCACGGTGCTGCTGGACGGCACCGCGATCCGTGACCTGCCGACCCGCGAGGTCGCCCGCCGGCTCGGCGTCCTGCCGCAGAGCCCACTGGTGCCCGAGGGCGTCACCGTGGCAGACCTGGTCGGCCGTGGTCGGCAGCCCTACCAGCGCTGGTGGCGGCAGTGGTCGTCGCAGGACGGCGCGGCGGTGGACGAGGCGATGACCCTGGCCGACGTGGCCGACCTGGCCGACCGGCCCGTGGACAGCCTCTCCGGGGGTCAACGCCAGCGGGTCTGGATCGCCATGACGCTCGCCCAGGACACCGACGCCCTGCTGCTGGACGAGCCGACCACCTTCCTCGACCTGGCCCACCAGGTGGAGGTGCTGGACCTCCTGCACCGGCTGCGCGTCGAGCGGGGCCGCACCGTCGTCGCCGTGCTGCACGACCTGAACCAGGCCGCCCGCTACGCCGACCACCTTGTCGCTATGCGCGCCGGCGCGGTGGTCGCCTCCGGACCGCCCCGGGAGATCCTCACCGCCGACCTGGTCCGCGACGTCTTCGGGCTCGCCTGCGTCGTCGTGCCCTGCCCGGTGACCGGCGCGCCGCTGGTGGTGCCCGCACACACCGGCGGCACCCGCGCCCCGGCTGCCGCTCCGGCGGCTTCTGCTCCTCCCGCTGCGGCTGCCGCTGACGCTGCGGCGTCTGGCAGCGTGGTCGCCTCGCCGGATGGCGCTGGCGGCCAGGGCGATGCGTCCGCTGACGCGGGTGACCCCTCTCCGTCGACGGCGTCCGTACCGGTCGCCCGACCCGCCACCGGTGACGCGGCCAACCCGCTCTCCGGTTCGTACCCCTCGAAAGGACTCTGATGCGTCGTCTCGTCGCCGCCCTCGCCGCGGCCGTCGCCCTCGGCGTCGGACTCACCGCCTGCGGTGAGAGCGACCCGGTCGCCGGCTCCACCACCGGGGAGACCCGGGAGATCACCCACGCCATGGGCACCACCAAGGTCCCGGCCGAGCCCAAGCGTGTCGTCGTGCTCGACACCGACAAGATCGACACGGCGCTCTCGCTGGGCATCACGCCCGTCGGCGCGGCCACCGCCGGTGAGGCGAAGAGCTGGCCGACCTACTTCGGCGCGGACAAGCTCGCCGGCATCAAGGCGGTCGGGGTGCTCGCCGAGCCCGACCTGGAGGCGATCAACGCGCTGAAGCCCGACCTCATCCTCGGCAGCAAGTTCCGCCAGGAGAAGTTCTACGACGAGTTGGCCGCCATCGCGCCGACAGTGTTCACCGACAAGGTGGGCATCACCTGGAAGGACAACTTCCTCCTCGACGGCAAGGCGCTCGGCCGCGAGCAGCAGGCCAAGGACCTGCTCGCCGCCTACGAGAAGCGGGCCAAGGACTTCGGCGCGACCCTCGGCGACGCCGCCGCCCGCAAGGTGTCGATCGTGCGCTTCCTCCCGGGCAACATCCGGGTGTACGGCCCGGACTCGTTCTCCGGCATCGTCCTCGGTGACACCGGGTTGGGTCGCCCCGAGCGGCAGTTGCTCGCGAACAAGGAGGACAAGCGCTTCGACCTGGTCAGCCCCGAGCGGGTCAACGAGGTCGACGGTGACGTCATCTTCGTGACCGCGTACGGCGACAAGGCCGCCGCCGAGCAGGCAAAGGTGGCCGGCGGGACGCTCTGGAAGGGCCTCGGCGCGGTCAGGGCCGGCAAGGCGTACTCCGTCTCCGACGAGGTCTGGATGACCGGCATCGGCGTCGGCGCCGCCAACAAGATCCTCGACGACCTGACCAAATACCTCCCCGCCGCCTAATCGCCCCGCGCCCCGCGCACGTCTCAAGATCCGCGCAACTTCGGGGAAACTGCTGCCTCGCCAGCTCGCGAGGCAGCAGGATCCCCTGTAGTCGCGCGGATCTTGGGGTGCCTGGGGTCGGGGCGCTTGGGGGTTGGGGTCAGCGGGAGCGGGATTGCAGGGCTTGGCGAAGTTCGGCGAGGAAGCCGTCGAAGTCCTCCCGGAACCGGTTGGCGGTGACATGCAGAACGATCCAGTCCTCGCCCATCAGTCGGTTGAGGCGGCGTCGGTCTCGGTGGAACTGCCCGGGATCGTCGTGCCACAACCCGTCGTACTCGACGGCGACCCTGAGGTGCGGCCACGCGAGATCGAGACGGGCCACGAATCTCCCATCACGCCCGACCACGAACCGCGTCACGGGCGTCGGCACGCCGGCCAGCACGATCCGCACCCGGAGTCGCGACACGGGGATCGATTCCGCGCCCGCGTCGGCCAGTTCAGCTACCCGCATCATCCGTCTCCAGCCCCGGTCGCCCACTCGCGATCGGGAGCCCGCACGAAGCTCACTGATCACCACCAGCCGCTGGCCGGCCAGGCGATCCACGACGGCGACGGCCTCCTCCGTCGGCAGCCACTGGGCCAGGTCCCAACAGGTGCGCGCAGGCGTGGTCAGCGGAATGCCCTGACGTAGCGCGATGTCGGCCGCGGCGATCGCGCCGGTGTGCACAACGAGCCCCGAGACGGGACCGAACCGCTGGCCGGCCAGCCACGAGCACATCGAGGGGCTCGTGGCTGGCAACCGATGCCGCGCCGTAGAGCGCCGCCGCACTACGACCAGCGATCACCACACCCGTTGGCAACACCCAGCGCACAGCGGCGGCGCAACGAGTGCGGAGCGTGACCTGCATCCGGGCATCCGCGTAGACGTCCCGAAACAGTGGACGCCAGGCCGTGCTGCGCGGCTCCGTTCGGGTGAGCAGGCCTTGGGCAACGGCACGGGAGCCGCGAAAAACGCGCCCCCGCAGACTTGCCGGCCGTCGTGGGGAAACAGGCATGACGACACCTTGGGCCGGCGGAGGAGCGCGTCCGCAGCCCCTGTGGATAACCCCCTGAACACCAAGATCCGCGCAACTTCGGTGTTCTTGCTGCCTCCTCGCCACGCGAGACAGCAGCATCCCCGAAGTTGCGCGGATCTTGGGCGGATAGAGCGCGGCGGCGGCGGTCGGATGTGGGGGTGGGAGTGGGGGTTGGGCGGGTGGGTGGGTGGTGGGTGGGTGTTAGGCGGCGGTGGACCAGATGGCTTGGAAGGCGGCGGCTTCGCCGGACAGCCAGCGTTCGATCTGGTCGGGCTTGGCGTCGGTGGGCATGCGGTGGGCCTGGCCACGGCGGACGTCGACCAGGACCGGCTCGGCGTGCGGGAGCACCGCGTCCATGTGTCGGGCCATCAGGTGCAGGGTGGCGAGCACCGACTCCTCGCTCGGTGGGGTCTCGTCGAAGTGCAGCCGGACCGCTTCGGCGCGACCGTCGGCGTGGCGTACCCCGAAGTGCGGGTTGATCTTGACGGGCAGGTCACCCAGCATGGCCAGGGCGTCGCGGGTCTGGGCCAGGTCGAGGGCGGCCGGGTCGCCGAGGGAGTGCAGCCAGGCCGTGGCGCCGGGGACGAGCGCCTGGTAGAGCGGGCGCCAGCGTGGCTTGACCACGTCGACCACCCCGGCCAGGTGCGTGCCGCCGGTGTGGAAGGCGATGTCGGCCTTGAGCGCCTTGACGAACTGGCCGTGCGGGTTGAAGCCGGACCGGCTGGCACGCTGCTTGCGCAGCCCGCCCACGAAGGTCGCCTTGGTGGGGCCGGTGCGGTCGACGTAGCGGGTGAAGCCGAGCAGTGTGGCGTAGGGGGTGAGGGGCGTGGAGGCGGGAGCGGTCACGGGCGTCCTCCCTAGTCGTAATCCTGCAGGTCAGGAACTCGATTAGTACATACATTCTAATCGACGGGTCTGACATCGCCCAGCGAAAACGAGGGTGCGGAAAAGGCGACAAAGGGGGCCGTCCGCGATGCGGACGACCCCCTCTGTCGGGAGGACTGTCAGAGCTGGCCGACGTCGGTGATCCGGACCACCGCCGCGCCGACCTCGTCCGAGGCCACGAGATCGATCTCGGCGCTGATGCCCCAGTCGTGGTCGCCGTTGGGGTCGTCGAAGCTCTGCCGGACGGTCCACCGCTCCCGGCCCTGCTCGATCATCAGCAGCGCCGGCCCGCGGGCGTCGGGACCGACGCCGATCGAGTCGTACTCCTCGAAGTACGGCGCGAGCGCGTCGGCCCACGCGTCGTAGTCCCAGCCGTCGGCGGCGTCCAGCTCGGCGAGCAGATCCCAGCGGCGTAGCGCGGCCAGCTCGACCCGGCGGAACAGCGCGTTGCGCACCAGCACCCGGAACGCCCGCGCGTTGCGGGTCACCGCGGGCGGCCGGTCGGTCAGGGAGGCGTGCGCCTGGGCCACCTCGGCCACGTCGGCCGGGTTGCGCAGCCGCTCCCACTCGTCGATGAGGCTGGAGTCGACCTGGCGGACCAGCTCGCCCAGCCACTCGATGAGGTCGATCAGCTCCTCGGTCTTGGCGTCCTCGGGCACGGTCTGGCGCAGCGTCTTGTACGCGTCGGCCAGATAGCGCAGGACGAGGCCCTCCGAGCGGGTCAGCCCGTAGAACTGCACGTACTCGGTGAAGGTCATCGCCCGCTCGTACATGTCGCGGACCACAGCCTTGGGGGAGAGCTGGTGGTCGGCGACCCAGGGGTGGCCCTGGCGGTACATCTCGTACGCGGCCTCCAGCAGCTCCGCGAGGGGCTTCGGGTGGGTCACGTCGTCGAGCAGTTCGAGGCGTGCCTCGTACTCGATGCCCTCGGCCTTCATCGCCGCGACCGCCTCGCCGCGCGCCTTGAACTGCTGCGCGGACAGGATCTGCCGGGGGTCGTCCAGGATCGACTCGATCACGCTCAGCACGTCGAGGGCGTACGACGGGGACTCGGCGTCGAGCAGCTCGATGGTGGCCAGCGCGAGGGGCGAGAGTGGCTGGTTGAGCGCGAAGTCGAGCTGGAGGTCGACGGTGAGCCGGATCCGCCGGCCGGTCTCGTCCGGCTCGGGCAGCTCCTCGACGACCCCGCCGGCGCGCAGCGCCCGGTAGATGGCGATCGCCCGGCGGATGTGCCGGCGCTGGGCGGCGGGCTCCTCGTGGTTGTCGGTGAGCAGGTGGCGCATCGCGGTGAACGCGTCACCGGGTCGGCCGATGACGTTGAGCAGCATCGAGTGGCTGACCTGGAAGCTGGAGGTCAGCGGTTCCGGTTCGGCGTCGACAAGTCGGTCGAAGGTGGGCTGGCCCCAGCCGATCGAGCCCTCCGGCGGCTTCTTGCGGACCACCTTGCGCCGCTTCTTCGGGTCGTCGCCGGCCTTCGCGAGGGCCTTCTCGTTGTCGATCACGTGCTCGGGCGCCTGCACCACGACCCGGCCGATGGTGTCGTACCCGGCCCGGCCGGCCCGCCCGGCGATCTGGTGGAACTCCCGGTTCTTGAGCAGCCGGGTACGGACCCCGTCGTACTTGGACAGGCCGGTGAACAGCACGGTGCGGATCGGCACGTTGATGCCGACGCCGAGGGTGTCGGTGCCGCAGATGACCTTGAGCAGGCCGGCCTGGGCGAGGGTCTCCACCAGGCGGCGGTACTTGGGCAGCATGCCCGCGTGGTGCACGCCGATGCCGTGCCGGACCAGCCGGGACAGCGTCTTGCCGAAGCCGGAGGTGAACCGGAAACCGCCGATCGCCTGGGCGATCATGTCCTTCTCGGCGCGGGAACAGACGTTGACGCTCATCAGCGCCTGCGCGCGTTCCAGCGCGGCGGCCTGGGTGAAGTGCACCACGTACACCGGGGCCTGCTTGGTCTCCAGCAGCTCTTCCAGCGTCTCGTGCAGCGGCGTCATGGCGTACGAGAAGATCAGCGGGACCGGCCGTTCCGCCGTGCGCACGACGGCGGTCGCCCGTCCGGTACGGCGGGTCAGGTCGTCCACGAACCGGGTGGTGTCCCCGAGGGTGGCGGACATCAGGATGAACTGGGCCTGCGGCAGCTCGATGATCGGCACCTGCCAGGCCCAGCCCCGGTCGGGCTCGGCGTAGAAGTGGAACTCGTCCATGATCACCTGGCCGACATCGGCCTTCGTGCCCTCGCGCAGCGCCAGGTTGGCCAGGATCTCCGCGGTGCAGCAGATGATCGGGGCATCGGCGTTGACGCTGGCGTCGCCGGTGAGCATGCCGACGTTCTCGGCGCCGAAGACCTCGCACAGGGCGAAGAACTTCTCCGACACCAACGCCTTGATCGGCGCGGTGTAGAAGGTCGTCCGGCTGTCGGCAAGGGCGGCGAAGTGCGCGGCGATCGCCACCAGGCTCTTGCCCGAGCCGGTGGGCGTGTTCATGATCAGGTTCGCGCCGGAGACGATCTCGATGACCGCCTCCTCCTGATGGGGGTAGAGGTCGAGGCCGCGCTCCTTCGCCCAGCCGGCGAACGCGTCGAAGAGGGTGTCGGGGTCGGCGCTTGTCGGCAGCGCGGCGGTGAGCGTCATAGCCTGTCCATGGTGCCTGGATCATGCCCCCGCGCGCCAACCCGGCCCCCGCCGGGCTCCTGCCGGGGTGCGTCGAACGCCCCGTCGGGCCGCTGTCCGGGTGCGTCGAACGCCCCGTCGGGCCGCTGTCGGGGTGCGTCGAACGCCCCGTCGGCCTTCTGGGCGGGTGTGCCGGCGGTCACCGGCGGCGGTACAGCAGGTCCGCGACGGGCCGGCCGGCGGTGATCGCGCGCCGTTCGAACTTCGTCACCGGGCGGTGCGCCGGACGCGGCGCGAAGCCGCCGTACGCGTCCACCAACTCCGGGTCCGCCTCCAGTGTCGTCCGCATCGCCTCGGCGTACTCGGCCCAGTCGGTCGCGCAGTGCAGCGTGCCACCGGGCCGCAGTCGGGACCGCAGCAGCGCCACGTGCGTCGGCTGGATGATCCGCCGCTTGTGGTGGCGGGCCTTCGGCCACGGGTCCGGGAAGAACACGTGCACCGCATCCAGCACACCCTCGGGCAGGCCGTTGACCAGGGACAACGCATCACCCTGGGCCACCCGCACGTTGCGTAGACCGTGGCGGTCCACCAGGTCGAGCAGGTTGGCGATTCCCGGGGTGTGCACCTCGACCGCCAGATAATCTCGGTCCGGGTCGGCGGCAGCCATCGCGGCGGTGCTGTCGCCCATGCCCGAGCCGATCTCCAACACCACCGGCGCCCGGCGACCGAACAGGTCGGCCAGGTCGACGGGCACGACCGGTCCGTCCGGCACATCCAGGCCGTACGCGGGCCAGAGACGGCCCAACGCGTCGGTCTGCCGGTCGCTCATCCGACCTCGACGGGGGTGGAACGTGCGGATTGTCCGGCTCACGGGCGGGGCGGCGGGGTCGTGCTCGGTGGCGGTCACAGCGATCCGAGAGTACGCGACGCCGCCGACGAATCGGATGTGATGTGCGACCGGAAATGAGAGGATCCAACTGGTACGGCAGGTCGGGGGTTCCGCTGCCCGACTCGGCCGCGCGGCGTCGAGAGGGGGCATCGTGACAGTGACCCGTGGCGGCGTGACCCTGTCGGTGCTGACCGTACTCGCCGGCCCCCTGCTCGCCGCCCCTCCCGCGTTCGCGGCTCCGGCGTCTGTCGTCTCGGTGCTGGCCGTTCCGGCGTCTGCCGTCTCGGTGTTCGCGGCTCCCGCGCCGCAGCCCGAAGGCCCACCGGGTGGCGCGCCCCAGCCGACGCCGATAGACATCTTCGTCGAGGTGAGCCCCAGCACGGTGCAGCCCGGCTACCTGGTCGGGATCCGGGCCAGTTGTCAGGACAACTCGGTGGGCGCCACAGTCGTCTCCGACGCCTTCGGCGCCGTCGGCGTACAGCCGCAGGGTGGGGTGCTCACCGCCGCGCCGATGGTGCGCGAGCGTACGCGCCCCGGCAACTACCGGGTCAAGCTGGAGTGCCGTGACGGTGAGACCGCCTCGACAATGCTCCAGGTGGTCAAAAAGGTTCCGGCGCATCCCAGTCGCGGTCCGGCCACCGGCTTCGGCGGCGGTGCCGACGGAATGACCGGCAAGCTGCTGCTGCCCGGAGGCGCGGCGCTGACCGTCACCGGGTTGATCCTCGCCATCGTGGCGCTACGCCGGCCACATCCGGTCCGTGGCGCGGCGCGTCGCTGAGCCTGTCATGGAGATCTTCCACCCCCCGCCGCCGCCCGGTTCCCGCCAGCCGGGTGCTGCTGGCTCGTCGCCTCCGGCCGGTTCCCGCCAGCCAACGGATGATCGTGCGGTGGGCTCGGACCGTCGGGACGTCGTTGCTCGTCGGCCCGTGGACGATCGTGGGCTGGGCTCGGATCGGCGCGAGATGGTTGCCCGTCGGCCGGTGGATGATCGGGCGGTGGGCTCCGATCGACCGGTGGTCGCCGGTCGCCCGGCGACCGCCGTGGCGCCTCGGCGGAGCCGCCCGACCGGCCGCAGTCCCTGGTCGGTGCCGCTGGCCGTGGTGCTGGTGCTGGCGGGGGTCTTCGCCACCGGGGCGGGGCTGGGCCGGTCGGTCGGCCCGTTCGACTGGGCTCCGGCCGGCGGGGACCGGCCGGCGCGCAGCGAGTCGGTCGGGTTGTCGGCCAGCCGCCCGGTGCGCCTTACCGTGCCCGCCATCAAGGTGGCCGCGCCGGTGGCACCCGTCGGACAGGCCCGGGACGGCTCGATCGCCGTACCGCCGCTGGAGCGGCACAACGAGACCGGCTGGTACGACCGTGGTCCCACGCCCGGCGAGCCTGGCCCCGCGGTGATCGTCGGGCACGTGGACACCAAGAGCGGACCGTCGGTCTTCTACGATCTGGGTAAGCTGAAGCCGGGCGACCTCATCGAGGTGGCCCGGGCGGACCGGTCGACGGTGATCTTCAAGGTCGACACAGTGGAGCACTTCCCGAAGGACCGGCTGCCCGCCGAGCGCATCTACGGCGACGACGGCCCCGCCGGGCTGCGGTTGATCACCTGCGGCGGCCAGTTCATCGGAGGCCGCACCGGTTACGCCGACAACGTGATCGCCTTCGCCACCCTCCAGGCGTCCCGCAAGCCCTGACCCGCGCTTGCCTGGCCGCCCGCTACGGCTTGATCGACTCGGGTTCATGGAAGTCGGGGTGTCAGCCAGACCGGGACAGCCCGGTTTTCGTGAACCCGAGTGGATCAACCGGGACGGCGCGGGCAGGTCGGCCCGGCGTCAGCTCAGGAAGGCGAGGAGTTGGCGGCTGGTCTCGTCCGGGGCCTCTTCCGGGATGAAGTGCCCGACTCCGACCGGCTCACCGCGTACGTCGTCGGCCCACTCCCGCCAGATCGCGAGCGGGTCGTCGTAGAGCTTCGCGACCTGACCACGCTGGCTCCACAGGAACAGGACCGGGCAGCCGATCCTGCGGGTGCCGCGATCCGCCTCGTCCTGCTGGTAGTCCAGCGTCGCCGCCGCGCGGAACTCCTCGCAGATGGCGTGGACCGTGGCGGGATCGCTGAACTGCCTGACGTACGCCGCGCGTACCTCGGGTGGGAAGGCGTCCTTCACCTCGGGCCAGGTGTCGAGCATGAAGTCGACGAGCACGGCGGGTGCCGCGTCGATGAAGCGTTCCGGCACCGGGGACGGTGCGGCCAGGAAGGACCACACCCAGTAGGAGAGGCTGAACGTCCGGTCGGCGCGGTTGTAGACGTCGCCGATGGGCACGACGTCCAGGACGGCGAGCCGGGTGACGGCGTCCGGTTCGTCCAGCGCGAGACGGTACGCGCACCGGGCTCCGCGATCGTGGCCGACGACCCGGAACCGCTCATACCCCAGGCTCCGCATCACCTCGACCTGGTCGCGGGCGATCGCGCGCATGCTGTACGGCTCGTGGTCCGCGGTGCTCGGTGGTTTGCCGCTGTCGCCCCACCCCCGCAGGTCGGTGGCGACGACGGTGTACGTCTCGGCGAGCCGCGGCGCGACCTGATGCCACATGAGGTGCGTCTCGGGGATGCCGTGTAGGAGCAGGACCGGCGGCCCGCTCCCGCCCCGGCGGCCGTGGATCGTCGCGCCGGACGTGGCGATGTCGAATTCTTCGAACCCGTCGAACATGGCCGGAATCCCCCGTGACTGCCTGGACTCGCCGGTGCCGACGGCCTGTGGGCAGGGTGACTGACGGTCGACGCTGCCGGGCTGCCCGGGCGGCCGGCTATCCGGTCGACACGCTCCGACGCTATCAGCGCAGACCGCCCCCTGCCCCGGGGTTCGCTCCGGCGGAGGATCCGCGCATTTTGATCCACTCGGGCTTCAGGAAACCGCGCTATCCCACCCCCGGGGACACCCCGATTTCCTGAAGCCCGAGTGGATCACGCGTGAGCGCCCGGTCACGGCTGGCGGGCGGTCACGGCTGGGGGACGTGCAGGGCCACCTCGAACTCCAGCAGGCTGGCGCCGGTGGCGACCGGGGGGCGTGGCTTCTCGCCGGGCGCGGCGGCGTGGGCGGCCCGGGACGGGCCGGCGGCCCAGGCCTGGTACGCCTCCTCGGTCTCCCACCTCGTGTAGACGAAGTAGCGGGTCTCGCCGGCCACCGGTCGGAGCAGCTCGAAGCCGAGGAAGCCGGGGGAGTTCTCCACCGCGCCGGCTCGGGCGGCGAACCGCTTCTCCAACTCCGCGCCACCGCCGGGCGGAACCTCGATTGCGTTGATCTTCACGACTGCCATCTGCCCACCCTAGCCACAGCCCTGCGCGTGGGTGCGTCACCGGGCTGCGCGCGTGGGTGCGTCACCGGGCTGCGCCCGGACACGGAGACCGCGCTCAGAACCCCTCGACCGTGGGCACCAGTTCCGCGTCGACCACGATCGGGGCGTGGTCGGAGGGGCCCTTGCCCTTGCGGGCCTCCCGGTCCACGTAGGCCGAACCGACGGCGCGGGCGAACGGCGCGGACGCGTACACCAGGTCGATTCTCATGCCCTTGTTCTGGTGGAACATCCCGGCCCGGTAGTCCCAGTAGGTGAAGGGGTGCGGCCCCTTCATCGGGGTCGGCACCACGTCGACGAGGCCCAGGTCGCGCAGGGCCGCGAGCGCCGCCCGCTCCGCCGGGGTGACGTGGGTGGAGTGGATGAACACCGCCGGGTCCCAGACATCGGCGTCGGTCGGGGCGACGTTGAAGTCGCCGCAGACGGCCAGCGGGAGCCCACCGGCCAGTTCGGCCTCCACCGCGTCGCGCAGCGCCGCGAACCAGGCCAGCTTGTACGCGTAGTGCGGGTCGTCGGGCGTTCGGCCGTTCGGCACGTACACCGACCAGACCCGGACCCCGTCGCAGGTGGCGGAGATGGCGCGGGCCTCCGGGTCGGGGAAGCCGGGCTCACCGGCGAACCCGACCCGGACGTCGTCCAGCCCGACCCGGGACAGGATGGCGACCCCGTTCCACCGGCCGTCGCTGTGGCTGGCCACGGTGTAGCCCAGCGCGCCCACCTCGGTCACCGGGAAGGCGCCGTCGGGGCACTTGGTCTCCTGTAGGCAGACGACGTCCGGCCCGGTGTCGGCCAGCCACTCCAGCAGCCGGGGGAGACGGGCCTTCACCGAGTTGACGTTCCAGGTCGCCAGGCGCATGCCCCCAGCCTGCCGCATCCGCCCCCGGCGTGCCGGGTCAGCTGCCCGGGGTGTCGCCGGGTCGGGTCTGTTCGGCCAGGAACCGTTCCAGTTCCGCGCCGAGTTCGTCGGCCGTGGGCAGCGGCCCGGCGTCCGGGGCGAGCAGGTTCTTCTCGCCCCGACCCCGGGCGAACGCGTCGTACTGCTCCTCCAGGGCCTGGACCAGGGCGGCGGCGTCCTCGGTCTGGGCGACCTGGCGGTCGATCTCCACCCGGACCACCTCGGCGGCCGAGCGCAGCCCGTCGCCGGGCAGCAGCAGCCCGGTGCTGCGCGACACGGAGGTGAGCAGCACCTCGGCGGCGGCCGGATACTCGGTCTGCGCCACGTAGTGCGGCACGTGGGCGGCGAAGCCCAGCGCGTCGCGGCCCTGCTCGCCGAGGCGGAACTCCAGCAGGTGGCCGACGCTGCCGGGCACCTGGACGCGTTGCAGCCAGGGTTCGTACCCGGCGATCAGCTCGGGGCGGGTGGCGTGCGCGGTCACCCCGGTCGGTCGGGTGTGCGGCACGGCCATCGGGATCGAGTTGAGCCCCACGGTGAGCCGGACGTCCAGGCGGGCGGCCAACCCGGCCACGGCGGCGACGAACCGCTCCCACTGCAGGTCCGGCTCGGGGCCGGTGAGCAGCAGGAACGGGGTTTCGTCGTCGTCGTGCAGCAGGTGCAGCTCCAGCTTGGGCGCGTCGACGCTCTCCCAGTGGTCCTCGACGAAGGTCATCACCGGTCGTCGCGACCGGTAGTCGAAGAGTTGGTCGACGTCGAACGTGGCGATGGGCCGGCCCTCCAGCGAGGTGAGCAGCTGCTCGCGCGCCAGCCGGCTGGCGTTGCCGGCGTCCACGAACCCGGTGAGGGCCTGGATCAGGACCGGTTGCCCGAGGTCGGGCAGATCGTCGGTGAGCTGGTAGAGCTCATGTGGGTCGAGCACCGGTGCGGACCTCCCTGAAATGTGCCTGCGGGGCGCCCACGCGACGGAGGGCACCCGTTCGGGCAACGTACCCGCCATCCTGGTGCATTCCTGCGCCGGGCGATCCGTCGCCCGGGGGTTGGGCGTGACCGGACTAATCGCCCGATTATGCCGCCGGATGGATGCGATCGGCTGATCGGCCGAGGGCCGGTTCGGCCCAAAGGCCGAGTTTGTCGATCATGTCAGGCCCGGGCGTCGGATGTCCGGGCCTGACACCGGCCGTGCCGGCCTGCGTGGGGCGCCGGCTTCATCCGGTACGCGAGGAACGTTCCCCGGGCGGGTCGACCCGCCCGGGTCGTCCACCAGTGCGGCCCCGATCTGTGGTGATCGCCACGTGATCACCGTGCGTAATCGGGGTCTCTCTCTGCCTAGCCTCGGCTGATGCGTGACGACGGCACCCTCGACGACCCGTACGCCCCGAGCAGCCCCACTACCGATACGGAGGATGGCACCTCAACCGAACGGACAACCGCCGCGAGTCGCCTCCGGGCGTACACCCGGGACCTGGCCGGTCGACGCCGGGCGCAGGTGGCGCTGGCGACCGGCGTGGTCTGCTGCCTCGGCCTGGCCGCTGTCGCGCAGGTCCGGGACGAGACCGCCGGTGCCGCCACCCGCCGCGACGCGATCTCCGGCGCGGAGCTGGCGCAGCGCGCCGAGCAGCAGCGAGCCTCCCGTGGCCTCGACCGCACCGCCGCCCCGACGACCCCCGCCGCGTCCGCCGCGGCGACTCCCGCCGACCCGGACACCAGCGCGCCGGCTCGCAAGGCGGCCCCGGCCCGCCCGACCAGGCCGGCGCCCGTCGCCGGGCTGGACAGGACCCAGATGGAGAACGCCGAGGCGATCGTGCGCGCCGGCCGCAAGATGGGGGTGCCCCGCCGGGGGCTGGTGATCGCGGTCGCCACCGCCATGCAGGAGAGCAACCTCTACAACGTGGCCAGCGGTGTGCTGCCCGAGTCGCAGGACTATCCGCACCAGGGTGTCGGCTGGGACCACGACTCGGTCGGGTTGTTCCAGCAGCGCTCCAGCAGCGGCTGGGGCCCGGTGGGTCGGCTGATGGACCCGGAGTTCGCCACCCGGCAGTTTCTCGGCGCGCTGGAGCAGGTGCCCGGCTGGGAGCGGATGCGGCTCACCGACGCCGCCCAGGCCGTGCAGGTCTCCGCCTACCCCGAGTACTACCAGCAGCACGAGTGGCGGGCCACCCGGGTCGTCGACGCCATCGCGCCGACGGGGCGGTAGTCTACCGCCCACTGTGGACGGTCAGGGTTGAGGCTGTCGGATCCCGGGTACATGTGTTGCGGGTTCGGGGTACACATGACTGAGGGACCATCGACAGGAGGACGCCATGTCACTGATGCAGCGCATCACCACGTTCCTGAGATCGCCGAAGGGGCAGCAGATGGTCGAGCGAGGTCGTCGAGAGATGGCCAAGCCCGCCAACCAGCAGAAGCTCAAGGGCCTGGCGGCCAAGCTGTCCAACCGCCGCCGCTGACCGCTCCATCGGCCGCCCTGTCCGCCATTCCCATCCCAGGGGAGACCCGGTGACCGACACCCCGCCCGTCGGCGGCCAGCCAGCCGCCCCCACTCCCCAACCGCCCGTCGATCTGCCGGCCGGGCCGGCGGACGCCCCCGAGGGTCCGCCGGCCCGCCTGTGGGACCGGATGCGCGACGACCCCCAGTACGCTCCGGAGCACCTTGCCCTGGAGGCGGTGCGCCGGCTCGGGCCGGAAGCCGAGCAGTGGGCCGACCGGGCCCGAGCCGAGCAGCCCGGGATCTCGGCCGACGCCCTGGCCGACCAGGCGGCCCGCAAGTTCGTCAACCTGGCCCGGCTGTCCGGCGCGGTCTCCGGCGCGGCCGGGCTGCCCGGTGCCGTGATCGACGTGGGCGTCCTGGCCTGGACCCAGGCACGCATGGTGTTGCACATCGCCGCCGCGTACGACGTCGACCCGATGCACAGCGACCGGGCCACCGATCTGCTGGTGCTGCAACGCGTGCACAAGGTCGCCGAGAGCGCCCGGCTGGCACTCGGCGTGGCCGCCGGTCGGGAGCGCGCCGACGCGCTCTTCGGTCTGGGCGGCCAACGCCCGCTCGGCCGGGTGATGCTGCAACTCGGCGTCCGGCTGGCTCAGATGGCCGGAGTCCGGGCCGCCAAGCGGATCGTCGCCAAGGTCATTCCAGGTGCGGCCATCGTGCTCGGCACCTGGGCCAACTCGTCGGCCACCAAGGACCTCGCGCAGCGTTCCCGGGCCCTCTACCGCCCCCGGGGCACCGCACTTCCGGGGCCCCGCCACCCCTGACGATCCCCCTCCGGGACGGTCAACCGGCCATACCGGAGGGTCGCCAGGTCACCTCGGCGAGCCGGCTCTGCCCGGTGGCGTTGGGGTGGAACCAGTCCAGCGGGTTGAGCAGGTCCAGGGTGAAGCGGACCTTGTGCGCCGCGCCGCCGTCGTGGCGACACCGGGAGCCGTACGCCCGGCAGGCCGCGACCAACTCGGCGTTGTACGCGTCGATCCGGTCCCGGACGGCGGCCCGGCGTGCCCGGTCGGCGGGCGTCGTCGAGGTCGCCTCGGCCAGCAGGGCCGGGCAGACCCCCCGCCGCCACGCGCGGACCGCCCGTGGGTCGTCGTGCCCGACCTCCCAGAGCCGGTACAGGTCGGGGATGCTCACCACCAGCACCCGGGCCTTCGGGCGGCCGGTCCGCAGCACCCGCAGCCCCCGGTCCACGTCGGCCCGGAACTGTGCCACCGGCGTCATCGCGTCCACCCCGCCCCGGCAGGCGTCGTTGGCGCCGATGAGCACTGTGACGTAGTCGGGGCGGTCGCGTACCGCTGCCTGGGCCTGACCCTCCAGGGCGTCCGCGCGGGCGCCGGCGCGGGCGTGGTTGTACGTCCGGTCGCGGATCGCCGAATCCTGGTCGAGCAGCCGCCGGTAGTGGCTCTGCACCCGCAGCCCGTCGCCGGTGGACCAGGAGTTGCGCTCGCAGGAGGTGAGCACCAGGCAGGAGGCGAAGCCGGTGGTGATCGAGTCGCCGAGCGCGGCGATGCCACCCGGGCCGCCCGACGGGCCGCTCTTGGTGGGGCGGGGTGACGCGGAGGTGCCGCCCTCGCAGGCCAACGCGACAAGCGCGGCGAGACAGGCCAGCGCGGCGACCCACCGTCGAGGCATGACATCTCCCGTCTCGCAGCACCGAGTTCCACAGCACAGAGCGACAGCGCGGTAACTCTATGCGCCAGACGTGGCGTGCCGGGAAGTTGCTGTCGGGTATGCGGCAGAGCGTCGGCGACAGCGGTCGGAGGTGCTTTAATCCCGCCGCCGGGCCGGCTGGGCGTGCAGCCACCGGTGCAGGGCCCGGGTGATCCGGGGCAGCACCAGATAGGTCATCAGCGGGGTCAGGCAGAGCGTCATCAGCAGCACCCGCGCCGCCAGCGGCACGGTGGCGAGGAAACGACTTGTCAGCAGGGTGGCGCTGAGGCTCAGCGGAAAGAACGCCAACCAGATGGTCACCGCCTGCTTCCACCTCGGCGGCGACACCGGCGCGACCGGCGCGACCGGCTCGACCGGGTCCACCGAGTGCCCCAGCGGCGGATCGAACCAGCCCTCGATGCCGGTACGCCGCTCGACTCGGGTGTGCTCGACGATGCCCTGGGCCGAACTGAGCCACCAGTGCCGCTGCGGCGACTCCTCCCACCGGCGCAGCGTCTCGGCGTCGGCGAAGCGATAGAGCATGTGCCAGTCCGGCGAACCGGGGCCGCTCTGCACCCACCCGGCGCCGAGGAAACCCGGGAACGCCTCGGCCAACGCCGTGCCGGCCCGCATCCAGGCCACCATCTCGCTGGCCCGGGACGGATCGACACGGCGGGCGATGGCGACTGTCACCGGCACGGCGAGGGTCATTGACATGCGCCCATCGTGCGGGTCGCGGGCCCGTGGCGCGATCGGATGTGCCGAGGCACACCGGCCCACGAGCGCGTCGTACCGGTTAACCGGGCCGATCGCGGGTAGCTCCCTGGGTATGACGAGATCGCAGCCCCGGCGTGCCCGTGGCACGGTCGGCCACGCGAACAGCGCGCTGAACCTTCGCCTCACCCTCGCCGGCTTCGGGCTGGTGATCATGGTGCTCTTCGCGGTGCTGGCGTTCGCTGCCGGCATCGCCTGGCTCGGCGTACTCTGCGCGATCTTCGCCGTGGTCGCCGTTGTCGACCTGGTCGTGATCCAGCGCCGCCGCGCCGCCCGGCACCGCGAGGAGCCGGGCGTACGACACTCGTTGTTCGAGTGACAGGAGGACGAGATGCCCCACATCGCCACCACCAACCCCGCCACCGGACAGGTGCTCAAGACCTATGAGGCGATGTCCACCGAGCAACTCGACGCCGCCATCGAGCGCACCGACCTCGCGTACCGGCAACTTCGGCAGACCACCGTCGACGAGCGCGCCCGGTGGATGAACGCCGCCGCCGACCTGCTGGACGCCGAACGGGACGAGATCGCCCGGATCATGACCACCGAGATGGGCAAGACGTACGCCTCGGCGCAGGCCGAGGTGGCCAAGTGCGCCACGACCGCCCGCTTCTACGCCGACCGGGCCCCGGGGTTCCTCGCCGACGAGCCGGCCGACGCGCCCGCCGTGAAGGCGACCAGGGCGTTCATCCGCTACCAGCCGATCGGCGTGGTGCTCGCGGTGATGCCGTGGAACTTCCCGCTCTGGCAGGTGATGCGCTTCGCCGCGCCGGCATTGATGGCCGGCAACACCGGTCTGCTCAAGCACGCCTCGAACGTGCCGCAGACCGCGCTGCTGCTGGAGGACGTGTTCCGCCGGGCCGGCTTCCCCGAGGGAGCCTTCACCACGGTGCTTGTCGGCTCGGATGCGGTCGAGACGATCCTCGGTGACCCCCGGGTCCGCGCCGCCACGCTCACCGGCAGTGAGCCCGCCGGACGGTCCATCGCCCAGATCGCCGGCCGGGAGCTGAAGAAGACAGTCCTCGAACTCGGCGGCAGCGACCCGTTCGTGGTGATGCCCTCGGCCGACGTGGACGCCGCCGCCGAGGTGGCCACCACCGCCCGCTGCCAGAACAACGGCCAGTCCTGCATCGCCGCGAAGCGGTTCATCGTGCACACCGACGTGTTCGACGCCTTCGCCGAGAAGTTCGCCGCGAACATGGCCGCGTTGCGGGTCGGCGACCCGATGGACCCGAACACCGACGTGGGGCCGCTGGCCAGCGAGCGCGGCCGCGACGAGGTGCACGCCCAGGTCCGCGACGCGGTGGACAACGGCGCGACGGTGCTCTGCGGCGGCGAACCGCCAGCCGGCGACGGCTGGTTCTACCCGCCGACGGTGGTCGCCGACCTCACCCCGACGATGCGGATGTGGTCCGAGGAGGTCTTCGGCCCGGTCGCCGGCCTGTTCCGGGTGTCCTCGTACTCCGAGGCGATCGAGGTCGCCAACGGCACCAGCTTCGGGCTCGGCTCGAACGCCTGGACCCGGGACCCGGCCGAGCAGGAGCGCTTCGCTACCGACCTGGACGCGGGCAACGTCTTCATCAACGGGATGACCACCTCGTACCCGGAGTTGCCGTTCGGCGGTGTGAAGAACTCCGGCTACGGGCGGGAGTTGTCGGCGTTGGGCATGCGGGAGTTCTGCAACACCAAGACGGTCTGGGTGGGCGAGGGCGCCGCCTCGGCCGGTGCCGGAGCGCACGCCGAGTAGCTCGGGGCGCGGCACGCATCAGGCGGTGCCGTCGTGGGTAGGAAGTGCGCCCATGACGTCGTTCGGGTTCCACGCCTCGCATGAGCAGATCGGTCCGCGCGCACTGTTGGAGGCGGTGACGCACGCCGAGCGGGCCGGCTTCGACGCCGCCATGTGCTCGGACCACTTCTCCCCGTGGAGCGCCCGGCAGGGCGAGTCCGGCTTCGCCTGGTCCTGGCTCGGCGCGGCGTTGCAGGCCACCGGCATGCCGTTCGGTGTGGTCAACGCGCCCGGTCAGCGGTACCACCCGGCGATCATCGCGCAGGCCATCGGCACCCTGGGCACGATGTACCCGGGCCGGTTCTGGGCGGCGCTGGGCACCGGTGAGGCCAGCAACGAGCACATCACCGGCGACCCGTGGCCACGCAAGGACGTCCGCGCCGCCCGCCTGCGGGAGTGCGTGGACGTGATCCGGGCGTTGCTGGCCGGCGAGGAGGTCAGCCACGACGGGCTGGTCCGGGTGGACCGGGCCCGGCTGTGGACCCGTCCCGAGGAGCCGCCCGCGCTCGTCGGCGCCGCCGTCAGCGTGGCCACCGCCCGCTGGTGCGCCGAGTGGGCGGACGGCCTGATCACCGTCAACGCCCCGGTGGCGCACCTGCGCGAGATGATCGACGCGTACCGGGACGCCGGCGGACGCGGCCCGCTGCACCTCCAGGTGCACGTCTCCTGGGCGCCGGAGCAGGCGCAGGCCGAGGCCCTCGCGTACGACCAGTGGCGCAGCAACGTCTTCGCCCCGCCGGTCTGCTGGGACCTGGAGACTGTCGAGCACTTCGACGTGGTCTCCGCCGACGTGCCCGCCCAGCGGGTCGCCGACGTGGTGAACATCTCGGCCGACCTGGGCCGGCACGTCGGCTGGCTGGAGGAGTACGTGGAGTTGGGCTTCGACCAGATCGCCCTGCACCACGTCGGGCAGGAGCAGCGCGACTTCATCGACGCGTTCGGCGCGGAGGTGCTGCCGAAGCTGCGGCCGACCGGCTGATCAAGGGACCCGGCTGGTCAAAGCCCGGCTGTTCGGGGCCCGGCTGGTCGAGGCCCGAATCGGCGGCCCCCTAGGCTCGTACCCCATGGAAGGCCTGTTTCCGGTCGTCGTGTTCCTGGCGATCGCCACCCTCGGTGCCGCGCTGGCCCGCCGGCTCGGTCTGCTCGCGCCGATCGTGCTTGTCGTGCTCGGCCTGGCGCTCTCCTTCGTGCCAGGCGTCCCGCACGTCGAACTCGACCCGGAGTTGGTGCTCGTCGGCATCCTGCCGCCGCTGCTCTACGTCGCCGCGCTGGAGACGTCGGTGCCGGCGTTCAAGAACAACATCCGGCCGATCCTGCTGCTCGCTGTCGGCCTGGTGCTGTTCACCGCGTTCGTTGTCGGGTTCGTGCTGCACCTGCTGCTGCCGCAGGTGCCGTTCGCGATCTGCCTGGCCCTCGGCGCTGTCGTCGCGCCGCCGGACGCGGTGGCCGCCACCGCTGTCGCGCGTCGGGTCGGGCTGCCCCGCCGGGTGGTCACCATCCTGGAGGGGGAGAGCCTGGTCAACGACGCCACCGCGCTGGTGCTGCTGCGGGTCGCCACAATGGCCACCGCCGGCTCGGCGGTCGGTGCCGCCGACGTCACCCTGGAGGTGCTGCGGGCCACCGGCGGCGGCATCCTGATCGGCGCGCTCGGCGCGGTGGTCTTCGGCTTCCTGCACCGGCGGATCACCGACCCGCTGCTGGACAACGCGCTGTCGTTGATCATCCCGTTCGCCGTGGTGTTCGCCGCCGAGGCGGTGCACTCCTCCGGCGTGGTCGCGGTGGTGGTCACCGGGCTGGCGCTCGGCCACAAGCTGTCCCAGTTGCTCTCGGCGGCCTCCCGGTTGCAGATCGGCGCGTTCTGGCGGCTGGCCCGGTTCCTGCTGGAGGGGTTGGTCTTCCTGCTGGTCGGTCTGCAACTGCGGGAGGTGCTGCGCGACCTCGACGAGCCGACCGGCTCGCTCGTGCTCATCACCGTCGCGGTGCTCGCCACAGTCTTCGTGACCCGTTTCGTCTGGCTCTTCCCGGCCACCTACCTGGCCCGGCTGGTTCCCCGGATCCGCCGCCGCGACCCGGCCCCGCCGGCGAAGTTCCCGATCATCATCGGCTGGGCCGGAATGCGGGGAGTGGTGACACTGGCCGCCGCGCTGGCCCTGCCCCTGACCCTGGCCGGCGACGAGCCGTATCCCCGAGCCCTGTTCATCTGGCTCGCCTTCGCGGTGATCGTGGTCACCCTGGTCGGGCAGGGTGCCACGCTGCCGACGGTCGCCCGCCGGTTGAAGCTGCCCCAGGACGACCCGGTACAGGACGCGTTGTCCGCGGCCGGTGTGCAGCAACAGGCCAGCAGGGCCGCCCAGGACCGCCTCGACGCGCTGGCCGGCAGCGCCCCGGAGGCGGTGGTGGACCGCCTGCGCCGAGCGCTGGAGGATCGCAACAACCTGGCCTGGGAACGACTCGGTGGCACCGAGCGGGAAACGCCGTCGCAGGCGTACGGTCGGCTACGACAGGAGATGATCGACGCCGAGCGGGATGTGTTCCGGGCTGCCCGGGACTCCGGTCGGATCCCTGAGGAGGTGTTGGTGCGGGCCTATCGAGACCTGGACCTGGAAGAGTCGTTGCTGCGGGAGGTCGAGAAGTGAGCTGTCAGCATCTGGCCGAGGCGGGTGCGGTCGAGCCGCGCACCACCGAGGAGTGTCCCGACTGCGTCGCCATCGGCAACGCCGACTGGGTGCACCTGCGGGGCTGCCTGAGCTGCGGGCATGTCGGTTGCTGCGACTCGTCGCCGTACCAGCACGCGACGAAGCACTTCGAGTCCAGCAACCACCCGGTGATCCGGTCGGTGCAGCCGGGCGAGACCTGGCGCTGGTGCTACGTCGACGAGGAGATCGGCTGATCGCTGGCCGGGGACGGCTCGGCACGGTTCGCCAGGGCCCGCCGGGTGAGCGGTGGCCCGGCCAGGCCGGTGCCGGCGAGGAGCCCGGCCAGGGCCAGCCAGCCGGTCGGGCCGCCGCCGAGGATCAGCCAGGTCAGCAACGCCGGCCCCGCGGCGCGGGCCAGCCCGGCGAGCAGTGTGTCGACCCCCTGGTAGGCGCCGATGGCGTCCGGGGCGGCGAGGTCGTAGGCCAGTGCCGCCCCGGCCCCGGCATGCCACAGGTCGCCGAGGGTGTAGACCACTGTCGCGCACAGCAGCAGGCCGATCGTCAGCGCGCCCGAGACGAAGCCGGTCGTGGCCCAGAGCAGCATCCCGGCCGCGAGCACGAGTCCGGCCCGGCGCATCGCCGTCGCCGCCGGCAGCGCGTGCCGGGCGCCACCGCTCAGCCGTACCGCGAGCAGCACGGTGAGCAGCGTGTTGACCAGCAGCATGGCGGAGACCAGCACCGGCGGGGCGTCGGTGCGGGTCACCACCCACAGTGGCAGCAGCACTGTCAGCGCCACCCAGTGCAGGGAGAGCGCCGCCGACGCCCCGGCGACCGCGAGGAACCGTCCGTCGCGCAGCGCACGACCGGGGCCGGTCCGACGCGGCCGCCGGACCGGCGGATACCCCGGCAGTCGCATGATCAGCGCCGCCGAGACCAGATAGGTCGCGGCGTTGCCGACCACGAGCAGTCGGTACGCCCACCCGGTGTCCGCCACCAGCGCGAACCCGCCCAGCCCCGCGCCGAGCGCCACACCCAGGTTGGCCACCGCCCGTAGTGTGGCGAAGGCGTGCACCCGGCCCTCCGGTCCGCCGACCGCGGCGACGAGCGCCGCGCGGACCGCCAGGTTGCCGGAGATCAGCAGCGCGTCCAGTGTGGCAACCAGCAGGAAGACCGGAAACGAGCCGACAAACAGGTACGCGACGGCGACGGCGGCCTGCGCCACCTGGAGGACCGCCCGGAGGTTCCGCGGATCACGCCGGTCGGCCAGCCCGCCGAGCGGCACGCTGGCGGTGAGCCCGACCAGGCCGGCGAGCGTGAGCCCCAGCCCGACCCGCGTCGGACCCAACCCGACGACGCGCGTGAGATAGAGCGCCGAACCGGTCACCCACAGCCCGGTCCCGACGGTGTTGGCGAGCGTGGCCAGCGACAGGGTACGCAGCCGACCCGGCGGCGGCAGCGGCGACAGCGACCGCCAGCGGCCGCGAATCCCCGCCCAGGTGCCCACACACCGACCCTAGGACCGACGCGCGGGCATCGATGCCCCCGAGCGCTGCGGCGGCCGTCACAGCCCGCCTACGGCACGTTCGTTGCCCCAGCGCCTCCGACGTGTCGTGTGGCACGAAAACCGGCACCCCGACGCTGCGCTACTCGCCAATGCGTTCAGGCACGGTCGTCTTGGACTTCCTCAGGACGAGTGGACTGGGGTCCGGCTGACCCGTGTTCGATTCCTGGCAGGGGCTCGACCCGGGCTGGCGCGGTGACGGCGTCTCTGCGGCGAACTGAGAGTCCTTAGCCTGCGCCTCCCATCCATGCGGATGGGGGTGTTGGTCAGTCCCGGGGGTTGAGCCCCTGAATGAACGACGACCAGGCGGACGAGCTGAAAGACAGCACCGGTCCCTGCCGGTCCTTGGAGTCCCTGACCATCACGACTGGCGGCGGTGTGGCAACCTCGACGCAGTTGCCGCTGGAGCCGGACCTGGTGCTCTTGCGCCAGGTGACGCGAGGCAGGTCCATGCCGTGCCCTCCTAGGTGATCAGATTTGCTGCAATCGCACGCAGCGTATCCCGCGTGGGTTTGGGTGCCAGCGCAAGGGCTTGTAGCTGCTCGTGTGCCGCAGCGTACGCGGCAACCTCCCCGGGGCGCTCCAGGTATAGCGCTCCGGTGAGCGTGTCGACGTAGACCAACCGTTCCTCGGCTGCGTCTGGGTAGGGCTCCGGCATCGGCGGGAAGTCGAGTATCACGAAGCTGCCGTCAAAGCCGACCCCTGCCGAGTACGGCAGTAGCAGGATCTGGACGTTGCTCCGGGCCGATTCCTCGATGAGTCGATTGAGCTGCCCGTGCAGCACCTCGGGGCCGCCGACCACGCGGCGAACTGCGCCCTCGTCGATGACCACACGCAGCATCGGCGGATCGTCGCCCCTCAGGATGGCCTGACGTTCCATCCGCAGCGCGACCTGGCGCTCTACTTCGTCGTCGCGCATCTTGACTGGCGCACCCTGGAACGCAGCCCGCGCGTATTCCTCGGTCTGCAACAGGCCCGGGACCATCTGGCACTCGTAGGTGCGGATTACGGATGCCTCTGACTCCATGCCGACGTACGCGGCGAACCAGTCCGGCAGGACGTCGCTGTACCGCTGCCACCACCCGCGCTGCTTCGCCTGACGAGCTACCGCAATGACCGCCTCGGCCTGGTCTCCCTCCACTCCATACAGAGCGAGTAGCGCCCGTACGTCGTTCGGGTGTGGCCGGACTTCTGCCGTCTCGATCCGGCTGAGCCAACTTGCGTCATGGTCGACCCGGCGGGCTGCATCAGCCGAGGTAATGCCGGCCCGGTCTCGGAGCTGTCGGAGGGTGAGCGCCAGTCGTCGGCGTCTGACCGTCGGACTCTGACGTTGCGACATGTCGCCATCTTGCCATGCGGAATACCTGACTTCCTTTCGCAGACACGCAGCACGCAAAACGGGTTTCCGCATATTGCGGATTGCTATCATGCGTGGGACGGTGTTGCCGGGTGTGGTGATCGGGTGACCCTGCATGGCCCCACTGCCACTTCCCCCATCGGAGGGAGGACAGATGAGTCGGCACGTGCCCTACGGCGAATACCTGGCGGCAGTAGCGATGACCCTGGCTCGCAGGCATAAGCCGGTGTGGTCGTGGGTCAGGTGGCGGAACGTCTGCAAGTGCGGGAACGAGTTGCCATGTCGGGCCAGGCACAAGATCCCGATCAACCGGGGTCACTGGCCGGGTGAGGGCCGCCGATGACCACACACGCACCGGTCCTGCCGCTCTGGCTGTGCGAGGGATGCGACCGGCCCTGGCCTTGTGCCACACGCCGCGTGGAGCTGTTGGGGGAGTACGCCGCTTCGCCGGCAGCCCTTCGGATCTACCTGAGGTCGCACCTCACCGCAGCCATGCAGGACATGACCTGGGCTCCCGCCGACACGGTGTACCGCAGATTCATCGGTTGGCTGCCGTGAAGGCGGGAGACGTCGTGTTCGTCGGCCCGGACTGCTCGGTGCAGTTCACGGGGGACCGGGCGCTGTTGATGCGGGTGGTGTCCATCGGCGAGGACGATCCCTACAACGACTGGGTGTGGATCACGGGGTACGTGCGCCACGAGGCGCTATTCGATCGAGTGGAGGTGGGAGACCTGCACCGATGTCCTGTCGTGGTAGGGCATCGAAGCTGAGGGCAGTC